>CAWUSQ010000015.1:0-3143 GCA_963925275.1 uncultured Rhodoferax sp.
TGATGCTGACGGCAAACCCTTCCAGCCTGGTGCGCCCGTGGCCGACCCTGGCCCCAACCGTGTGGTGCCACCCAACACGGCAGTGACGCTCAGCGCCTTGCAAAGCCAGTTTGCCAGCAGCTTCAGCTGGGCATTTACGAGCAACCCAGGGGCAGCGACCTTGGACGGTGGCGCAACGTCGACGTCTGCCAATCCGGTTTTCAGTGCAAGTGCTGATGGCAGTTACACAATTACGCTCACAGCCAAAAACACCGATGGCCAAAGCAGTCCAAGCACTGATCTCACCATAGTTGTGAAAACGCTGACCCCTGACCCGGCAAGCTTGCGTTTCAGCAACGTGGACGCCATCTTGCAGGCTCGGTGTGTCTCTTGTCACGCACCTGGTGCTGTTCAATTGCCCCCGGTGTTTTACGGTATTTCCTACGACAGTATAGGCAACATCACCACCGACCCAAGCTGGAAATACGCCAAGGTCAAAGGGCTGGTCAACTTCACCGATGTAGAAGCCAGCGCCTTGTTGCGCAAGCCCGCTGGGAACCACCATGGCGGCAATGCTGTTGTTGGGTTTGATGACAGTAAAGACCCGGGTGATGCACTGCGAGTTAACTACGACACCATCCTGAACTGGATACTCAATGGTGCACCGCAGTAGAGGCCGCGTTGATGCATGTTGCAGTCAATAAAAAGCCCGCAATTGCGGGCTTTTTATTGGGGCCAAGGATTTGGCAAATTTCAGATAAGTTTTAAAACTGTATCAATAACCCCGCCCCCCCGAGCGACCCGTGCTGCCCGGAAATACAAAGGGTACCGTGCGCCCCACGAGCGTTTCGATCAGCATGAGCTCTTGGTCACTGTGGCTGCGAAATCCAGCAGGGCGAATAGCGCCTGCACCGCTTGCGTCGGCGCTGATGTACAGCGGTCGGTCGTGGTGGGTGGCTGCAACCGTGTCGCGCTGCGTGGGGTCGGTGTTGGACGCTACATCGGTCACACCGTAACAGGTACAAAAATAGCTCAGTTCGGGGTCGGACTCCAAATAAAAGCCGGTGCCCCGAATGCCCATGGTGGCGGTGGCGGACTGCACCTTCATCGGCTGGGCCTTGGACACCGACAGCACTTTGCCCGTCAGCATGCGCAAGGCGTTGACAAAAAATGAGCCATCGTCTTTCTTGCCACCGCTGACCGTGATCTCGCTGTTGGCACGCAAAATCATGGAGTTGGCACCGACCACAAAAATCAGTTGGCTGTTGTCACCCGTCTTGACGGTGTCGCCAGGTGCAATCGGCGTGGACAATGTGGCGACCTTGTCATTGACCTTGGCCTGGCCCTCGATGCTGTAGATCGATTGGCCAGGTGGAAGCTTTGCTGGCCGTGAGCCAAAAGCACTCTGAGCCCAAACCGACAAAGGTGAACCTACGCCAAGGACGCCTAAAGCCAGCGCCTTGATCAGAAAATCGCGGCGGGGATCTTCGCTGTCTTTGTCAATGAAATACATAAAGAATCTCCAGCCATATTGAGCTTAATTTGATGCTAACACAGGGCGCTTTACAGATGTGTACTTAACAGCTTAGCGCTCAAGGCCGTGCTCACTAGCCTTCACCCAGCGCGCATGCGTCAGTTACCGAGGTGCTGAGTTATGGCTTTGCTTGGCGTTTGCTTTTGCCTGTCGGTTTGCGCGCGTGGGCGACAATGCAGGCATGGAAAATCCAATCCTGTCGGTGCGTCATCTGGTCAAGCGTTATGGTGAAACGCTGGTGGTCGATGACCTGTCGTTTGAGATCGCGCCCGGTGAGTGCCTGGGTGTGATCGGCCCCAACGGCGCGGGCAAGACCACCACGATTCGCATGTGCTTGGGGCTGAGCACGCCCGATGCGGGGCACATCACGGCCTTTGGCTTGCAGATGCCGCGTGATGCCTTGGCCATCAAAGCACGCTTGGGCGTCGTGAGCCAAATGGACACCCTGGACCCCGACTTCAGTTGCGCTGAGAACCTGCTGGTGTACGGCCGTTACTTTGGCACACCTGACGCACAGATCAAGGCGCGTATTCCAGAGCTGCTGGAATTTGCCAATCTGAGCAGCAAGGCTGGCGCCAAACCTGCCGAGTTGTCCGGCGGCATGAAGCGACGCCTGAGCTTGGCGCGGGCGCTGGTCAATGACCCTGGACTGCTGTTGCTCGATGAGCCCACCACGGGGCTGGATCCGCAAGCCCGCCATTTGATGTGGGAGCGCTTGCAGTTGCTGCTGCAGCAGGGCAAGTCGATCCTGCTGACCACGCATTTCATGGACGAGGCCGAGCGCTTGTGCGACCGCTTGCTGGTGATTGACCATGGTCGAAAAATTGCAGAGGGGCGGCCACGTGATTTGATTCGGGCGCATTTAGAGCCTGAGGTGGTTGAGGTCTATGGCCAAGGTGCCATGGCGCTGGCGGTCTCAGACCTGCAGGCCTTGGCATCGCGCGTGGAGACCAGCGGCGAGACCGTGTTTTTTTACACGGCGCAGGCCAAGCCCTTGATGGACGCGCTTGCGGCCTACCCGCACCTGCGCACCTTGCATCGCCCGGCCAACCTTGAAGATTTGTTTTTAAAGCTCACGGGCCGGCAGATCCGTGCGGACGCGTGAGCTCGTTCATCCACATGTTTCTGATCCCTGCCAAGTTGACGCAAGGGCGTTGCTGCGCATGCGTGCCCGCTGGCAGGTTTGATCAAGCAACAGCAGTTGAGAGGTTTTTCTAGCATGGACCTGGACCACACAAACCCCACGGGCGTTGAAATGGCGGCATCCGTTTGGCGCGCCCCTGAGCTGTCCATGCGTTGGTGGCCCGTGTTTTTGCGCAACCTGCTGGTTTGGAAAAAATTGGCCATCCCCAGCTTGATCGGCAACATCGCTGAGCCCTTGATGTGGCTGGTGGCGTTTGGTTATGGCATGGGGGCCTTGGTGGGGCAGGTGAGCGTGGCCGGGCAAAAGGTGCCCTATATTTTGTTTTTAGCCAGTGGCTCGATTTGCATGAGCGCCATGAACGCGGCCACCTTTGAGGCTTTGTACTCGGCGTTTTCGCGCATGCATGTGCAGCGCACCTGGGACGGCATCATGAACGCCCCGGTGCGGCTTGACGATGTGGTGTTTGCGGAAATGCTGTGGGCGGCC
>CAWUSQ010000016.1:0-67639 GCA_963925275.1 uncultured Rhodoferax sp.
AGGCCGCCTGCACCGTCTGGGTTTTGGCGCCAGATCTGAAAGCCAATGCCTTTAGCCTTGAGTGCTTGCAAGCCGCTGGTTCGTTGCAGAGCGTCCATATCGGTCATCGCGGTGACCAAGCCCCAAAATTGCGGTGTACCCGCATCGGCTGCTAGGGCCACTGGCGCTCTGAGCACCAAAGCTTGCTGGCCCTGGTCGGTCTTGAACGGGCCTTGCAAGACGGGCTGCCCCGTGTTGCGCGCTTGCACCGCGCCTTCGCGCATGTTCTTACCTTCAAGCAGGTTCCAGCCCTGCACCACCTTGTTGCCCGCTGCGGGCTCGCTCAAGCTGATGATGCCTTGGGGGGCCAGTTGCAAGGTGGTGATCTCGGGAAACTGGCTTCTGACCTGCGCCAAGACTTGACCCGCCTGGCGCGGCTCGCCTCCATAGGCCTGCACCAGCATGGCCATGTGCGCCGTGGCCAGGTGCAGGTCTGCAAGACGCTCCATGAGGAGCATGGCATCGGTTTGGAGCAAGTGGTCGAGCTCGGCCTTTTTCTCTTGCACCGCAGTCTGCCCATATTGCAACAAACCCACTGCGCCCAGCAGCGCCACGCCCGCACTGGCGGCCAGACCCCAACGCCGCGCGCTGCGACCTCGGCGTTGCTGGATTTGGCGCAGTGCGCGCCTTGGTTGTGTCGCTGTTTCGCTGTCTGCGTCTGTGTCAAGCTGGGTGTACACATGGTGGCGCAGCAAGGCGCCCAAGAAGCCGGCGGCCACCAGGGCAATCAAGGCACGCGCGATAGGCAAAGGGTGGGCCTCGGGGTTGCCTTGCACCGCCCACAGGGCCGCGGCAGCGGCCAGTGCCAGCGCTGCAGCGGCCCAACGTCTGGGCAGCAGATAGGCCCCAACGGCGGCGGCCAATGGCCAACTGCTGGGCCAGCGCATGCCCACCAGGCTCGACAAAGCAAGCATCACCAGCGCCAGCGCACACGTGCTTACGCGCGCCCACGTGGGCAGCATGGTGTCACGCGCTTTGGCGCCAGGGCGGTAGCGCTGCACCAGAACGACCAGCACCAAGAGGATCGGCAGGCCTACAAGCAAAGCGGTGGGATGGGTGATGTGCTCGGGAACCAGCATGAACCTGCCCAACCCCAGAACCAGTTGAGAGCCCACCATGGCCAAGAGAAGCACCAACATGAGGCTTTGGTCCAAGCGACCACGGGCTCGCGCTGGGCTTTGGCCTTTCAGGCCTTGTTGTGCACCGGCCATGACCAAGGCGCCAAACAGCGTCATGAGCCAAGTATTACGCAGGTTAAACAGGGCGGGGTCCGCGTTGAAGGCGCCGGCCTGCAACACGCCGACCGCCAGCACAAATAGCGGACCCAGCACGCCCGCCGCCAGCGCACTGCGCTGGGGCAGGGCCAAAAAGCCCATCAAGGTGGCGAGTCCCGTCATAGGCCAAGGCATCCAGGGATTCAGGTACGCTGCGGTGCCAATGGTCAGCCACACAATCACAAAAGCGTTGCGCCGTGCAGCCGCGCTAAGGAGTGTTGCGCTGCGCAGCAGCCAAACCAGCATCGCCACAAGGATCGCCGGCACAGCCCAAAAACGATACCAAAAAGCTGGCGCCACACCCCAGTTTCGGTCGGCGCTGAGGACCAACACATTACCCGCCAAGAGGCCCAATAAAGCCAGCGTCAGCACAACCACCCCGCCACGCTGAGCCAGCGTGGCAGCCTCGCCGGCACGTCCGGCTGGGTACAACCACCGCAACACGTTGTGCTTAGTTTGGGTTTGCTGTTCGCGTGCAGTCATGTCCTTGGCAAGTCCTGTTCATTGGCCTACAACTGGGTTAGATAATAAACGCCAGCGCCCAAGGGCGTGCTTGTCCAGCGCTTGCGTTTGTAGCGACCTTAGCGTTCACCCATGGCCAATACGAACAAGGTAATGACCAGCGCGTAGCCCAGCGCCCAGCACAGGGTGCGCGAGCTGGCGCGGTTGCCCAAGTAGCAGGCGATGTAGGCAATGCGGCTGGCCAGGTACAGGCCGGCCAAGATCGCCAAGGTGCGCTCGGGCACGCCCGCGTACACGGCACTGAGCAGGGCCGCGGCAAAGAAGGGGAAGGCCTCAAAGCTGTTGGCTTGGGCGGCGTTGGCGCGGGCACGGTAGCCGCTTTGGCGAGCCAGCCAGTCACGCGGGGCGTGGTTGTCGTAGTCCCGAAAGCCCCACTTGGCAATGGCCGCGCAGACCAAGGGCAAGACGCCTGCGACCAGCAGGGCAGCAAAAACAAGTTTCATGGCGTGATTGTGTCTTGCACAGGGTACGGCTTGGCGCCCACGGGCAGGGCGCCAGCCTGGTTTTTAGGCCGCCGGTGACGTGGGCACCGCAAAATGTGCTTCCATCTCACGGCGCAATTGGTAGGCGCGGGTGCTGGTGTCAATGGCCACATCATCCCAGCACAGGGACTGGCCCTGGCGCACAGGGCGCAGCACCTTGATGTCGTGCGCCAAACCAAGTGGTAAACCGCCCATTTGGCGTGAGGTTTGGGCGGGAAGCAGTTTGCCCCAGACGGTGTAGCCGCCCTCGCCGTCGAGCATTTCGCCAGGCTGCAGATCGCGTTTGGCGGTGGCCACCACGTCGGCGTTCCAGCCCTGCGCCACGCCGGTGGGCTCGCCGCGCAAGGCCACGCTGGCAACCGACATACCCACCTCTAAGCCGATCAGGTGCCAGCGCTTGTAGAGCGTGAAGTAACGCCCGCTCGGGTCGGTGTGCGCGTTGTATTCCTCAAAACAGTTTTTGATGTAGTCGGTTTCGGCCTCGACCGTGACCCACACACCCATGCGGATGTCGTAAGGGATCTTGCGCCCATTGGCCTCGAGCGAGGAGATCACCTCCACCATGCCTTTGCGCTCGAGCACACCACCCTCACTGATGGGGCGCGTGACGAAAGGGATGTCTTCCACACTGGCGGGCGGGTACAGCAGCCCGTTGGAGGGCACGCCCAGACCGGTGGCATTGGACACCGCGCTGCTCTCAATCGAGGGCTTGGAGCCGTCCAAGAAGCTGTTGAACATTTTGGGATTGAGCCCACCGCGGGCGGCCTGCTCAGGCGTTAAGCCATAGTTGCCCCACACGGTGTCGGGCGTGGACTGGTTGAAGTGCGGCAACCATTTGTGGCCACGACCGGCTGCGACCACGGGGAACCCACAGGTGCGCGCCCAGTCAACCAGATCACAAATCAGCGCTGGTTGGTCACCAAAAGCCAGCGAATAAATAACGCCTGCTTGCGCGGCCTTGTGCGCCAGCAAGGGGCCACAAAAGGCGTCGGCCTCAACCGTGACGTTGACCACGTGCTTGCCATGTGAAAAGGCTTCCAGACAGTGGTCTACCGCGGCAATGGGGTGACCCGTGCACTCGACGATGACATCAATGGCAGGGTGCGAGACCAAGGCGCGCCAGTCTTCACCGATGTGGGTGCTGCCGTTCTTGACGGCGGTGTCTAGGCTTGCCGCTTGCAGGCGCTCGGCTTGCCAACCCACACGGGCCAGGTTGGTGCGCGCCGCGTCGGGCGACAGGTCTGCAATGCCCACCAGGTGCACGCCAGGCGTGCGCGGAATTTGCGCCAGGTACATGGAGCCGAATTTGCCCGCGCCGATCAGACCGATGCGAATGGGACGGCCTTCTGCGGCGCGTTGCTGGAGTTTGGCGTAAAGGCTCATGCAGCGTCTTTCTGTTCGTCAAATGGCACGGTAGAGGTTTGCAGTGCGCTGCCAGGCATGCCGTCTCTCCAAGGCAGGTCAACGGGGTAGTCTTGCAGCAAGCAGTCGTCAGGCAGGCATTCGATGGGGGTGAAGTCACGGTGGGCGATGAACTCGGGACGCTTGTGGCGGCGAATGTGGTTGCTCACGGCACACAGGCTCAAATACACCGCCACGCGGTTCCAGGGCGAGAGGTTGCTGGTAGAGGCGTGCACCAGGCAGCTGTGAAACAAAATCATGGAGCCAGCCGGGCCTTTGGGGCTGACGATGCCGCCGTTTTTGCCGCCAGCGCGCTCGACCAAGGTGGTGATGAGCTCGTTGTCAACCGTCCACAGCGGGTAGCTGGTGGTGGACAAGTCATGCTTGGCGGCCACCACGCCGCGCTTGTGGCTGCCAGGAATGAACATCAAGGGGCCGTTGTGCTCGTTGACATCGTCCAGAAAAATGGCCACGTTCATGGCGCGCTCGGTGGGCATCATGTCGTCGTTGAGCCAGGTGCCGTAGTCTTGATGCCACTGCCAGACGTCGCCCTCAAAAGCCATCTTGCCGTTGATCTTGAACTGGTGCATGTAGAGCTTCTCGCCCAAGAGCGCCTCCACGGGCTCGACCATGCGGGGGTGGCGCGCCAAGGTGCCAAAGGGCTTGCTCACCATGTGGGCAGCGAAGTTGGTGCGTACTGCGTCAACGCCTTTTTCACGCACATTGAAGGCATCGCGGCGCTCGTACAAATCAGGCACGGCATCCAAGAGCGTCTGCGTCTCGGTGGGGGAAAACATGCTGGGAAAGAACAAGTAGCCGTCGCGGTCGAATTGCTCTAATTGGGCTGCGGTGAGTTTCATGCGGTCTTAGCCTCGGTTGGTTGGAGAAAGTTGGAGATCCGTTGTGCCAGCGCTTCGCCTGCGCCAGCGCTGTGGTTTTCAATGAGCAGGCCTGCCCGATCGACATCACCCGAGCGTATGGCTTGGGCAATGGCGGCGTGCTCATCCCAGACGGCGTTGCGCTGGCCACTGGCTTGCAAGACGGCCCCCATGACGCGGCGCAAATGCCGCCAATGGTGGCGCGCGGTCTGCTCAATCAAGGGGTTGCCACTGGCTTGGTAAATGGCGTTGTGAAAAGCCAGGTCGGCGTCGATCATGGCGGCGATGTCATGGCCGCGCGCAGCCTGGCGGCCTTGCACCAGCAGGGCTTCGTCCAAGGGAAAGCGCAGGCGTGCGGCCGACTGGGCAGCGAGCCGGTCCAAGGCGCCGCGCACCTGGTAGACCTGCAGCATCCAGCGTGCGTCCAGTGGTGCGACCATCAGGCCGCGCCCAGGGGCGTCTTGCACAAAGCCGTCAGTTTTGAGTTGGCGCAGCGCCTGCAAAACCGGTTGGCGCGACACCGCCAACTGCCGCGCCAAGTCCTCTTGCGTCACCCTTTGGCCGGGTGCGAGCGTGCCGTCGCTGATGGCGTCGAGCACGGCCAAGTACACCCGCTCTACGAGGTCGGGGGTTTCTTGAAGCTGGACAAGCTGCGTCATGAAATAGGTGCTCTCTGTATACAGTATACAAAATGTTGGGCTGGTTTGCTGGCAGCTCAAAGGGCCAGCCGGCGCACAGCCCCTTGTGCATGCCAAGCCTTGGTGCCGCCACGCCCGGGGGCGGGCGTGAACACACCGCTGATGCATGGGGCCGTTCACGGGAACGGGAACTTCGGCTTTCGCTTGACTGGTCCTAAGGTGCGGCGCGCAGGCACAAGCTTGCCGGGGGGCTGCCCGGGCGGGGTCAACCCAACAGGTCAGGCGCTCAGCTCAAGAACTTGTCGCGCCACGCCTGCGAAGCCCCGCGCAAAAGGCCCAAGTCACTGGCCACGCCAATGAAAGTGCAGCCCATCTCGGCATAACGTCGGGCATCGGCTTCGACCGTGGCCAAGATGCCACTGGGCTTGCCACAGGCTTTGGCCGCAGCAAAGACATCGGCAATGGCGGCTTGCACCTCAGGGTGGTTGAAGTTGCCCAAGTGCCCCAGCGCTGCGGCCAGATCAGAGGGGCCGACAAACAAAGAGTCCACGCCGTCGATGGCGGCAATCTCACGCGCTGCCTGCACGCCTTTGAGGCTTTCAATTTGCACCATGACACAAATGTTGTCGTTGATCTGTTTGAAGTAGTCGGGCACCGAGCCAAAGCCATTGCTGCGGGTGGACACCGACACCCCGCGCACGCCTTGTGGCGGGTAACGGGTGGCCTGAACGGCCTTGAGGGCTTCATCGGCGCTTTCGACAAACGGAATCAAGAAGTTGAAAAAACCGGCATCAAGCAAGCGCTTGATCTCAACGGTGTTGTTCCAGCTCGGGCGCACCACGGGGGCGCTGACGCTGTTTTTCAGCGCCATGAGTTGCGGCACAAAGGTGGCCATCTCATTGGGCGCGTGCTCGCCATCGAGCAAGATCCAATCAAAGCCGGCCACACCAATCACTTCGGTGCTGATGTGGCTGGCCAGGGACGACCAGCAGCCATACAAGGGTTTGCCGGCAAGCAGGTCGCGCCTGAAGGTATTGGGAAAGGGCTTGAATGCTGGGGCTTGTGTTGTCATGGTCAGAGCTCGTTAGTGGTTAAAGGCTTAAGGGGCGAACAGGGGCTCAGGTGATGGGCGCTGGGTTAAACAGCACCAAGCTGTTGTGCAGCTTCCAGTGTTCGGCCCACGTTTTGCGACCGCTGGCGGTGGCCAGCAAAAGGTGAAACAGTTGCCAGCCAACCTCGGCAACGGTGGCGCTGCCGTCGGCGATTTGGCCGGCGTTGAGGTCCATCAAGTCGTGCCAGCGCTGGGCCAAGTCGGTGCGCGTGGCCACTTTGATGACGGGGCAGGCTTCCAGCCCATACGGTGTGCCGCGTCCCGTTGTGAACACGTGCAGGTTCATGCCGGCGGCGAGCTGCAGCGTACCGCAGATAAAGTCACTGGCCGGCGTGGCGGCATAAAGCAAGCCTGGGCCTTTGGCTTTGTCGCCGGGTGCGACCACGCCCACAATCGGCACCGTGCCGCTTTTGATGATCGAGCCCATGGCTTTTTCAACAATGTTGGACAAGCCGCCAGCTTTGTTGCCAGGGGTGGTGTTGGCACTGCGGTCGACACCGCCACGCGCCAGATAAGCGTCATACCAAGCCATTTCATCGAGCATGCGCTGCGCCACAGCGGGCGACGCCGCACGCGCGGTCATCTGCTCAATGGCGTCGCGCACCTCGGTGGTTTCACTGAACAGCACAGTGGCGCCTGCACGCACCAGCAAATCGGTGCAAAAACCCACCGCAGGGTTGGCTGTGACGCCACTGAAGGCGTCGCTGCCGCCACACTGCACACCGACCATCAAGGCGCTGGCGGGCACACTGACACGCCGGCGCTGGTTCAAGCGCTGCAAATGCGTCTCGGCGGTGGCCAACACACTGTCGATCATGGCCATGAAGCCCACATGCTGCTCGTCTTGCAGGCGCACCAAGCTGATCACCGGCACGCTGCCAGCGGGCAAGAGGCGCTCGGGTTGCAGCTTTTCGCAGCCCAGGCTCAGCACCATGGCCTCGCCGCCGAAATTGGGGTTTTGACTGATGTGGCGCAGGGTGCGAATGGGTATGGGCGCATCTGGCGCATCAATGGCCACGCCGCAGCCATAGCTGTGCTCGAGCCCCACCACACCATCAACATGGGGGTACTTGGGCAGCAGTTCGGCACGGATGCGTTGCACCGCGATCTCCAGCACGCCGGCCACGCACTGCACCGTTGTAGTGATGGCCAGCAAGTTGCGCGTGGCGACCGAGCCGTCGGCGTTGCGGTAGCCCTCAAACGTGAAGCCGTCCAAGGGCTCCAGGCGGGGCAGTTGCCGCTGGGCTGGCGGCAACTGCACTTGGTCCAAGGCGCAGGCCTCGGGCATCTCGAGCAAGCGCTCATGCACCCAGCTGCCCGCCGCAATGGCTTGGCGCGCGCGACCAATCTCAACACCATAGCGCAGCACCGCTTGGCCTGCGGCCAAGTCGCTCAAGGCGACTTTGTGCGCCTGCGGTACTTTTTCACGCAACACCAAGCCATCACTGAGCACCGTGCCTGCGGGCAGGCCGGCGTTGTTGCCGACGATGGCCACGTTGTCAGCCGGGTGCATACAAATGACATGGGGCTTGGCGTTGGCGATCATGATGGAGCTGAGGCCCAGGTAGCCGTGCTTAGACCGCGCCGCGGGTATTGAGGTACAGCGCGTACAGCGAGTGGCTGGCGGCCATGAACAAGCGGTTGTTTTTGGCGCCGCCAAAACACAGGTTGGCGCAACGCTCGGGCAGGTGGATGTGCGCCAGGGGCTCGCCTTGTGGGGTGAAGACGCGCACGCCGTCCAAGCCCTCGGAGGGCGCGATGCCGGTGCTGCCATAGCCGCACCAAATGCGCCCGTCCACGTCGATGGCAATGCCATCGAGCGCGCCAAAGTCGGTGGCTTCAATGACCAGTTCTGGATTTGACAGGGTGTGCTCCTTGACCGCATAACGCCACAGGCGACGGTAGGGCTCCGCTCGGCTCTCCACCACATACAGCTGAGACTCGTCAGGCGTGAAAGCCAGGCCATTGGGCGCTTTCAGGCCTTCAAGCGCTTTGCTCAGCGTGCCATCGGGCAAGATGCAATAAACCGCATGGGCTTGCTCGGAGGGTGCGCGGTCGCCCTCCCAATCGCCGTCAATGCCAAAGCTGGGGTCGGTGAACCAGATGCTGCCATCACGGGCGCAGACGATGTCGTTGGGCGAGTTCAAGCGCTTGCCTTCGAACTGGTCGGCCAAGACGGTGATGCGCCCGTCGTATTCGGTGCGGGTGATGCGCCGCGTGAGGTGCTCGCAGGAAATCAAACGACCCTGCTGATCACGCGCTTGCCCATTGGCGTTGTTGGACGGCGCGCGGTACACACTGGTCACGCCGGTGGTCTCGTCCCAGCGCAGCATGCGGTTGTTGGGGATGTCACAGAACAACAGGTAGCGCCCGTCGCCAAACCAAACCGGTCCCTCTGCCCAGCGCATGCCAGTGGCCAATTGTTCCACGCTGGTGCTGTACAGCCGCAGACTGCGAAAGCGCTCATCGAGCACCTCAACCAAGGGCTCGGGGTAGCGGGTGGTCAGAGCGCGCGCTTGCACTTGCAAATGGTCACGCACGCTGAGCGGGTTTTGGCTGGATTCATTCATGGACAGGGCATTCCTCAGAGGGGAGCCGCGCGCATGGCCAGGGCTGTGCGGCGCAGCAGGGTCAACAAAGAACGCATCTTACAAGCCCAATAGGCGCGGCAGCCACAAAGACAGCCAGGGCACGTAGGTGACCATCAACAAGACCACGAACAAGGCGACAAAGAAGGGCCGCATGGCGCGCGCAACCACGCCAATTTTCAGCTTGGAGATGGCACTGCCTACAAACAACACGGTACCCACGGGCGGGGTGATCAAACCCATGCCCAGGTTGACCATCATGATCATGCCAAAGTGCACCGGGTCGACACCCAGGGTCTTCACCACGGGCAAAAGAATGGGGGTCAGAATCAGGATCAAGGGCGACATGTCCATCAAGCAGCCCAACATCAAAAGCATGATGTTGATCATGAACAAAATGACGTATTTGTTGTCTGACAGGCTGATGAAAAATGCCGTCACCTTGAGCGGAATTTGCATCAATGTCATCAGGTAGCCAAAGCAGGCTGCAAAGCCAATCAAAATCATCACAATGGTGACCGTCTTGACCGTCCTGTGAACCAGCTTGGGCAGATCGCGCCATTGGTAATCGCGGTAGATGAACATGGTGACAAAAAATGCCCACAACACCGCAATCGATGCACTCTCGTTGGCAGTGAACACGCCCGACAAAATGCCGCCCAAAATGATGACCATGGTCATCAGGCCCCACAGGGCATCGAGCACAATTTTCAAAGCTTGGCGCAAGGGCACACGCTCGCCCTTTGGGTAATTGTTTTGCTTGGCCTTGATCAAGCACAAGGTGGCCAAGGTCAGGCCCATCAGCAGGCCTGGCAGCACGCCGGCCATGAACAGCGCTGCGATGCTGACCGTGCCACCAGCGGCCAGCGAATAGATCACGGCGTTGTGACTGGGCGGAATCAAAATGGCCTGCACCGAGCCACTGACGGTGACCGCCGTGGCAAAGTCGCGCGGATAGCCTTTGCGCTCCATTTCAGGGATCAAGACCGATCCGATGGACGCGGTATCCGCAACCGATGATCCCGAAATCGCGCCAAAAAAAGTGGACGCCAATATGTTCACCAAACTCAGCCCCCCGCGCACAAATCCCACCAGGACGCCGGCAAATGCCACCAAGCGCCTGGCCATGCCGCCTTCGGCCATGATGGCGCCGGCCAAGACAAAAAAGGGAATGGCCAGCAGCGAAAACTTATTGACGCCTGCGGCCAACTGAATCATCACGGCATCCAGCGGCAAATCGATATAGATTGCAGCGACAAGGGCCGACAAGCCAAGCGCATACGCGATGGGCATGCCAATGAGCATCAATAACGCAAAACTACCCAACAACACAAAGGCGTCCATCAACTGCTTTCTTGCATGGCGGCCTGGTCTTTGGCCTGCATCGTCACCATGGGGTTGTCAGCTTGGGAGCCATAAAACACCTGCTCCAACACGAACAACAACGTCAACAGGCTGCCGATCGGTATGGCCGCATAGGTGATGCCAACGGGCAACCAAGGCAGCTCGGCTATGGACTGCCCCATGGTTTCTAGGCTCAGCCGACTGCCATAGAACAGCACGAAGCTGCAGATAAGCAGCATCAACACATGCACCAAGCCCCTGCCCAAGCTTTGTACGGCCTGGGGCAAGGCGTCAACCACCATGCTCACCGCAATGTGCGCGCCGGCCCGATAAGACGCTGCTGCGCCAATAAAGGTAAACAGCATCATCAGCAAAATAGCGATCGGCTCAGGCCAATGGGAACCGGTTCCCAAGACATAGCGCGTGAACACCCCCCAAGGGATGATCAGCGACATGAAGAAAATAGCAGTACCAGCAATCCAAATGCTCATCAGGTACAGGCGGTCCATCACACGGACATACGTCGGGTTCACAGCAATCAACTTGGCTTCAAATACATTGGCAAAACAGACCTGCAGGGCGGGCTTGGGTTGGCCCAGCCTGCAAGTCCTGGTCGCCGCGCTTACTTGGTGGCGGCGATGCGTTTCATCAAATCACCGAACTGTGCGCCGTACTTGGCACGAACCGGGGCGGTCGCGTCGTAAAACGGTTTGTTGTCCATGGTGATGAACTCTACACCTTCGGCCTTGAGTTTGCCGGTGTAGTCAGCCACGGCTTTGTCCCACAAGACGCGCTGCGCCATTTGGGCTTCGCGACCGTATTTTTTGAACATGGCTTTGTCGGCATCCGAGAGCTTGTCGTACGCAGCTTTGGACATCACCAAAATTTCAGGGATGATCAGGTGGTTGGTCTGGGTGTAGTACTTGGCGCCGGCCTTGAAATGGTTGGCGGTGTACAGACTAGGTGGGTTGTTTTCGGCGCCATCGATCACACCTGTTTGCAAGGCTGTGAAAACCTCTCCATAGCCCATCGAAATCCCGTTACCGCCCATGGCGTTCATGGTGTCAACAAACAGGGGGTTGCCCATCATGCGGATTTTTTGCCCTTTCAGGTCGGCCATGCTGCGCACCGGCTTTTTGGTGTAGAGGCTGCGTGAGCCACCGTCCATCCAGGCCAAGGCCACCATCTTGGCAGGCGAGGCGCTGATCTTGTCGAGCAGTTCTTGGCCGATGGGGCCATCGATCACAGCGCGCATGTGCGCAATGCTGCGAAACACGAACGGCATGTTGAAAATGTTGACTTCCGGCACCACGGGACCCACCGGGCCCAAAGAGGTCCGCAGCAATTGAATGGCGCCCACCTGGGTCTGCTCAATCATTTCTTTTTCGCCGCCCAAGACGCTGCCAGGAAACATCTGAAACTTGATGCGTCCTTTGGTCGCTGTTTCGATTTTTTTACCCATGGCCTCCACAGCCACCACCGTTGGGTAGCCAGCCGGGTGGACATCGGCCGCTTTCATGACGGTTTGCGCCTGCACCAGCGCGGTGATGCCGAGCAATGCAGCCGTTGTTGCAAGTTGAAGCAGGCTTCTACGCTTATTCATGTTGATCAGTCCTTTGCGCCGTGGCGCGTGAATGGTTGAAAATGCAAACGCGTTCGACGATTTGAGCGGCAAATCTGCTACAGTGCTTTTCTGCCAAGTCATCAGTTGTCGTACAACCAGCATAGCAGCAGTTTCCTGATTTGTTACAAAGGGTTTTCCCTGATGGCCATCGCACCACCCGCTAAGCGCAAGCACCGCACCTTGGCTGCCGAGTTGGCTGAGCGCTTGAGCGCGCGCATCTTTGAGGGGCATTACGCTGGCGGGGACAAACTGCCCAAAGAGGCCGACTTGATGCAGGCGTTTGGCGTCAGCCGCACCGTGGTGCGTGAAGCTATTTCCAATTTGCAGGCCGGAGGCAAAGTGCAAACACGCCACGGCATCGGCACCTTTGTGCTCAACCCGCAAGACGGTTTGCCCTTTCACATTGAGCACGAACAATTAGGAACCTTGATTGACGTCATCGCACTGTTAGAGGTTCGCATTGGCCTGGAAACAGAATGTGCCGCGCTGGCGGCAAGCCGTCGCTCCGACAGCGATCTGTTGACTATTCGCCAAGCACTCGATGCGTTCAACCGCGCGGTTCAAGACGGGCGCCAGGCCGTGGATGCAGACCTTGAGTTTCACCGCTCGGTCGCCAGCGCCACGGGTAACAGCCATTTTCCCGAGCTCATGGCATCGATAGGCACGCAAGGTATTCCGCGTAGCCGCTTGGCCAAGGAAGACCCCCTGAACGCCGAACGCATCGCCTACTTGCAGCGGGTGCAACAAGAACACGAGAGCATTTACAACGCGATTGAGTCCCAAGACCCAGAAGCGGCCCGCGCGGCCATGCGCACACACTTGTCCAACAGCCGCGACCGCCTGCGCCGACGTCAACCGCCGACCGTCTGAGGCCCGCTGCGCCCGCTAAGCGCTATGGGTTGTATGATGACTGTTCAGTTAAAGCGTCAAATGGCGTCTGCTTCAGCCAGACTGCTGCCCCCCGCCAAGCTGCCCACTTTTAAAAGGATCTGACATGCTCGACGCCACCGCCACGACCTTGCGCTTTGGGCGACTGCTGTTAACCGGCGCTGCTGGCCACCTCGGTCAGGCCTTGCGCCCCCGTTTGAAGGCCTATTGCGACACCTTGCGCCTGAGTGACCAAGCGCCCATGGCGCGCGCTGGCGCAGGTGAAGAGGTGGTGGTCGCAGCACTGCAAGAGGCCCCGGCGGTGTTGGACCTGTTGGCCAATGTGGACGCCGTGGTGCACCTGGGCGGCGTCTCCACCGAGCAGCCTTGGGCGCCAATTTTGGCCGGCAACATCATGGGCATGGTGAACCTTTATGAGGCAGCGCGCCAGCACGGGGTGAAGCGCATCGTGTTTGCCAGCTCCAACCATGTGACTGGTTTTTACCGTCAAGACGAAACCATCGACACCCGCGTGCCCCCCAAGCCAGATGGGTTTTACGGTCTTTCCAAGGCCTTTGGTGAGGATGTGGCGCAGATGTACTGGGACCGCTGGGGCATTGAAACGGTGAGCCTGCGCATCGGTTCGGCTTATGCCGCACCGAAGGACCGGCGCATGTTGTCGACCTGGCTCAGTTTCAACGACCTGGAACGCCTGGTCGTGGCCGCCTTGAGCGCGCCGGTGGTCGCTCACACCATCATTTACGGCATGTCAAACAACCAAAGCACGTGGTGGGACAACCGCCACGCCAAGCACCTTGGCTTTCGCCCGCAGGACAGCTCGGACGGCTTTCGCGCCGCAGCCCTTGCACGCCAACCGCACATTGACATCACAGACCCCGTGGCGATTTTTCAGGGCGGCGGCTTTGTCAATGTGGCGCCGCACGGCAGCTAAGCATGCTCCGAACTTTGCCCGCCCGAACACGCACCTTTCCTATTTAGCTCTCAGCGCACAACAGGTCCCAACATGTCCAACACCAAGCCCAGCGGCAGCAACACGCCCATCGTGACCAACATGCAGGTGATACCCGTGGCGGGTCACGACAGCATGCTGATGAACCTAAGTGGCGCACACGGGCCGTTTTTCACGCGCAACATCGTGATCATCACCGACAACAGCGGGCACACCGGCGTGGGCGAAGTGCCTGGGGGCGAGCGCATTCGCCAAACCCTGGAAGAAGCCCGGCCTTTGGTGCAAGGCCACTCAATTGGGCACTACAACCAGGTGTTGAACGCCATGCGTGCCCAGTTTGGTGACCGGGATGCCGGCGGGCGTGGTCAGCAAACCTTTGACCAGCGCACCACCATCCATGCGCTCACTGCCGTAGAGTCCGCCATGCTAGACCTGCTGGGCCAACATTTAGGCGTGCCGGTGGCCGCCTTGCTTGGCGACGGCCAGCAGCGCACCAAGGTGCAAGTGCTGGGTTATTTGTTTTATGTGGGCGACCGTCTTCAGACCAACTTGCCCTACCACGCAGAGCCTAACGCCGAAGACGATTGGCTGCGTTTGCGCCATGAGAAAGCGATGACGCCAGAAGCCGTCGTGCGCTTGGCCGAAGCCGCGCACGCACGCTACGGCTTTCAGGACTTCAAGCTCAAGGGCGGTGTGCTCAGTGGCGAAGCGGAGGTTCAAGCCATTGAGGCATTGCACGCGCGCTTTCCACAGGCCCGCATCACCTTGGACCCCAATGGTGGCTGGTTACTCAAGGACGCGGTGCGCTTGATGCGCGACATGCACGGTGTCATGGCCTATGCAGAAGACCCTTGTGGGGCCGAGGATGGGTTTTCTGGTCGCGAGGTGATGGCCGAGTTCCGACGCGCCACAGGCCTGCCAACAGCCACCAATATGGTGGCCACCGACTGGCGGGAAATGACCCACAGCATCGCTTTGCAGTCGGTTGATATTCCGCTGGCCGACCCGCACTTCTGGACGCTGCAGGGCTCGGTGCGGGTGGCGCAATTGTGCAAGATGCATGACCTGACCTGGGGCTCACACTCCAACAACCATTTCGACGTCTCCTTGGCCATGTTCACCCACTGTGCGGCCGCCGCACCAGGCAAGGTCACAGCCATTGACACACACTGGATCTGGCAAGAGGGTCAGTCCCTGAGCAAAGAGCCCCTGCAGATTCAAAACGGCTACATTGATGTGCCGCAAAAGCCGGGCCTGGGCATTGAACTGGACCTGGACGCGCTGGCCACAGCACACCAGCTGTACCTGCGCCATGGCTTGGGCGCGCGCGATGATGCCCTTGCGATGCAATACATCATGCCTGGATGGGCCTTCAACCCCAAAATGCCAGCCATGGTGCGCTAGCCGCTCGGTGTTTGGTGGGTGTCGCTCAGCGCAGGGGCGTGCGCTGCAGACGCTCAATCAGGCCGTTGAGCTCGTCCAGCGAGCCAAACTCGATGCTCAGCTCACCCATTTCTTCCATGCGTCCAGCGCGCTTGACGCGCTTTTTAACCCGCACCTCCACCTGCGCGGTCAGCAAATCTGACAGCTCTTCTTCGACACGCTTGATGTCGCGTGACTTGTCTTTCTTGGGCTTGGTGGCTTTCAAGGAGAACTCAGCGCCAAGCTTGCGCACCAGGCTCTCTGCCTCTCGAACCGAAAGCTTTTTGGCGGCAATTTGACTGGCTGCGCTGATTTGGGTGGCGCGGTCCAGCGACAACAGTGCCCGGGCGTGTCCCATGTCGATGTCACCCGCCATGAGCATGATTTGCACGGGGTCCGCCAGGTTCAGTAAGCGCAACAAATTGCTCGCCGCACTGCGCGAGCGCCCCACGGCCTGCGCCGCTGTTTCATGGGTCAGGCCAAACTCTTTGATCAGTCGCTGCAAGCCCTGTGCTTCCTCCAGGGGATTGAGGTCTTCTCGCTGGATGTTTTCAATCAACGCCATGGCCGCGGCCGACTCGTCAGGCACGTCGCGAACCAAGACCGGCACGGTGTCAAGACCAGCAATTTTCGCCGCCCTGAAGCGGCGTTCACCTGCGATGATTTCGTACAAGGGGCGATTGGCTGCGAATCGGGACTCTGGCATGGCTGCACGCTTGATTTCGGCATCCTTGTCGCTCAAGCGGCGCACCAAAATCGGCTGCATGATGCCTTGCGCCTTGATCGACTCGGCCAACTCGTAAAGCGCGCCTTCGTCCATGTGCGTACGCGGCTGGTACTGGCCCGCTACCAGGTCTTGCAGCGCCAGCACCGACGGGCGCGACATGTCCGTCAAATTCATGTCGGCGCCGTCAAGCACCATGGTGTCACCAACAGCTGGGCCCAGCAGGGCTTCGAGTCCACGGCCCAAGCCTTTGAGTTTTTTAGTTGCCATTTCTGTTCTTTCTTAAAGCTCGCGCAGCGCGCGCAAAAGTTCTTGTCCTTGCGGCCAATCGGCAAGGTCTGATTCATCATTGATGTGCCCGCAAGCACCTAGGCTGCATAAGTCAGAGCCCCATGCGCTGGCGAAGGCGCCCGCGCGCTCAAACCGGCAATACGGGTCGTTGGTGCTGGCCACCACCGTGCTCGGGAAGGCGAGGGGCTGCATCACGGGCGCCGACCAGGTTGTCAGTAGCTGCGCCAGCGGCGCTTGCTGCGGGTCGCCAGGGGCCACCAGCATGGCCGCTTTGACCTTATGCACACTCGATGAGAGCGAGGCCCAGGCCGCCACCAATTGACAGCCCAAGCTGTGCGCGCACAGCACCAGCGGGCCTGGCGTCGACTGAACCACATCTTCCAGGCGCGCAACCCAGTCACCACGCAAGGGCCGCAGCCAGTCGTGCTGTTCGACCCGTTGACAGCCCAGTTGCCGCTCCCAAAGGCTTTGCCAATGGTCGGGGCCCGAGCCTTGCCAGCCAGGCAGGGTCAACACGACGCTCGCTTGCATCTCAGATGCCCTGGGGTTTGACGCTCAAACGCGCCACCATTTCTTCGGCAAAGGCCACAAAAGCCTGCGCACCTTTGCTAGAAGGGTCAAAGACGACGCCTGGCACGCCGTAGCTGGGCGCCTCAGCCAAGCGAACATTGCGTGGAATCATGGTGTTGAAAACCTTGTCGCCAAACCGCGCCTTCAGCTGCTCGCTGACTTGCTGCTGCAACGTGATGCGCGGGTCAAACATGACGCGCAACAAACCAATCAGCGAGAGTTCGCGGTTCAGATTGGCATGCACCTGACGAATGGTGTTGACCAGGTCAGCCAAGCCCTCCAACGCAAAATACTCACACTGCATGGGCACGATCACACCGTGCGCACAGCACAAGCCGTTCAAGGTAAGCAAAGACAGACTGGGCGGACAGTCAATCAAGATGAAGTCGTATTCGCCATCGACTTCCGCCAAGGCTTTTTTCAAGCGGCGCTCACGGCGCTCAAGATTGACCATTTCAAGCTCGGCACCAGCCAATTCGCGGTTAGCGCCCAGCACGTCATAGCTGCAATTAGCCTCCCGCAATTTATCGCTTTGAACACGGGCTTGCTGCACCGTGCTGGACTCCAGCAGCACGTCGTAAACGCTGTGCGTCAATTGCCGCTTGTCCACACCTGAGCCCATGGTGGCATTGCCCTGTGGGTCGAGGTCCACCATCAACACACGCTGACCCACCTTGGCCAAGCCCGCAGCGAGGTTGACGGTGGTGGTGGTCTTGCCAACGCCGCCCTTTTGATTCGCAATGCAAAATATTTTGGCCATGGTTACCTAAGTTGAATGAACGAAATAAAGTTGGCGCGGCGTTTCACGTGAAACATTTTCGAAATATCTCAGCTGGACAGCGCCAACTTGATACCAAACGCCAGCAAGGCAAGCCCTGCCAGCTTTTCCAGCCCGCGCGTCACGCTTGGCAAGCCGCGCAAGCGATCTGCCAGAAAATGCGCCAGAAACACCGCAAGCACACCATACATCAAAGTCAAGACCGCTATGGTCAGGGCCATGGCGCCGTATGTGAGCAGCCCTTGTTGGCGCGCAGGATCCACAAACAACGGAAAAAAGGCCATGTAAAACAAAACCGCCTTCGGGTTGAGTAGCGTGATCACCATGGCTTGGCGCAGATAGTGGCGCGCCCGAATGTGCACCACGGGCGCCGCCCCTGCACGGGCCAACAGCATGCGCCCACCCAGCCAGGCCAAGTAGCCAGCCCCAACCCACTGGGCGGCATGGAAGGCATTGGGGTAGGCGTGCAACAAAGCGGCCAAGCCAGCGACCGCCGACCACAGCAAAACCTGATCGCCAGCGATGACGCCCAAGGTAGCAGCCAAGCCGCCCCGCAACCCACCCTTTGCGGTTGACAACGCCAGCGCCAGGTTGCCTGGCCCTGGAATCAGCAGGAACACAAGAATGGTGACAACAAAAGCGCCGTAGTCGGTAATGCCAAGCATTTGGATATCGTTTGAATCGCCCTGGGGGCATGAAGAGCGGAGTTTACGCTAGCGCAAAGACGGGGCCGCACATCAACCCCACCAAGGCCGAGTCGCCATACCGCTGCGGGCGCTTAGGTGCGGCGGCGCAGCCAGACGAGACAGCGCGCCGCATCCAGACCCGGCACACTCAAGCGTTCCACGTGAAACACCTCTGTCACAGCCGGCACAGCCGTCACCTCATCGTTTGGGTAGAGGCCTTTCATGGCCATCCAGATGCCACCATCGAGCAGCGCGCCCTGCGACCACGTGACAAAGTCCTTGAGAGAGGCAAATGCTCTGGAGGCAATGATGACGTAATGGGCTGGCAGGCTCTCAACCCTGGCATGAAGGCCGCGCAGTCGCTCCAGGCGCAGGCTGGCTGCTACCTGCTGAATGAACGCCGCCTTCTTGGCCACCGTGTCAACGCAGTCCACCCGCAACTCGGGGCAACAAATGGCCACCACCACCCCAGGCAAGCCGGCACCAGAGCCCACGTCGAGCATGCGCAGCGCGTGCGCGGCTGGCGCCGTGCGCCAGTCAGGATGCTGCCGGTCCAGTTGTGCCCGCAGGGGTTGAACCACCGCTAGGCTGTCGAGCACGTGGTGCGTCAGCATGGCTGCGGGTTCGCGCACTGCGGTCAGGTTGTACACGCGCGTCCACTTCTCAATCAGCGCGAGGTAATCGAGCAACTGACCAACCTGCTCGTCCGACAGGCTCAAGCCAAGCACGAGCAGGCCTTGGCGCAGCGCGGGCTCCAAAGGCCTCACGGCGTCGAAGCCGCTTGCGGCGCTGTTTCGCCCGCTGTCTTCGCAAACCCCTTGGACTTGGATTTTTTAAGGTGAATCAACAGCAGCGAGATGCTCGCCGGCGTAATGCCGGAAATACGCGAGGCCATGCCCAGGGTCTCGGGCTTGTGGCGGCTTAGCTTTTGCCGCGCCTCAATGCTCAGCGCCGAAACCTGCAGGTAATCCAGGTCTTGCGGCAGCGCCAGATTCTCATAATGCGCCGCGCGTACAACATCGTCTTTTTGGCGCTCAATGTAGCCCGCGTACTTCGCGGAAATCTCCACCTGCTCAATGACCGAAGCGCGCACCAGCGCCGCATCAGCGGCAAGCGCGGCAGCGGACTGGCCCTCGTGACCGGCGCCCTGGCCGTCCACATCACCCGCCAACACGTCAGCGCCAAAGCGCCCGCCATCCAAAGCCATCAATGCGGCGTACGTCACGTCAGGGCGGCGCAGCAAGTCGGCCAAGCTGTATTCATGTTCCAGCGCCTTACCCAAAACCCGCTGCGCCTCGGAGGCCTCGAGGTTTTTAGGACTGACCCAAAGCGAGCGCAGGCGCTGTGTTTCACGTGAAACAGCGTCACGTTTGCGGCAAAACGCACCCCACCGTGCGTCATCAACCAAGCCAAGCGTGCGCCCCACCTCAGTCAGGCGAACATCGGCATTGTCCTCGCGCAGCTGCAATCGATACTCGGCGCGGCTTGTGAACATTCGATAGGGCTCGGTGACGCCTTGGGTGATGAGATCGTCCACCAAAACGCCCAGATAGGCCTCATCGCGCGCAGGAACCCAGCTGTCTTGGGTCCAGCTGGTCTTGGCGCCAGCCTGCAGCGCCGCATTGATGCCGGCATGCAGGCCTTGCGCCGCAGCCTCTTCATAACCAGTGGTTCCATTGATCTGTCCAGCAAAAAATAAGCCGCTGATCGCGCGAGTTTCAAACGTCCGACGCAGTTGCTGTGGATTGAAATAATCGTACTCAATGGCATAGCCTGGTCGCAAAATATGCGCGTTCTCCAGGCCCGCCATCGAGCGCACCAAGGCGTACTGAATGTCAAATGGCAGGCTGGTGCTGATGCCGTTGGGGTAGTACTCGTGGGTGTTCAAGCCCTCGGGCTCCAGGAAAATCTGATGGCTTTCCTTGTCGGCGAAACGGTTGACTTTGTCTTCCACGCTGGGGCAATAGCGCGGCCCAACGCCCTCGATTTTGCCGGTGAACATGGGGCTGCGATCAAACCCGCTGCGGATGATCTCGTGGGTGCGCTCGTTGGTGTGCGTGATCCAGCACGCCATTTGCTCTGGGTGCATGTGGCTGGCGCCCATGAAGCTGAAAACCGGCATGGCCGCGCTCATGCCCCCGGGCATGCCGTCGCCCGGCTGGGCCAAGCATCGAGAAAAGTCGATGGTGCGGCCATCGAGCCGCGGCGGTGTGCCGGTTTTCAGTCGGCCCTGCGGCAGTTTCAACTCTTTCAAGCGGGCACTGAGCGACGCCGCCGGTGGGTCGCCCGCGCGCCCAGCGGCGTAATTACTCAAACCAACGTGAATTTTGCCGTCCAAAAAGGTGCCGGCCGTCAAAACCACGCAGCTGGCACCAAAACGCAGGCCCAATTGCGTCACCGCCCCGGTGACACGGTCGCCCTCGACCATCAGGTCATCCACGGCTTGCTGAAAGAGCCACAGATTAGGCTGGTTTTCAAGTCGCTTGCGGATGGCCGCCTTGTACAGTATTCGGTCAGCCTGGGCGCGCGTCGCCCGCACTGCAGGGCCTTTACTGGAGTTGAGAATACGAAACTGAATGCCCGCCTCGTCAGTCGCCAGCGCCATGGCGCCGCCCATAGCATCCACCTCTTTGACCAGGTGGCCCTTGCCGATACCCCCGATAGATGGGTTGCAGCTCATTTGACCTAAGGTCTCGATGTTGTGCGTTAACAGCAAGGTCTTGCAGCCCATGCGGGCAGCAGCCAGCGCCGCTTCAGTGCCGGCATGGCCGCCACCGACGACGATGACGTCGAAATGTTGGGGATAAAGCATTGTTTTTACTCGAGGTCTGGGGCAAAAAGAAGCTGTGGCGCTTGCCCGACGCCATCACAGAAGCTTCTGATTTTACTGGTGCCGCTCACTTTTCGTCCGCACCCTTTGCGTTAAGGGCACAAGCCGGGGCCGAGGCAGGCACAATGGTGGCTCACCAACTTGACTGTGCAAGCACGAATGTCGAGCGGGAAAATCGCGTTTGCCAAAGTGGGAGCCGACCACCATGATCAAACAGTCTGCGGTTGGTGTGACACGAGAGGCGCCCCATTTTCGCCAGCTTGGCCACTTTGACGGCGCCCATCAGGGGGGTGTATCGCGCGCGGTACAAAAAAATAATGAGGGCTTCATGATTACGCATCAAACGGATTCGCTTCAACGCGATGTACGCTTCACCGACAGCGGCTCAGGGCAGAGCGCGGCGATCAGCGTACCCGACTACCTTGAAAAAACTTACTGGTGGGCCTACACACACCCCAATGCCGTACGCGTGTTTGAACGTCAATGGCTTGTAAATCTGATCTTGTGGGGTAATTTTGCACGCCTGAGAGACCTGGCACTTGAGTGCCTGGGCCAGCGCATTGAGGGCCGAACCCTGCAGATTGCGTGCGTTTACGGCAATTTCACCGAAAAACTGGTGCAGCGCCTTGGCCCGCGTGCGCAACTTGACGTGGTGGATGTGGCGCCGGTACAAATCCAAAACCTCAGCGCCAAGCTGAAAAACCAACAGCAGGTGCACATCCTTCACCAAGATGCCGCCCACTTGGCATTTGACGATGCCTGCTATGACCAGGTGGTCGCGTTCTTTTTGTTGCACGAAATGCCGCTGGCCGTGCGCCAGCAGACGCTGGCACAGGCTTGGCGGGTCACCAAGCCCGGCGGCAAACTGGTCTTTGTGGACTACCACCGACCCAAGCGCAGCAATCCGTTTCGCTACATCATGATGCCCATTCTGCGCTTGCTGGAGCCTTTTGCCATGGACTTATGGCGAAACGACATCAGCCAATGGCTGCCCGCCAGCGCCAAACCAAGCCGCATTGACAAGCAAACGTACTTCGGCGGCCTCTACCAAAAAGTTGTGATCACACGTTAAGCCCCGGTTAAGTTATGTAAAAGCCCGGGAGGTGCGCGATACAGCCCGGATAATTGGCGGTCTTTTCGGGCAATGTCTATTGAAATCAAGCGCTTCATTAACACTCTCCAAATTGGGCTGCAACAAAGGTGGACGACAACTTTTTAAAGCGGTCGACTGCGCCGTGCACGAAGGACAATGGCTTTATGTCAGCGGTGCCAATGGTGTGGGCAAAACCAGCTTGCTGCGAATTCTCTGTGGGCTCGCGCTGCCTGACAGCGGCCAAGTGCTGTACAACAACATTCCTATCCAGGCGCAAAAAGAAGGCTTTCATGCTGACTTGTGCTACCTCGGTCACCTCAATGCCCTGCAAGACGCCTTGAGCGTCGAAGAAAACCTCTTTTTCGCGACGGCCTTGCTTGGTCAACCATTGGACAGGGCTCACGCGCAAGCCGTGCTGAGTCGCTTTGGACTCAAGGGTCGCGCCCAACAGCTGGTTCGCCAACTCTCCCAAGGTCAAAAACGCCGTGTCGCGTTGTCACGAT
The DNA here is from genome assembly GCA_963925275.1 of uncultured Rhodoferax sp. GTDB lineage: Bacteria > Pseudomonadota > Gammaproteobacteria > Burkholderiales > Burkholderiaceae_C > Rhodoferax. Next base: position 22,636 of record CAWUSQ010000016.1, read on the forward strand.
TGGCCCTCAGTCGTGCACGACTGTGGATTCTGGATGAGCCCTATGTGGCCATGGACGAAGCGGGGGTAGACATGCTCGCTGACCTGATAGCGACCCACCTTCAGGGCGGCGGCATGGCCGTCATCACCAGCCACCAACGCGTACCCATTGGCAACGTGCCAGCGCAAGTGCTGGAGCTGAGCGCAGCATGAACACACCAAGGGTTGCACTGAGCATGCCCCACGTCATGGTGGCCGTGCTGCGCCGAGAAATTGCTTTAGGACTCCGGCAAAAAGGCGAGGTCCTCACGCCGCTGGTGTTTTTCGCAGTGGTTGCCAGCTTGTTTCCGCTCGGCGTTGGTGCAGAAACCCAACTGCTGCTGCGCATGGCCCCGGGCGTGCTGTGGGTCAGTGCGCTCTTAGCGGCGATGCTGTCGCTGCAACGCATGTTTGCCACGGACTATGCTGACGGCTCACTCGAACAGATGGTCTTGTCACCAACGCCGCTGGGCTCACTGGTGTTGGCTAAGGCTTTGGCGCATTTTTTACTGTCCGGCTTGCCGCTGGTTTTAATGGCCCCGGTTCTGGGTGTCCAGTTTGGCCTGGACAGCCGAGCCCTGGGGATCTTGATGCTCACGCTCTTGCTCGGCACACCATCGCTGAGCCTGATCGGCAGCATTGGTGCCGCCCTGACACTTGGCGTGCGGGGTGCCGGCGTCCTGTTATCGCTGTTGATTTTGCCGCTGTATATTCCAATTTTGATTTTTGGTGCAGGCGCTGTAGAGGCCGACGCCGCGGGGCTCAGTATTGAGGCGCACCTGTCTTTATTGGCAGCCATGCTGGTACTGTCTCTGTTCTTCACGCCACTGGCCACGGCAACTGCCCTGAGGATTTCCATCGAATGAGCCTACGAAACATCCCTTGGTTTAAGTTCGCATCACCGCAAAATTTTTACGTCCTGGCTGGCCGGTTGTGGCCCCTGTTTGCAGCTCTGGCGGCAATCCTTGGCGTGGTCGGCCTGTGGATTTCTTTTTTTGTAGCGCCAGTCGACGCACAGCAAGGCCAAGGCTACCGCATCATCTTCGTGCACGTGCCAGCATCACAAATGTCCATGGTCATCTACTTGGTCATGGCCGGCTGGGCTGGCTTTGGGCTAGCGTTTAACACGCGGCTGTCGGGCATGATGGCCTCATCGCTGGCACCCACCGGCGCGCTGTTTGCCCTGCTGTCCCTGGTGACCGGGTCGCTTTGGGGCAAGCCCATGTGGGGCACCTGGTGGGTATGGGACGCGCGATTAACCTCTGAGTTGATTTTGTTCTTCCTCTACCTTGGCTTTCTGGCCTTGCAGGCCAGCATCGATGACCCGCGACGGGCCGACAAAGCTTGTGCGGTCCTGGCCCTGGTGGGGGCAGTCAACGTCCCCATCATTTATTTTTCAGTCTACTGGTGGAACACCCTTCACCAAGGCGCCTCCGTGTCCTTGAAAGGTGCCTCCATGGCTACACCCATGCTGGTGGGCATGCTGATCATGGTGCTGGCTTTTTGGATGTATGCCATCACCTTATCGCTGCTGCGGGTTCGCAGCATTATTTTGGACCGGGAACGTCACACAGAATGGGTTAAACATGCAGTGGCATAGTGTTGCAGAATTTTTAGATATGGGCGGCTACGCCCGCTATGTGTGGGGCAGTTTTGGCTTCACAGCCGCGGTAATCATGGCCGAGATATGGCAGGTTCGCGCCTCGCGCCGAGCGATCTTGCAAAGCCTGCGTCATGACATCAAATCGACCGAAGAAGATGCGGGAGGACAACCATGAAGCCTCGTCACAAGCGCGGTGCGCTCATTGCCGGCGGCGTTGCTGCCGTGGCCCTTGCTGCGTACTTTGTGCTCAACGCCTTTCAAAGCAATCTGGTGTTTTTCTTCTCGCCAAGCCAAATAGCCGCAGGCGAGGCCCCAAAGAACCGCACCTTTCGCATTGGCGGCATGGTAAAAACAGGCAGCATATCGCGCGACAACATGACCACCCGCTTTGTCGTAACAGACACCGCCACCGACATCCCTGTGTCATACACCGGCATCTTGCCTGATCTGTTCAAAGAGGGTAAGGGCGTGGTGGCACAGGGCAAACTCGACGACACGGGCCAATTCACGGCCGCTGAAGTGCTGGCCAAACACGACGAGAACTACATGCCTCCCGAGGCACAGCATGCGCTAGAACAGGCCAAAAAGGCCCAGTCAACACTGAAATAAGGACACATCATGATTCCAGAACTGGGCCACTTCGCTCTGATTCTTGCCCTTCTGGTCGCCGCCGGCATGGGCTTTTTAACCTTGGTGGGAGGGCAACTCCAACGCGACGATTGGATGGCGGTTGCGCGCCCTGGGGCCCAAGCCCTGTGGGCCTTGACCACCGTGGCTTTTCTGTGTCTGGCCTACGCCTTCTATACAAACGACTTCTCCGTCCTCTACGTTAGCCAACATTCCAACACCAAGCTGCCCGTGTTGTACCGCATCGCTGCCGTTTGGGGCGGGCACGAGGGCTCCTTGTTACTGTGGCTGGCGATGTTTTGCTCTTGGATGATTGCCGTCTCGGTGTTCTCGCGCCAACTCCCTGAGCTGATGGTCTCGCGCGTCCTGGGCATCATGGCCTGGATCGCCATGGGCTTTTTACTGTTCATGCTGATCACGTCCAACCCATTTGAACGCTTGGCCAATATTCCTCTTGACGGCCGAGACCTTAACCCCTTGCTGCAAGACCCTGGCCTGGTTTTTCACCCGCCCATGCTCTATATGGGCTATGTGGGCATGGCCGTGCCTTTTGCTTTTGCCATCGCCGCATTGATCAACGGGCGACTTGACGCGGCCTGGGCGCGGTGGTCACGGCCGTGGGCTATTGCGGCATGGATTTGTCTGACCATTGGCATTGCCCTGGGGTCCTGGTGGGCCTATTACGAGCTGGGCTGGGGCGGCTGGTGGTTCTGGGACCCCGTTGAAAACGCGTCCTTCCTTCCGTGGCTAGTGGGCACAGCATTGATCCACTCCTTGGCGGTCACGGAAAAACGCGGCTTGTTTCGCAACTGGACCATCATGTTGGCGGTGATCGCGTTTTCTCTGAGCTTATTGGGAACTTTTTTGGTGCGCTCGGGTGTCTTGACTTCTGTACACGCCTTTGCAACCGATCCGCGCCGCGGGGTGTTTATTTTGATTTTTCTGGCCGTGGTGGTCGGCGGGTCCTTGGTGCTTTATTCTGTGCGTGCCAGCAAAATTCGCTCTGGCGGCAACTTTGCATTGGTTTCACGCGAAACCTTTTTGCTTGTCAACAACGTGCTGCTCACCACCGCGGCGGCCAGCGTGCTGCTCGGAACGCTTTACCCCTTGGTCATCGACGCACTCAATCTGGGCAAGTTGTCGGTTGGCCCACCCTATTTCAACGCCGTGTTCGGGCCCTTGATGATCCCCGTTCTGGTGTTCATGGTGATTGGCTCGGCGGCCCGCTGGAAAAGCGACACTGTGGCCAGCTTGGCCAAAAAGCTCGGCGGCGTGGCCGCCGTGTCCATCGCGCTGGGCTGCACCCTGCCATTTTTTGCCGGCCCTTGGTCGGCCATCGTCGCCGTTGGCCTGTCTTGTGCCCTCTGGATCATTTTGGGTTCAGCCGTGCACATTTACCGATACCTCAAAGCCAAGGCGCCAATGCAGAGCACCCCCCTGGCTTACTGGGGTATGCACCTCGCACATGTGGGCATAGCGGTTTGCGTGGTTGGTATCACCATGGTCAAAGGCTATGAAACCGAAAAAGACGTGCGCATGGCAATGGGAGACACTGTTAATGTGGGCGGATACACCTTTGAGCTGATGGACATCGGCGAAGTCAACGGCCCCAACTACAAGGCCAGCAGAGGGCGCGTGGAGGTCACGCGTGATGGCCAAAAAATTGCCACCCTGTTCCCCGAAAAACGCAATTATTTCTCCAGCACCATGCCTATGACCGAGGCCTCTATTGACAGCGGTATCACCAGAGACATCTATGTGTCTCTGGGAGAAAAGCTGACGGATGGCCCGACGCCGGCGTGGGCTGTACGGGTTTACCACAAACCATTTGTGATTTGGATTTGGCTTGGGTGTTTCATCATGGCTTTTGGTGGCGCCTTGGCCGCGCTTGACCGCCGCTACCGCAAAAAACTCGCCAAGCGCTTGGATACAACGCAAGCAGAACCTGAGCTGTCCGGGCAGTCCTTGCCCCCCAACAAACCAGCACGCGCATGAAAAAGACCTTGATCCCTCTGGGTATCTTCGTCATTTTGGTGGTTTTTTTGGCCATTGGCTTGACACGTGATCCCCATGAAATACCTTCGCCCCTGATTGGTAAAGCAACGCCCGCCTTCACCGCGCCCGTGCTCGACGGCGCGGGTTTGGAGCTTTCAAATAAAGACATGCTGGGCAAAGTCTGGCTGCTCAACACCTGGGCCTCATGGTGCGCAGCCTGTCGCGAAGAGCATCCTTTGCTCGTTGCGCTTGCCAAGTCCAAACTGCTCCCTATTGTTGGTCTCGACTACAAGGATAAGGACGTCGATGGCATCAAATGGCTAGCCCGCTTTGGCAACCCGTATGACGTGACCATCACGGATGCCGACGGCCGCATTGGCATTGACTTTGGCGTCTATGGCGTTCCTGAGAGCTTCTTAATCGACAAAACAGGCACCATCCGATACAAGCAAATTGGGCCTTTCACTCAGGCGGTTATTCGGGACAAGTTGATCCCCTTGATCAAGGAGCTTCAACAATGAAGGCGCTCTTGGTTTTAGGCTTCGCCTTGCAAGCCATGTTTGGCAGCTGGGCTGCTGTGGCACCTGACTTGGCTCAAGACCCCGTGGTTGAACAACGCCTGATCAGCATTGCCGAGGAATTGCGCTGCCTGGTTTGCCAAAACGAGTCGCTGGCCGGTTCCCGGGCTGATTTGGCTAATGACTTGCGCCGGGAAGTGCGCAGCCTCATCAAGGCCGGTAAATCAGATGATGACATCAAACAATACCTGGTCGAACGTTATGGCGACTTTGTACTCTACCGTCCGCCAGTCAAACCGGTAACCTGGTTGTTGTGGTTCGGGCCTTTGCTGCTGCTCGCCGGTGCGCTGTGGTTGCTGTTTGGTGTTGTCCGTCGTGCGCTGCATCAACAAGCGCCGCCTGCGCTAGACGCCAAACAACGCGCCAAGGCGCGTGCTTTGCTACAGGACTCTGATTAAGTTATATGAATACATTCATCGCCTCTACCGCCATCCTCACCTTGTTGGTCATTGCCTGGGTCATCCGCCCGCTGTTGCGCAAAACCACACGTCAGGGTGTCTCTGTTGCGCAAGTTAACACGGCCGTCCACCGTGACCAATTAGCGGCCCTGAAAGCGGATTTAAACCGTAACATCGTCAGCCAACAGGACTATGAAACCTCAGTCGAAGAGCTGCAGATGCGCCTCTTGGACGACACCGAAAGCTACCAGGCAAAAGCGCCTACCGTCACGGCGACCTTCTGGTCGTCCAAAAGAACCGCGCTGCTTATTGGCTTGTGCCTGCCTTTATTTGCCATTCCCCTTTACCTCAAGTTAGGTGCGCCTGCGGCCATTGATCCTGTGGCCGTGGCCCAAGTCACCGACCAGCAAATCCGCCAAATGGTTGAAACCTTGGCAGCCAAACTTAAAGAGAACCCAGACAACCCTAAAGGGTGGGCCATGTTGGCCAAGTCCTATAAAGTCATGGGTTTGTTTGATGCGTCGCGCCAAGCATTTGAGCGCGTCGGCACGACCTTAGACAGTGATCCTGAACTCTTGGTCGACTATGCCGATGTCCTGGCTGTTCTGGCCAACAATCAACTCGAAGGTAAGCCTTTGATGTTGGTGAATAAAGCCTTGACCATCAACCCCAAACACCCCATGGGCTTGATGATGTCAGGTGTGGCGGCCTACCGGCGAGCTGATTTCAAGCTGGCCATTAGCAACTGGGAAACACTGCTCACCATGCTCGAACCTGGCTCTGCTGATGCACAGCAAATTGAAGAACAAATTGCAGCCGCACAAAGCAATGCGGGCATCACACCCCAACGCAAAGGCAACAACACACCATCTAATGCCATGCCACCTGTGCCAGCAGGTGCCGCTGGCGGCATGACACCAGAGATGATCAACCAAATGGTTGAAAGATTGGCAAAACGGCTTGAAACCAACCCTGAAGACTTACAAGGCTGGGCAAGACTGGCCCGCGCTTATAAAGTCCAAGGTCGTCTCCCTGAGGCGATCAAAGCCTACGAAAAAAGCGGCAGTCTGCTTGATAAGGATGCAGATTTATTAAGCCAATATGCCGACACCTTGGCAACCCACAACAACAGTCTCAAAGGCAAACCCACTGTCCTGTTGCAAAAAGCATTGGCGATCAACCCGAAACATCCCTCTGCGCTGATGATGGCCGCGCAAGCCGCTTACCAAGAGGCGAACTATGGTCAGGCGATTGTTTTTTGGGAACGCGTACTGAGCGTTTTACCAGCGGATGCACCAGATACGGCTTTGATTCGCTCGGAGATTGCCGACGCCAAGATCAAATCAGGACAAAAACCCTAATGCTTTGTCCTATTCACGCTCAGCAGCACACGCTTATCTAAAGCATTTGCGGCCAGAGTTTCAGACGGGTGAGCAGACCACGTACACACACCGCATCTGCTTTTTTTATGGCGTTTAATTTCTCTATTTTTCTGTTAACAAGTCTGTTGATAACAATCTAATTTTTTGATACTTATCAACAGGTCATGCATAAAATAAAATTTTATGCACATTGAGAACATTTTTAAAAACGCAGTCATCCACATGATTTAAGGTTTGATAACTGTTTGATTTTAAACGGTTTTTTTACCTTATGAGACAGAAATCGTCAAGCCTACTACTACTACTATATTAAATAATTAAAATCTTAATACAGTTATCCAGAATTTTTTATTGAGGAAATGTAAAAGACTTCTGGGTCGGTTTGAAAAGCGGGGCTTTTGTGGCGACAATCAAGTAAGATTTGAGCTGTGCCCTGTTTAGCGCAGATGGTTTGATGTTCTGCCCCGACATTTTAAATGTCCTTCCCTTTTATGCCGCTGTGCGGTCCAACGTGTGCCTCTAACTTTCGACATCAAAAGTGCCCAGTTGCCATTGGTCGCACTGCTGTTAAAAACAGATCAATTGGCTGGATTGGTGGATGAATTGTTCACGCAGTTCGGACCAACTGGTGAGAGTCCTGACTTCTTTGATAACGATCCCATGGTGGTGGACTTTTGTCAGCTACAAACCAAGTTTGAAGCAGAAGAAATTAAACAATTGATGATGGTGTTGCAGCAGTGCAAACTCAAACCATTGGCTTTTCGAAATGCCTCAGAAAGCCAGGGCGTCGTTGCCAAGGAAGTGGGCTTGATCGAATCACCCACTGAGATGCCGATCATCAAAAACAAACCGCAAAATGAAGCGCCTTCACTTCAATCTTATGAGGTAGTGAAAGAGCTGGTTAGAGAAATTACTGGTCCAAAAACCTTGGTGATTGACAGGCCTCTGCGTTCAGGACAAAAGGTTTATGCGCGTGGTGCGGATTTGATTGTGTTAGCCATGGTAAATGCTGGTGCAGAGGTGGCTGCAGACGGTCACATCCACGTGTATGCGCCCTTGAGGGGTAAAGCCATGGCGGGCGCCAGCGGCGATACACAAGCCAGAATTTTTTCCTTGTTTTTAGCACCCGAATTGGTGTCGATTGCTGGGGTCTACAGAACCAGCGAAAATGCACTGTCTGAAAATATCCAGGGAAAAGCTGCGCAAGTACGCTTGAGTGGTGATGGACAGGAAAAATTAATTTTTGAGGCCTTAGTGGGCTGAAGTGTTTCAATTTAAATAACTGAGTGGCTATGGCAAAAATCATTGTGGTGACATCTGGTAAAGGCGGCGTTGGTAAGACAACTACAAGCGCCAGTTTTGCAACAGGGTTGGCATTGAAGGGATTCAAGACCGTCGTGATTGACTTTGATGTCGGCTTGCGTAACTTAGATCTCATCATGGGTTGTGAGCGGCGTGTGGTCTATGACTTGATTAATGTGATTCAAAAAGAGGCCAATTTGAACCAGGCTTTAATCAAGGACAAACAATGTGACAAGCTGTATGTATTGGCTGCCTCACAGACCCGAGACAAAGATGCATTGAGTCAAGAAGGTGTCGAGCGGGTACTCAAGGACCTGGCGGCGATGAATTTTGATTACATCGTTTGTGATTCACCAGCAGGCATTGAGACAGGCGCGTTGATGGCGATGCACTTTGCTGACGAAGCGCTGGTGGTAACCAATCCAGAAGTCTCATCGGTAAGGGACTCAGATCGTATTTTGGGTATGCTGTCGAGCAAGACCCGTCGTGCAATTGAGGGTTTGGAGCCCATCAAAGAACACTTGCTGATAACGCGCTACAACCCAGCACGTGTTAACCAAGGGCAAATGCTTTCCTTGCAAGACATTCAGGATATTTTGCGCATCAAACTCATCGGAATTATTCCGGAAAGTGAATCTGTATTGCAGGCATCTAACCAAGGCGTGCCTGCGGTGCATTTACAAGGCAGCGATGTGTCTGAAGCCTATATGGACGTGATTGATCGCTTCCTGGGTGAAGACAAACCCATGCGCTTCACCGAAGCGCCTAAAAAGGGCTTGCTCAAACGTCTCTTTGGAGGCAAGTGAGCCATGTCATTTTTCTCATTTTTTCTTGGTGAAAAGAAGAAAACCGCCAGCTTGGCCAAAGAGCGGCTACAGATCATTTTGGCGCATGAACGCTCGGGGCGCTCGCCAGCGGAACCTGACTACTTGCCGGATTTGCAGCGTGAATTAATCGCGGTGATCAGCAAGTACATCAAAATCAATCCTGACGACATCAAGGTGAACCTGGAGCGCCAAGACAATCTTGAAGTGCTTGAAGTTAAGATTGAGTTGCCAGAAAACCGCTAGGTAGCGGCGGTCACGGCAAACGGGGCTTCCATCGTTTGAGTAACAACGCGTTGCTCATGACGCTCAAAGAACTCAGTGCCATGGCCGCTCCTGCTAGCACCGGGTTCAGGTATCCCAAAGCAGCCAAGGGAATACCGGCTACGTTGTAGATAAAAGCCCAAAAGAGATTTTGACGAATCTTGGCGACCGTTCGGTTGGAAATATCCAGCGCGGCTGCGACCAAACTCAGCTCACCACGCATCAAGGTGATGCCAGCAGCGTGCATGGCGACATCTGTACCACCATTTAAACTGGCCATAGCCATGCCCACGTCCGCACTGGCCAGAGCCGGCGCATCGTTGACACCATCACCGACCATGAGCACGGTCAAACCCTTCGCGCGCAATGCTTGAATATGGGCGGCTTTGTCGGCGGGTAATACATCGCTGATAACCTGGTCAGCGCGCAGCCCGATACGCTGTGCCATGGCAAGTGCCGCCGTGCGCTGGTCGCCAGAGAGCATCTGTACTTGCAGACCGCGGCTTTGCAGCAAGGTGATGCTGGCTTGAGCATCGGGCTTTGGTTCATCGCCAAAACCAATTAGCGCTTGAGCGCGCCACGTGCCGTCGCGCGCTTGGCTTGCCATAACGGCTAGGCTGATGCCCTGGCTTTGGTAGGCCGCTATTTGCGCATTGAAAGTGTTCAGGTCCACACCAAGCTCAGCCATCCAGCGCATGCTGCCAATAACAACCGTCTCGCCATCAACCGTACCCTGTTGGCCCTTACCGGTGACAGCTTGAACCGCGCTGACCGTGGGTAGCGACAAAGACTGTGACTGCGCGGCAAGCACCACCGCGCGCGCCAAGGGGTGCGTGCTTGCGTTTTGCAAGGCAGCCGCGGTGCTCAGCAACAGTGCCTGTTGATCCTGATGAGCGACAACGAAACCCACCAGACGCACTTGCCCCAAGGTAAGCGTTCCTGTTTTATCAAACACCACTATTTGCGTTTTATGGGCCAGCTCTAAAGCCTGTGCATCTTTGATCAAAATGCCAAATTTCGCGGCCACGCCTGTTCCCACCAAGATGGCCGCAGGTGTGGCCAGGCCCAGGGCGCAGGGGCATGCAATCACCAGGACCGTTACCGCACGAAGGATGGCGACTTCCATGGCCAAGCCAGCAAGCAAACATGCCACCAGTGTGAGTGCAGCAAGCAACAACACCAAGGGAACAAAAACGGCGCTGACTTTGTCCACCATGCGCTGTATGGGTGCTTTGTCTGTTTGCGCATCTTCTACCAAACGGATGATGCTGGCCAGCACGGTGTCTATGCCAACGGCCTTGACCTTGACAAGGAGGCGGCCATCGCCGTTGAGGGTGCCGCCGGTGATGGTGTCGCCCGTCGCTTTGCTCACAGGCAAAGGTTCGCCGGTGAGCATGGACTCATCTGCATGGCTTTGGCCTTCTAAAACGCAACCATCGACAGCAAAGCGCTCACCTGGGCGCACCACCAAGGTGTCGCCAACCAAGACCTCCAACACAGGCACGTCCATCTCACCATCGCGGCCCAGCAGATGGGCCAGGGCGGGGCGTAAGTCATGCAGCGCCCGAATGGCCGAGGTGGTTTGGTGCTTGGCGCGGCTCTCTAGCCACTTACCCATTAGAACCAGGGTGATCACCACGGCAGATGCCTCGAAGTACAGATGGGGAACAAGGCCATCAGGCGCGCTCAGCCACAACCACATTGACAAGGCCCAGCCAGCGCTTGTGCCAATAGCGACGAGCAGGTCCATATTGCCCGTACCTGCGCGTGCAGCATGCCAGCCTGCCCGGTAAAACCGTGCGCCTAAACCAAATTGCACGGGCGTTGCCAGAGCGCATTGCAGCCACATTGGTAAATTCCAGTGGAAACCAAACAAAGCTGCAAACATGGGCACAAGCAAGGGTAAGGACAACACCAGGCCCAGGCCAACAGCGCCAAAACCAGTCCAATTCGAGGTCTTCGTGGCGTCGATGGCACTGCTTGGCGCAACAGGCTCATACCCCGCATCGCGCACGGCACGACGGAGTCGCGCTTCGAGCTGTTCGCCAGGTGTGGCTATAACGCGGGCGGATTCGGTGGCTAAATTGACGCTGACGTCCAGCACCCCAGCGACTTTTTTCAACCCGCGCTCGGCCCTGGCTACGCACGAAGCGCATGTCATCCCATGAATGCCAATATCGATGCGTTGGTTGGTCGCCTCAGACACGGGTGTTGTCATGGTCTAACAGCGCGTCGGCTTAGATCAGGGTTCACAATAAGCACCTCAGCACAGCGTTTTGGAATAATCAAATGAAACAGGCTTTTAATGTTCAGGGCATGACCTGCCAGCACTGCGAGCAAGCGGTGACCCGGGCACTTAAGCGGATCGACGCAGGAGCGCAGGTACAGATTGACCGTGCAACTGGGCGCGTGCAGATTGATTCGACATGCGGTTTAAAACAAATAGCGGAAGCCATAGAAGAGGAAGGTTATAACGTTGTTTTTGATGGCGTAGGCGATTGACGCCTCAGTGCAGCAAAGGTTGTTTAAGGAGCGTAAAAGCGGCGTGAGCAATGCATCAAAGCATATCAGGCAAGGGCATGCCACGTTATCAGCGAAGACACGACTTACTGAAGAAAGAGGGCGAATATGAGTACAGAGAGCAAGGAGCAAAAGAAAAACCTCAAGGTCTATGTGAAGATGCACGATGGCACCCGTTTGTTAGGTATGTTCTATCTCAGTGATGCCGAACGCTTACAGGACGTGATGAATGACGAGCGCAGTTTTTTGCCCCTGCATGCCTACGACGATAAAGGACATAAGCAACACACCCTCATGTTGGCCAAGCGCTACATAGAGCAGGTAGAGGAGTTTGACGGCAAGGGAAAAGAACCCTCAGCCGCCTACACCAACCCCGCAGCATATGAAAAGCCTGCAGTGGCAGAGCGCAGCACGCCGGACGCAGACGAGTGGACACTGGATGAAACACATTACGTGATAAAGCGCACGGGCGAGGAATAAGGGCGCACCTTCGGCGCGCCTTAAGGCTGGGGCAGGCCTGGGCGCTTTTGATGCTGTGACTGGCGAGAAAACTGGCCATGCGCGCTTGTCGTCGGCAAAGCGTTGTAACGAGGCAAATACGCCCGAAGTGTTGCTGGTTGACTGCGCGCACCGCTGGCAATGTAGTCGGCCAGTAAGGCATCGCGAACCGTTCGCGTATCGATACCTTGCTGGCAAAGGTAATCGAACAAGGCGTCCACCAGCTCTTCAGGGCTGAGTCTTTGGGTACGGTTGCAGCGCAGCCAAAGGGCAAGCGAAAAATCCCAGAAATTCCAGAAGGCAGAAGTACGTTTGGGCAAGGTCAGCAGCAAAGTCAGGCTGTGGCCAAAGCGCCCTGAATTGGCCACCAAATCCCAATACCGAACCAGGCGGGTGAATTGAAGCACGGTGTTGGCATCAAGCTGCGCGGTTTGTTGTACGGTGTAAGGCGGACCGGCCGAATAAACCATGCCATGCGTCAGCGTGTGGCGCGCAATTGGTGTGCCACGCAAGCGTTTGAGCACGCCGAGCTGAATCTCATGCGGACCAATAGCCCGAAGACGGTCAAACCCTTGGGCAAAGCTGGCCAGGGACTCACCTGGCAAGCCAAAGATCAAATCAACATGCAAGTGTGCGCCGGTGTGCGCCAGTAACCAGCGCAAGTTGGCTTCAGACGCGGCATTGTCCTGACGCCTGGAGATGGTCTGTTGCACTTCTTGGTTGAAGCTTTGAATACCGATTTCAAGCTGCAAAACACCAGCAGGAAACTGCGCCAGCATCGTGCGCAAACGCTCGGGCAGGTGGTCGGGGATCACTTCAAAATGCAGCGCTAAGTCGGGTTGGCCGGCGCCACCCTGATCGGCTTGACCAAGCCGATCTAAAAAAAACTGCAAGATGCGCACTGAGCTGTCAATTTTCAGATTAAAAGTTCGGTCGACAAACTTGAATTGACGCGCACCACGGCTGTACAAAGTTGCCAAGGCCTGCAACACGGTCTCAAGCTCAAACGCCCAAGCAGTTTTGTCCAGGGCACTCAGGCAAAACTCGCATTTAAAGGGGCATCCGCGCGAGGCTTCGACATACAACACGCGGTTGGCCAAATCGGCGTCGCTGTAGTGTGCATAGGGCAGGGCAATCTCTGCCAACGCAGGCTGCTCACCCGCTATCACTTTCATGAGCGGGCGCGGTCCATCAATCAAAGCGCGACACAGCTTGGCAAAACTGACGTCACCCCAGCCGGTGATCACGTGATCGGCCCAAGCCATAATGGCTTGCTCATTGGTTTCGTGACTGACTTCTGGTCCACCCAGCACAATTTTCAGATCGGCGCGAGCCGCCCTGAGCAGGCGCAGCACCTCAGCGGTCTGGGTCACGTTCCAGATGTAGACCCCAAAACCAAGCACCTGCGTAAGTCCCGGGACGGCCGGACCCAGCGTTGCCAACAGGTCCGAGACAATTTCCGCTGGCGGGCGCACGATGGTGTATTCCCGGATGACGCTGACAGCTTGCAAGCCCGCGCCGCCGTGCACATCCAAATTGGCCAGTAAATAGCGCAGCCCCAAAGCGGCATGGATATACCGGGCGTTCAGTGTCGCAAGGATGATGCGGGGGTGTTGCGCCAGCGCCGGGGCCGAGTGATCGGTAAGCCTGGTCGCAGGCTCAAGACGCGGTTTGTATGTGTCCATCGATGTACAGCCAGCGACCGAGCACTTGGGTGAAGCGGCTGACCTCATGCAGGCGCAAGGCGCGACCATTTTCCTTGTACTTTGCAACAAACTCCACCACACCAGCATCTTGGTTGGTGGCGGCGTTAAGAACCTCTAAGCCTTTCCAGTCCACCATGGGCAAATCCAAATCGCCCGGCGAAGTTGATGGATGCCAGGTGGCCAGCAAATAGTCTACCAATTGGAGTACATAGGCGCTGTAGCGCGATCGCATCAAGGCCTCTGGCGTTGGCGCAAAGTGGCCTTGGTGCAAGCCGGCATGCCATAAACCGCAGCACAAGCCATAGCGCACACCGCTGCAACACGGGCAGCTGGCATTGGCAGACAACGGGGTTTTGACCATGGCCCGCATGTTACCTTTTGGCAGGCGCCCAGGACGCCTGTGTTTACGCATTGATCTTCAGAAAATTGGCGGTCCATGCCGATCCTGCGTTTGGTGCCTGGAGCCTCGGTGCATCCTGCTGGGGCCGTGTAAAAGCAGTCCCAACCTGGGTGAAAGTGAGGCCAATGTCCGCGACCATGAGCGCGCAAGGATCAGCCTTGTTGGGTGGCCGGCTAAAGTACGCCAATCGGCACCACGCCACGCCTTGCTGTTGCGCTGAGCGACAGGGCGCAGCCGCTTTGGACTTGGTTGGCCTCACGAAGACAGAGAGGCTGATCTTGAATGAAGCCAGGGCTTAGCTGCGTATGTCGCATGCGCAACGTAAAAACATGCGATGGCGTGGCTGAAGTGGTCGCTTTCATCGAAAAACGCGGCATGCTGACCATCCGCTGAGCCGCACAGGGGTCTCCAGAAGGTTAAAATGAGACGCTTAACGGAAGCGTGGCAGAGTGGTCGATTGCACCGGTCTTGAAAACCGGCAACGTTTTGCGACGTTCGTGAGTTCGAATCTCACCGCTTCCGCCAGTTAAGAAAACAAATAAGGCGCTTAGGCGCTTTTTTTGTTGCTGTACGCCAAGCTGCGGCCATTTCAAAGCGCTTGGGCGGTGCACTTTGACAGGCATGCCAACGCTCGGTGGAAAAAGCCCAGGCAGCAAAACCAGGTTGCTGCCACAGGGTGTGAGTTTGCCGACAACCGGTCGGCGGCCATGCGCGTCAACACAATGCACTACGATCGCCCACAATCAATTTGCAAGGAGACAAGGTGAGCGCGATGAAGATTGCTGTCATGGGTGCAGGTGCTGTGGGTTGTTACTTTGGCGCCATGCTCGCGCGTGGCGGCCACGAGGTGGTCTTGATTGCCAGACCGCGCCATGTGGAGGCGATACGCCGCGACGGTTTGTTGCTGGAAACAAAAACGTTCAAAGAGCATGTGCCGCTGCTTGCCAGCAGCGAGGCGTCTGCTGTACAAGGCGCGCAGTGTGTGCTGTTTTGTGTCAAGTCAACGGATACGGCCGAGGCGGCGGCCCTGATGGCGCCGTATCTGCAAGCCGATGCCTTGGTACTGAGCCTGCAAAATGGGGTGGACAACGCAGAACGTGCCCAAGCTGTGCTGCCACAAAAAGTCATTGCAGCTGTGGTCTATGTCGCCACTGAGATGGCGGGCCCAGGCCACGTGAAGCACCATGGGCGCGGCGAGTTGGTGATTGGCCCCTCGCCGGGCAGCGAGGCGCTGGCGACGGCGTTCAGTCGCGCCGGTGTTTCGGTTCAGGTGTCAGACAACGTGGCCGGTGCCCTGTGGGGCAAGCTCATCATCAATTGCGCCTACAACGCGTTGTCGGCCGTCACGCAAATGCCTTATGGCCGCTTGGTGCAAGGTGCGGGTATCAAGGGCGTGATGCGTGGCGCGGTCGATGAGGCGCTGGCCGTGGCCCAGGCCTTGGGCGTGCGGGTGCCTGGCGATGTTTGGGCTCAGGTAGAGGCCATCGCGCAATCCATGGCCACACAATCCTCTTCCACCGCACAAGACTTGGCCGGTGGGCGGCGCAGCGAGATTGACTTTCTCAACGGCCACGTGGTGCGCCAAGGAGAACGCCTAGGCATTGCCACGCCGCTTAACCAAGCCTTGCAAGCGCTGGTCAAGACACTGGAAGCCAAGCGAGACGAACGGATTTGAAAGCACCATGACAACACACATTGAATCCCTGCGCGCACGTCAGATCCTTGACTCTCGCGGTCGCCCCACCGTCGAGGTAGACGTGCGCTTAGACGGGGGCATCATGGGACGCGCTTCTGTTCCCTCGGGCGCGTCAACCGGTGCCGCCGAAGCGCATGAGTTGCGCGACGGTGATAGCGAACAATACCGTGGCTTGGGTGTGCGCCAAGCCGTTTCTCACGTGAATGGTGAAATTGCACGCGCCATGCGGGGTTTTGATGCCTGTGATCAGCGTGGACTGGACGCGCGTTTGCGCGCACTGGACGACACTGAGCAGTTGAGCCGCTTGGGCGCCAATGCCGTATTGGGCGTGTCCCTGGCAGCATGCCGAGCGGCTGCCGCGGCGCGCGGCCAAGCGTTGTACCAACGCATTGCCGAATTGAGCGGCACGCCTGAGATCTTGATGCCCATGCCCATGGTCAACATCCTCAGTGGTGGCCTGCACGCAGGGCGCGGCATGGACGTTCAGGATTTCTTGGCCATTCCGGCCAGCGCACGCGACACCCAAGAAGCGCTGCACCACATTGCTCGCGTGCGCCAGGCCGCCGCTGACATCATGGCCGAGCGCGGCTTGCCCACCTTGTTGGCCGATGAGGGTGGTTTGAGCCCAGGCTTTGCCAGCGGACGTGAAGCGTTGCAGCTGATGGTTGAGGCCACCGAGCGTGCCGGCCTGCGGCCCGGAGAAGACATCGTGATTGCCATCGATGTGGCGGCCAGCGCACTCAAGGGGCCTGATGG
This sequence comes from uncultured Rhodoferax sp., assembly GCA_963925275.1. Classification (GTDB taxonomy): domain Bacteria; phylum Pseudomonadota; class Gammaproteobacteria; order Burkholderiales; family Burkholderiaceae_C; genus Rhodoferax. The sequence goes on from CAWUSQ010000016.1 coordinate 39,202, forward strand.
CCAGTACAAGCTCACGCGCGAAGACCGCCTGGCCAGTGCACGCGAGATGATGGACATGGTGCGTGACTGGGTCGATGCGTTTCCGGTGGTCTCGGTGGAAGACGCGCTGGACGAAAACGCCTGGGCCGACTGGTGCGTGCTGACCAGCGAGCTGGGTGGGCGCGTGCAACTGGTGGGCGATGATTTCTTCACCACCAATGTGGCGCGTGTGCAGCGCGGCATACAGGAGCGCGCCGCCAACAGTGTGCTGATCAAACTCAACCAAAACGGCACACTGTCGGGCACGCTCGACGTGCTGGCATTGGCGCGTCAAGCTGGCTACGCACCTGTGGTGTCGGCCCGCTCGGGCGAAACCGAGGACGACTTTCTGGCCGATCTGGCTGTGGGCACCGCGGCCGGGCAGATCAAAGTCGGCTCGCTGCGCTGTTCTGATCGCCTGGCTAAATACAACCAGTTGCTGCGCATCGAAGAGTTGAGCGGTGCGCCGTTTGCAGGGATGGCATCGGTGGCGTCCTGGCGGACATGAGGCCAGCACCAGAACTCGAAGATTTTTTGCTGGCCCAAGGGCTGGCCAGTACACGCGAGCACATGCGTTGGACAGCACTGGCGGGAGGTGTTTCTTCCGACATCTGGCGCGTCGATTTGCCAGGGCGCACGCTGTGCATCAAGCGCGCACTGGCCAAACTCAAGGTCGCCGCGGACTGGTATGCACCAACCGAGCGCAACGCCTATGAATGGAAGTGGCTGCAATTTGCCGCTGGCCATGTGCCCGATGCGGTTGCGCACCCGGTAGCGCACGACGCACAGGCGGGCCTGTTTGCCATGGCCTACCTTGACCCCGAACAACACCCTGTTTGGAAGACGCAACTGCTGGCCGGTCAGGTCGATGTGGCCACTGCCGCGGCTGTTGCGCGCATCGTGGCCACGGTGCACAACGCCAGCGCCAACAACCCGCGTGTGGCGCGTGCGTTCCCCACGCGCGAGATCTTTTTTGCCTTGCGGCTAGAGCCCTATCTGGTCGCCACGGGGCGCGTGCACGGCGATTTGGCGCCGCAGCTCAAGGCCTTGGCCGAGCGCACCGCTGCGGCACAGATCGCGCTGGTGCACGGTGATGTCAGTCCAAAGAACGTTTTGGTTGGGCCCGTTTCGCCTATTTTGCTTGACGCCGAATGTGCCTGGTACGGTGACCCGGCTTTTGACCTCGCTTTTTGCCTCAACCACTTGCTGCTCAAATGCCTGGTTCATCCCAGCCTGTACGGGCAGTACCTGCTTGCGTTCGATACCCTGGCCAGCACCTACCTGGATGCTGTGCGGTGGGAGCCGCCCCAGGCCATCGAGGCACGCGCTGCCGCTTTGCTGCCAGCACTGCTACTGGCCCGCGTGGATGGCAAGTCGCCAGTGGAGTACTTGAACAGCCCAGCGCAGCGCGACATCGTGCGTCAAGTAGCGCGCCCGATGATCGCCACCGCACCGACCACACTGCAAGCCGTCAGGCTTGCCTGGGCGCAGGCTTGCACGGTCTTCAGCCGCGCTTGAGCTGTTCGCGCAAGCTTGTCTTGAGCACCTTGCCGTAATTGTTTTTGGGCAGTTCATCGACAAAGACATAGCGCTTGGGCCGCTTGAAGCGCGCCAGGTGGTCCAGGCAATGCGCGTCCAGCACAGACGCCGTCAAGCCCGTTCCAGCTTGGGCCACCACAAAGGCCACCACCACCTCGCCCCACTCGGCATCCCAAGCGCCAACAACCGCGACTTGCGCCACGCCACAAGCGCCCAGCAGCACCTCTTCCACTTCACGCGGGTAGATGTTGGAGCCGCCACTGATGATCAGGTCCTTGCTGCGGTCCTTGAGGGTGAGAAAGCCAGCTTCGTCCAAACACCCTACATCGCCGGTGTAGAGCCAGCCATCACGCACAGCCGCGGCCGTGGCTTGTGGGTTGCGCCAGTAACCCGCCATCACACTGTCGCCCTTTACCAGCACCTCTCCGACCTCACCCAGGGCCAAGGCCTGGCCTTGATCATCGGCCACGCGGACCTGCACCGGTGTCAGCGCCACCCCCACTGAGCTCAGGCGTTGAAGGTAGCGGGGGTGCGCGTTGTCGGTCAAATCGGCGCGCGACAGAGCGGTGATCGTCATGGGCGACTCACCTTGGGCATAGATCTGCACAAAGCGTGGTCCCATCACACGCAAGGCGCGCTCAATATCTGCCAAATACATGGGCGCACCACCATAGACGATAGTCTTCCAGGACGCGGCCACTTCATTGGGTGTCAGGCCGGCTTGCTCAGCATGAGCGACCAAACGCATGACGATGGTTGGCGCGGCAAACGTGCTCAAGGGGCCCAGTGCGCGGCCCAAGGCAAACAACTCAGGCGCATCCACACCGCCTGAGGCCGGCACCACGTGGCGTGCGCCAGCCATCAGATGTGGTACGGCATACAGGCCGGCACCGTGGGACATGGGCGCGGCATAAGCCATGACATCGTTGTGACCCACGGCATCGACGCCTACAAAATAGGCTTGACCCATGGTCACCAGGTTGCGCTGCGTGATCATCACGCCCTTGGGCCGACCTGTGGTGCCGCTGGTGTAAAACAGCCAAGCCACATCATCGGGTGCACGCTCAAGCAGCGGCTCGTCTGTGAACTGGCCAAGCGGTGCCAGCAGCTCATCCATGGTGCTGGAGTCCACGTCGATTTGCCGCGCCAGCCCAGCCAGCGGCGCCGGTGCCAAGTCCGCACTGACAAACCCCCACGTCGGCTGGGCATCACCAATGATCCATTGCACTTCCCGCACATGGAGTTTGGCGTTGATCGGCACCACCACCAAGCCGGCCCACCAAGCACCCCACAGGATTTCCAGGTAGCGTGGATGGTTGTGCATGAACACCAGCACACGCTCGCCAGGCTGTAAACCGGCTTGACGCATGCGCTGGGCCAGGCCGGCACTGCGCGCGGCCCACTGGCCATAGAGCGCATGCACGCGGGTGCCAGCGTAAATGGCCTCACGCTGAGGGTGGCGGCAAGCCTGGCGCAGCAGCAAATTGGCCAGGTTCATCGTGGCGGCTCCTGCGCGACGCCATGTCTTGTATGCGTTTGTGGCAAGGCCGCGCGCAGCGCCAGCGCGCCGTCATGGGCTTTCAATGTGGTGTGGTGCACTTCGGTGTGTTGCTTGGTGTGCTCGATCAGGTCGATAGGGTGCGCCGTCTGGCCTTCATGGGCCAACTTATTCTAGCCAGACCAGTGATCCCGTTTGAGCTTTTTGTACGCCGGCATGCCCGTCGATAGGGACGCTGACATGGGCGTTGTTACAAGTGATTGGTTGGCAGCGATTGCACTTGCGCGACAAATCTCCAAGGCTTGGGTCAAAGCAGACAGACAAAGTGGTCTGTATGATTGACAAGACAAGCAGCGCTAACAACAAGCTATTTAAATTGAGGAACATCCAATGCAAAACCACGCCAACTTGGTGAGTGCAGCTTTTGGCCCTGAGGGTCCGCAAAGTGGACAGCAGGTACGCCAAGCGATTCGCGACGGTAAATGGCGTAGCCACACCAGTGGCTTGGCAAATGACCATGTGCAGGGCAATGTCGTCATTCTTCCGAAGGACTTGGCGGATGACTTTTTACGGTACTGCCAGCGCAACCCCAAACCATGCCCTGTGCTGGCCGTGTCGGAGCCCGGCGAGCGCGCGCTGCCAAGCTTGGGAGAAGACATCAACATTTGCACGGATCTGCCGCGCTATCGGATTTGGCGCAACGGGGAAGTGGCCGATGAAGCCACCGATATCACGGCGCTGTGGCGCGCTGATCTGGTGACCTTTGTCGTGGGGTGCTCTTTTTCTTTTGAATACGCCTTGATGGAAGCGGGCTTGCGCTTGCGCCATGTGGAACAGGGAAAAAATGTGGCCATGTACCGCACCAACATGCCCACGCAAGCGGCAGGTGTGTTTCATGGGCCTATGGTCGTGTCGATGCGACCCATGCTTGCAGCAGACGCCATTCGTGCGGTACAGGTGACCTCCAGATTCCCCAGTGTGCACGGTGCGCCGGTGCACTTGGGCGACCCGAGCCTGATTGGAATTGCTGACCTCGGCGCCCCAGATTATGGTGATGCCGTGGAGCTTCAAGCAGGAGAAATTCCGGTCTTCTGGGCTTGCGGCGTGACGCCACAAGCGGCACTGATCCAGGCCAAACCGGCGTTCTGCATCACCCACGCCCCAGGCTCCATGCTGGTGACGGACTTACTCAACCAACAACTCGCATCATTTTGAGCGCACAGCAGCCGGGGCTTGGCATGCAGCCAAAGCGTCTGATGTGATCAGCGGCTGTGCTGGCCAAAAACAGTGCGTACCCCATACATAAAGACCCAGGCGGCGCCTGCGCAGAAAGCACCAAGAACACATGATGAACAACCCAGACCATGTCTCGGACACCAAGCGCTGGCAATTTTGGATTGACCGTGGCGGCACATTCACCGATGTCGTGGGACAACGCCCGGATGGCGTGTTGCTCACCCATAAATTGCTGAGTGAGAACCCCGAGCAGTATCGCGACGCGGCCGTTGCTGGTATTCGCTACTTGCTCGGGCTCAATGCCGACGAGCCCGTGCCTGCTGACCTGGTGGAATGCGTCAAGATGGGTACGACGGTTGCAACCAATGCCTTGTTAGAGCGCAAGGGCGAGCCGACCTTGCTGGTGACCACGCGCGGCTTTCGTGATGCCTTGCGCATTGCCTATCAAAATCGACCGCGCATTTTTGACCGGCATGTTCAGTTGCCCGAACTGCTTTACAGCGCCGTGGTGCAAGCACAAGAGCGCATAGGCGCACATGGCGATGTGATCGAGCCACTCCATGAGCCCCAACTCGAACAGGATTTGCGTGCGCAATTTCAACAAGGCTTGCGCAGCGTGGCCATTGTTTTCATGCACGGCTATCGGTACACGGCGCACGAGCTTGCGGCCAAACGCATTGCGCAGGAGGTGGGCTTCACGCAGATCAGCACCTCGCATGAAACCAGCCCCATGATGAAGTTTGTCAGCCGGGGCGACACCACGGTTGTGGATGCCTACCTTTCGCCCATTCTTGGCCGCTACGTGGCCCAAGTGGCGAGCGAAATGCCAGGCGTGAAGCTGTTTTTCATGCAGTCGTCTGGAGGATTGACCGATGCCCGGGTGCTTCAGGGCAAGGACGCCATATTGAGTGGTCCGGCCGGAGGCATTGTCGGCATGGCACGCACAGCCGAGATCGCCGGTATTGAGAAGATCATTGGCTTTGACATGGGTGGAACCTCTACCGATGTGTCGCATTACGCGGGTGCGTTTGAGCGCGAGTTTGAAACCCAAGTCGCCGGCGTGCGCATGCGCGCGCCCATGATGAGCATCCACACCGTGGCCGCAGGCGGCGGGTCTTTGTTGGCGTTTGATGGTGCACGCTTTCGTGTCGGCCCTGAGAGCGCGGGCGCCAACCCTGGGCCTGCCAGTTACCGACGCGGTGGAGCGCTGGCGCTCACCGATGCCAACCTGATGTTGGGAAAAATTCAAGCACGCTATTTTCCAAAGGTATTTGGACCGAATGCGGACGAAGCCCTCAGCCTGGAGGCGGTAAAAGCACCGTTCGACGCTTTGGCAAAACAGACGCAACGCACGCCAGAACAAGTGGCCGAGGGTTTTGTCAGCATTGCGGTGCAGCAAATGGCCAACGCGATCAAGAAAATTTCTGTTGCGCGCGGTTATGACGTCACCAACTACACGCTCCAGTGCTTTGGCGGCGCAGGAGGTCAGCATGCTTGTCTGGTGGCCGACGCCTTGGGCATGGGCCGCATATTGGTGCACCCCTTAGCGGGGGTGCTAAGTGCTTACGGCATGGGCTTGGCAGACCAAACCGTGATGCGTGAGCAAACGGTCGAGTTGAAGCTGGAAGTGGGGGCGGTTGCCGGCATGGTGACGGTGTTGAACACCCTGGTTGAACACGCGCAGGTCGAGCTGCAACGCCAACAGGTCAATCAGGGAAGCATCCAAACCCAAAGGCGTGTGCATGTTCGCTATGAGGGCAGCGACACGGCTTTGGTGGTGGATTACCCGGCCAGCGCAGGCGACGCGGCATCGACCGCGGCATCCATCACCGCGAGTTTTGAGGACGCATACCAACAGCGCTTTGCATTTTTGATGAAGGGCAAGGCTTTGGTGGTGGAGGCCGTGTCTGTTGAGGCCTCGATCGCGGGCAGTACCGCGCAAGAACCACGTTACCCAATCAGCCCCGAGCGCGACTTGAAGGCTTGCGGCGTGGTTCGTGAGATGGTCAAAATGTATGCGGGCGGCGCGTGGGTAGAGGCCGCATTGATCGTGCGCGAGGACTTGAGAGCGGGCGACCGGGTGATGGGCCCGGCCATCATTGCTGAGAAGAACGCGACCACCGTGGTCGAGCCAGGGTGGCAGGCCACCCTCTCCGAGTTGGACCACTTGCATCTGATTCGCACCGCACCGCGCAGCGTCAAATTCGCAGTCGGCACAAGGGTTGACCCGGTGCTGCTGGAGGTGTTCAACAACCTGTTCATGAACATTGCGGAGCAGATGGGATTGCAACTGCAAAACACCGCCTACTCGGTCAATATCAAAGAGCGCTTGGACTTCAGCTGTGCCCTGTTTGATTCAACGGGCAACCTGATTGCCAATGCACCCCACATGCCGGTGCATCTGGGTTCCATGGGCGAGAGCATCAAGACCGTGGTGCGCGAGAACGCCACGAGCATGCAGCCGGGTGATGTGTATGTGCTCAACGACCCTTACCACGGCGGAACACACCTGCCCGACATCACCGTCATCACGCCGGTGTACCTTGATGGCCAAGCCACGTTTTACGTCGGCTCTCGAGGGCATCACGCCGATGTAGGCGGCACCACACCGGGCTCAATGCCACCGTTTTCAACCCGTATTGAAGAGGAAGGCGTGCAGATTAACAACTTTAAATTGGTAGACAAGGGCATTTTGCGCGAGGCCGAGATGGTCAAGCTGTTGAGCAGTGGGGCGTATCCGTCACGCAATACCCAGCAGAACATGGCGGACCTTAAGGCCCAAATTGCAGCCAACGAAAAAGGCTTGCAAGAACTGCGCAAAATGGTCCAGCACTATGGTTTGGACGTGGTGCAGGCCTACATGGGTCACGTCCAGGCCAATGCAGAAGAGTCGGTTCGCCGGGTGATCACGCGCTTGAAGGATGGTGATTTCACGCTGCCATTGGATAACGGCGCACAGATCAAGGTGGCGATCCGCGTCAATGCCCAGCAGCGCAGTGCGGTGATTGATTTCACCGGGACCTCGGCGCAACAGGCGAACAATTTCAATGCGCCAACCGCGGTGTGCATGGCTGCAGTTTTGTATGTGTTCAGAACCCTTGTCGATGATGACATTCCTTTGAACGCGGGCTGCCTCAAACCCCTGCAGGTCATCATTCCGCAAGGCTCCATGCTCAACCCCAACCCGCCGGCCTCGGTTGTGGCTGGCAACGTCGAGACCTCGTCGTGCATCACCAACGCCCTGTATGGCGCGCTGGGCGGGATGGCCGCTAGCCAGTGCACCATGAACAACTTCACTTTTGGTAACGCGCGCTACCAGTACTACGAGACCATTTCAGGGGGATCGGGCGCGGGCTTGATCACCGATGCAGACGGGCAGGCCGTGGCAGGGTTTAACGGCACCAGTGTGGTGCAGACCCACATGACCAATTCCCGCTTGACAGACCCTGAGATCTTTGAGTTCCGCTTCCCGGTTCGCCTTGAGAGTTACGAGATTCGCCATGGTTCGGGTGGCCCGGGTAAGTGGCATGGCGGCGATGGCGGCATTCGGCGGGTGCGTTTCCTGGAAAAGATGACGGCCAGTATTCTCTCCAATGGCCGCGTACACGGCGCCTTCGGTGTAGCCGGAGGACAAGCTGGCCAAGTGGGCGTCAACCGCGTTGTCAGAGCCAGCGGGGCCGTCGAAGAACTCGCTCACATCGGCCAGGCTGAAATGCAGGTGAATGATGTGTTTGAGATTTGTACCCCGGGCGGGGGTGGATTCGGTTCAGCCACTGAAGCCGACGAGGTGTCGTAAGCGCAGGTGAGCGCGCCCGGTCTCATGAAACCAGCCAGCGTGCAATTAGCGCGATGGCTCCAGTAGGCCTGCGGCCTGCATGGCCAGACGGATACGGGCTCTTTCCTGCGGGGTGATTTCAACCAGCGGAGGCCGCACGACAGCGCGCGGAAAGCGCCCCATCATCACCAAGGCCTCTTTCATGCGGTTGTGCATGTCTATCCAAGGTTTGGCATAGAAGACGTCAGCCGTGCGGGTGATGCGCTTGTGCAATTGGGCGCTGCTGGCCATGTCCTGACGCTGGACGGCGGCAAACAACTGAGCCTGCAAGTCTGCGATGACAGAGCCGCTGCCTGATAGCAAACCCTTGCAGCCCATCACCAAAGACGGGTAAAGCCATGCGCTGTGGGTTGACAGGACGTTGACAGGATTGGTGCGGCTTTGAAGCACCTCAATTTGATGGTTGTGCAGAGCTGGCGAAGTGATCCAGTCCTTGATGGCACGCACACTGGGCACGGCATCACACAACTGCGTTAGCGTGTCCATAGGGTAGCTTTGAGGCGAGGTCTCAGCATATTGAAAGGCAATCAAGGGCAGGTCCGTGACGTCAGCGATTCGCCGGTAGTGCTCAATCACAGCGCGGGGGTTGTGACCCATGGTGAAAGGCCCTGGCGGGAAAACCAACAAGGCAGAGGCGCCCATTTGGCTGGCCATCTTGGCAATTTTCGCGGCCTCAAAACTCCCTTCAGCATAGACGCCATTGACGATCGGCATACGGTCGCCAACGCAGTCAAGCGCCAGCTCCAACACGCGCTGCTGCTCATCGAACGTGCAGGAGGCCACCTCGGTCGAATGCGCGTTGATGGTGATGGCAGAGAGTCCATCAACCTGACACACATCCAAGATGTGTTGTTGAAAACCGTGCGCATCGATAGAAAAGTCGTCTTCAAACGGCAGCAAGAGTGCTGGAATAACGCCGCTTGGCACGAAGTCAGGGTGTTTGTTCATTGAATACCTAGCTGTTCACAAAGCCGCCACTGAGGCAACTTAATAGGCGGCGCTCAGAGAATTTTTTCGCGTAACTCACCGCGATCCATGGTGAAAATCTTTTGAACCATGTGCACAGAGTGCTGGAGATCTGATTCAGAAAAAATAACGGTCATGCCTTCGCTTTTGAGTTTGGAGATGACCTCAACCAGGCGCTGCGCAAGGGCTGGCGCCACGCCTTCGAATGGCTCATCGAGCAAAAGCAGCTTGGTACCCGTCATCAAAGCACGGCCCAAGGCCACCATTTTTTGTTGGCCACCTGATAACTGTGTGCCCCGGCGCGGGCCGAATTCGACCAGCTCGGGAATGAGCTTGAAGATGTAATCTAAGCGCGCCTCGCCCTGGCTGTTGTTGCCCGCCCAGGCTGGCAACAACAGATTTTCCTTAACCGTTAGGTCGGGTATCAAGCGTCGGTCTTCCGGCATGTAGCCAATACCCAAATGGATGCGCTCATGCACCGGTGTGTCCAACAAGTTGGTGCCGTTAAACGACATGCGCCCGGACTCCGCTTTGAGTAAACCCATGATGCTTTTCATGAGTGTTGTTTTACCCGCGCCATTGCGGCCCACCAAGCCGACCATGGTGTGATCCTCGATGGTCAGAGAAACATCACGCAGGATGCTCGTGGACTGAATCGACACATTTAAATTTGAAACTTCAAGCATCGTTTTGTCCAGTCAAGCTTAAGGCCTGCGTATTGCCAACGATATAGCGCAAAACCATTTCATTTTTCAGCGCCGACGCAGGTGGCTCGTCCACGATGATCGTTCCATCGTAAAAAGCCAGCACACGGTCGGCATGCTGGCTCACAATTTCCATGTCGTGCTCGACGAACAAAACCGTTGTGCCGTCTGCCTTGACGACGCGCATCACCATGTCCATGATGTCAAACTTTTCTTCAGAAGATACGCCGCTGGTCGGCTCATCGAGCAAGAGAACCTTTGGCTTGGTTGCCATGGCCATGGCGATGTCGATCAGCTTTCTGGTGCCGCCTGGTAGGGTTCTGGTCACTTGGTCCCTGAACGCAGTCAGGCCAAAGCGCTCCATGGCTTCCTCTGCCAACTGTCGGATGGTTTGATTTCCGTAGCCGGGTACAGGCTTTTCTGTGCCCACAAACAAACGCCGAGGGTTGCGCATGAGTGACAGTACGCCAAAGCCCATCTCTAGGTTTTCAAGGGTGGTCATGGACGCGTACAACTGCGGAATTTGAAAAGACCGCGTGACACCCATGCGGCTGATATCGCGCGGCGTCTTTTTCGTGATGTTCTGGCCTTCAAACTCGATCGTTCCCGTATCGGGTTTTAAATAGCCCGTGATCATGTTCACGAAGGTCGTCTTGCCAGCGCCATTGGTGCCAATCAAACCGGTGCAGGTCCCGGGCTGTATGGCAACCGAGATATCGTGCGCGGCTGCAACGGCGCCAAAGTGCTTGTTTAAATGGCTAACGTTAAGGATTGGCTCGTTCATTTGTTGGCTCCGCGTACTTTGGTCAGCAAAGACCACAGGCCATCGGGCAGGATGTAAATAATGCCAATCAGCGCGGTTCCCAACACCAGTTGCCATGTGTTGGGAGATTCTGAGAAGGCGATGGTGTGGATGATGCCGAAGGCTAAGGCGCCAATGAAGGGTGCGATCACGCTGCCAATACCACCCATGATGGTGATGAATACAAACTCACCAGAGGTTGTCCAGATCGCCATGGTTGGGTCGATATGCCCCACGGAGACGGCCACCAAAGAGCCGGCAAGACCGGCAAAAACGCCAGCGATAACGTAGATGGTGTGGATGGTCTTCTGTGCCGACGCGCCCATGTACTCCACACGTATCTCATTGTCACGAATGGCGGTGAGCAAAAGCCCCATAGGGCTTTTGAGCAAGGCTTGGGCAAAGGAAACCGCCAGCAAGGCAAGCAGTGCAGCGACCCCAAGCACGGAGGCTCGAACAGATTCGCTAGAGGGCGCATAACCCAAAATCGTGATGGCGGGTACGTTGAAGCCATCGGTTGAGCCCAGTGACTCCGTCTTGGCCAAGAGGCCGTACAAAATCATTGAAAACGCCATCGACAGCAGACCAAAAAATATCGATCTGTACTTAGACAACAGTGAGCCCAGCAACCAAGCCATGATTCCAGATCCGATGGCAGACATCAGCATGAGCAGGAAAACGTCGGTGACATCTAAAAAGTTGGCTGCAAGACCCGTTGTGTAGGCACCAAAGCAAAAATACAGTGCCTGGCCAAAGGACACCAAACCAGCGCGTAAAAACAGCAGGCAGCCTAAGACCACCAAGCCATTGACCAAGACGATGGTCAACATGAACAGCCCCCACTGGGGCAGGAAGGACGAGCCCAGGAGCACCGCCAACAAGAAGGCCGCAAAGCGGATAACGGTTTTATCGGCGCTCATATTTTGCGAGCCTCCGCAATGCTGAACAAGCCACGGGGCCGGAACGTGAGAACCATGGCCATGACCGAGAAAATTACAAACAGCTCAAATTGCGGCGCGAAATGAACGCAAACGGAGCGCAGCAGGCCCATGAACACAGAAGCCAGGGCAACACCTGGCAAGCTGCCTAAGCCTCCGGTGACCACCACGGCAAAAGACAGCACGATCACTTCGACCCCCAAACCGGGTGTGACCGAGATGGTTGGTGCCGTAAAACCACCTGCTAAGGCAGCCAGAGAGCAGCCCAGGCCGAACGTGATCGCAAATACGAAGCCCACGTTCACACCCATTGCGGCGCTGATTTCACGGTCATGAATGACAGCGACCAGTATTCGGCCAAACTTGGTTTTCTTCAACAAGAGCAGCAAAGCGAGTCCAACGGTGATGGCCAAGCCGATCATGAGCAGGTAGTAACGGGGGTAAATCATCTCACCCACCTCAAACATACCCAGTAACTCGTAAGGCTCGGATACAAAATAGGGGTCTACCCCCCAAATCATTTTCAGCACGTCTTCAAGAATCAGGAAAAGACCGTAAGTAATCAACAAGATGACAACTTCGTCTTTGTCGTATTGGGGTCTGAGCATGAAGCGCTCAAGCAGTGGACCGACCACAAAGCCGGCGACAAAGGCGGATATGGCCAGCGCTACAAAAGACCAGTAGGGGGGGAAATCGTGAGAAAACCAATAACCCATCACAGAGGCCGCCACGTACGCGCCAAGCGAGTAAAAACTACCGTGAGCGACGTTCAGAATTTTCATCACACCGTAAATGAGGGTTAACCCAACGGCAGACAAGAACAACCACGCGGAATAATTGATTCCGTCGATCAGAATCACCAGTAATTGGGACATACAAGCAGTCTTAATAAGGGGGGCGGGCAACCGAAGCTGCCCGCCCGGAGAAAAGTACGTCTAAAGATGTCTAGGGCTTATTTAAAGCCGTTCGCAATCCAGTCACTGCTCTTAACGCCATCTTTAGGCATCACTTGCTCAGCTGGGAAGCGCTTGATGTCCACCAGTGTCATCTCACCGTTGACCAGCTTGGTTTTGCCGTAAGCGGTTTCCATAACGGCTTGATGACCATTGGCCAAAGAGAACTTGGCCACACCACCAGGGCCCTCGTAGGTCATGCCGCGGATTGCGCCTGCTACTTGCTCTTGCGTGGGCTTGCCGCCTGCTGCTGCTGCTGCTTTTTCCCAACCCAGCTTGGCCGCCATCAGTGCGTGGACCATTTGGTAAGCCGTGTAGTTGGGTGCCACGTTGTAGCGGTCAGAAAAAGATGCCCTGAACCAATCATTCAAAGGGCTTTTAGGCGCCAATACGCCAAACGGCCCGCGCGCACCAATGATGGTGCCATCAGGAATCTTCTTAGCCAGGCGGTACATGGCGGTTTCGCCCGTGGTTAAGACCACTTTGCTCTTTTTGTACATGCCGCGTGGTGCAGATTGCAAAATAAGCGCTTCAAGGTCACCGCCCCAAAGACTGGTGTGAATCACGTCGGCCTTGCTCGACATCACGGAGGAAATCTCGGCGCTGTATTGACCCGCGAACAGCTTGGGCATTTGCGAGGTGGTAACTTTCGAGCCAGGGAAGATTTTTTTCATGGAACCGTCAAAGTCGTTCCAAGAATCTTGACCCCATGCGTAGTTTTGGTTGATACCCGCGTAATCGGCCGACTTCACCCCTGTTGACTTCAGGTACAAGGCTGCGCCAACGCTGTCGGCCGTTGCATGGTTAACGGCCCTGAAGACATAGTCTTTTTTGCCCTCTTCGAAGATGCGCGGCGTGCCGCAGTCAAAAAAGACCGTGACGGCTTTCAATTCTTCAGCGACAGGGCCAACAGCCAAACAGTTACCGCTGGAGATGTAGCCCACCACCATGTCGACCTTTTCGCGCTGAATCAAGTTCCGATACTCGGTCACAACGCTTGTGCTGCTGCCGCTCTCGTCTATCAAGACCATTTTCACATTGGCGCCACCGAAGCCCTTGTTGTTGTAGGGGGCGGGCGCTTGACCTTTGTTGAACTGCTCGATCAAAAGCTCTGCTGCGTTACGCGCAGGAACACCGAAAGGTGAGGCAGCTGGGCCTGAGAGAAAAGTGACCACGCCGATCTTGACCTCAGCGGGTGCCTGCGCATATGCGCTTGCGACCAACATCAATGGGACTGCGCTTGCCACCAAATTCTTAACAAGTTTCATGAGGGGTCTCCTAAAAATAGTTTGTTTATAAAGGTCAACATGGGGCAGATTTGCTGACCCGCGTCCGAAAGCTAAGGTCCTACAACATGAACCAGATTCGAAGCCTAAATTTAACCGCAACTTGCATTGATATTCCATAGGGTAATACCCGAGGGTGGAAAGTCTGCGGCAGGTCGATATGTAAGCCATTGTTTTTAAATAAAAAACCAAATCAATCGATACCTGTGAAGGCGATAGCTTGTGACTTCTCAGTTAATCTCCCCCCCCTTGCTTTACGGGCCCTTCAGCCTGCGTCGATCCTTACGGCGTGAGGCTTTAACCCGCGCAGAGGTGCCGCCTTGTCACGCCTGTGACAAAGTTTGTCGGCAAGTTCCTGCACGCGACGGCGTTTTCGCACCGCGACCGTACCGAACACTTTTCGGTTTGCCAAAACCATTCAGGCAACGCAAGCGTTCATGCTGGGTATCATCGGCCGCGACGCTGTGGGTGCGCAGCGCCTGTCCAAATGGCATTGGCAGCGTGCCGCGGTCTCCCCAGTTGAAAGACCGCAGACTATTTTTAATTTTTACAACAGGAGTTCCCCGTGAATAAAGAAGCATTTGAAAAAGGCTTGAAAACCCGTCGCGAAGTTTTGGGTGCCGCGTATGTCGACGCTTCCATTGCAAATGCGGATGATTTCAATTTGCCGATGCAAGAGTTGGTAACCGAGTACTGCTGGAACGAGGTTTGGAACCGCCCCGGTCTTGATCGGCGCACACGCAGCATCATGAACCTGTGCATGATCACCGCTTTGAACCGTCCGCATGAATTGAAGTTGCACGTTCGTGGGGCCATTAACAATGGCCTGACCAAGGATGAAATCAAAGAGGTGTTCCTCCAAACCGCCATTTATTGTGGTGTCCCTGCCGCGATTGACAGCTTTCGAAACGCCAAGGAAGTCTTCAAGGAAATGGGCATTTAACATGAATCCAATGCGCATCGCTTTCATTGGGCTTGGCCAAATGGGCACGCCGATGGTTCGCCATCTGTTAGCCGCGGACTGTCAGGTATCGGGGTTTGATTTGTCCTCGGCGCTGATCGAACAGCTCACCGGGCCATCTAACTTCAAGGCCAGCAAAAGCGCTCGCGATGCCGCTTCGGGCGCGAGCCTGTGCATCCTGATGCTGCCCAATAGCGATGCCGTGGAGAACGTTTTGTGGGATGCCGATGGTGGCATTGCTGCCGGTTTAACGCCCGACCAAACCATCATCGATATGGGGTCTTCAGACCCGTTTCGCTCCCAGAGCAATGCCCAACGGCTGGCGGCACAAGGCGTGAAATTCGTCGATGCCCCTGTGTCGGGTGGCGTCAAGCGTGCCTTGGATGCGACGCTGTCGATCATGATTGGCGGTAATGAAGACACCGTTCGTCAGGTTTTTCCAGTGTTAGAGCTGATGGGCAAGTACCTCACACACCTTGGCGGTCCAGGCGCTGGCCATGCGGTGAAGGCTTTGAATAACTATGTCTCAGCAAGTGGCTTGGTCGCTACTTGTGAGGCTCTGACTGCTGCCAAAGCCTTCGGCTTGGACCCCCAAGCGGTTAACCAGGTTTTCAACACGTCCTCTGGCAAGAACAACACAACCGAGGTGAAGGTTGAGAAGTTCATGCTATCTGGTGCATACGACTCCGGATTTTCGTTGGGCTTGATGAGAAAAGACGTTAAGACGGCGTTGGATTTCATTCAGAATTTACAAACACCTGGGGTCATGGCTGCTGCCTGTTTAGAAGTTTGGGCCGATGCCGAGCAAGGCTTGCCGAAAGGGGCAGACCACACGGCCATGCACCAGTTTTTGCAGAAAAGCGAATGAAATGAGCAGCTGGTTCGAGAAGGCTACGCAGGCCTTAGCCCAGGCCTTAGAAAACCCTGGGCTGGCCAGCGACGCTGCACGCTGTCGACATCGAATCGTCTGGCACTACACCGAGGGCGATGCGCCAAAGCAGCTGGGCCAAGTGGTGCTCTGGGCGGGGGCCGCAGACGGTGACTTGATTGAATTCAGGTCCTCAGGCGCCGTCATGCAAGAGGTGGCATCACGTCTGCCTGGGCCAGGCTACCAATCGTTTGGTGCGCTGCGTCGCCTTGGCCCGGCGTTCTCTGTGGACGCGAAAGAGCTGGCCTTGCTGCAAGCCCTGCCTTTTATAGAACGTTTACTTGACAGCTGGCGCCTGACTTTGTCAGGCAATGCGCACCCCGATAGAACCATTGATCACAGTGGTCTGGCCGCTATTCGCGGCCGCTATGTGGCCCTTTCCAATCCGAATGCTGACTGGGTTTATACCGAGGAGGTGGGCGACGCGCAGCAAGCACCACTTCTTATGCTGCACACCGCTGGCGCCGATGCGCGGCAGTGGCACGGCTTGATGTCCATACCTGCGCTGCAGTCCGAGTGGAATGTGCATGCCTTTGACCTACCTGCCCACGGGCGCTCGCCTGTGCCCAGTGGTTCACAGGACCGCGACTGGCATCTAACTGAGGGGCAATATCTGGAGTGGATCATTGCTTACTTAGATGCCGCTGGCTTGGAGAAGGTCGCGTTGATGGGCTGCTCCATGGGTGCGGCGATTGGTTTGGCGCTGCTAGCCAAATTTCCGCAACGATTTTTAGGTGCCATTTTGCTGGAAACGCCTTACCACTCGCCGGGTCGTCGGTCTAAGTTTTTAAACCACCCAGAAGTGCATGGCGCCAGGCTTGCAAGCGCTTGGGTCGGTTCTTTGCTGAGCCCTAGCAGTGCGCATGATCGGCGTGCGCTGGCTGGCTGGATCTACGCACAGGGTGCGCCGGGCATTTACGATGGCGACCTCGCGTTTTACAGCGACGCGTTTCAAGCATCGCACCACACTGGAGATATCGATTGCCAAGTAACGCCGCTGTGGTTGTTGACGGGCGATTACGACTACTCCGCGTCGCCTCAAGACACGAGGCGCGTCGCAGGGGAAATTGCACAATCTAGTTTTGCGACATTGCCAGGGTTTGGGCACTTTCCCATGGTCGAAAATCCGGACGGTCTCTGGCCGTATTTAGTGGAGCCGCTACGCGCCATGAGGAGCCGCAGTGGTCGTTGAATAGCAAAGGAAGAACGATGGAAAAACCTATTTGGGAAGCCTACGCCATGCGGTATGCCACCGTGAACCGCAGGCGCATCGAGAACTTCATTGCCCATGACGCGCATGACATGGCCACGACCATGGATTACTTCGTTTGGTTCCTGAAGTCAGACAAAGAAACTATTTTGGTTGACACCGGATTCGATCAAGCGGCTGCCACCCAACGCGGGCGGCAATTGCTGCGCTGCCCGATCACATCCCTTGGACAAGCAGGCATTGCGTTGCAAGACATCAAGGAAACCGTGATCACGCACGCGCACTACGACCATGCAGGCAATACCAAGCGTTTGCAAGCAACGCGCTTTCACATGCAAGAGCGCGAAATGGCCTACGCAACTGGAAAAGAGATGGGGCACACCTTTTGTCGTCACGCCTATGACCCTCATGATGTGTGTGAACTTGTGCACGCGAATTTTCAAGACCGCGTGGGATTTCACGATGGCGACTATGAACTCCGACCCGGTATCACTGTCCATTGGGTGGGGGGCCACACCAGAGGCCTGCAAATCGTTCGGGTTCACACCAAAAAGGGGTGGATGGTCATTGCATCAGACGCGTCGCACTACCTGGAAAATTACCAAAAACGCTCACCGTTTCCGATTGTTACGGATGTACGCGACATGCTCAATGGCTATACCTTGATCGAGTCATTGGCCGAATCCGATCGACACGTCATTGCTGGGCACGACCCACTGACCATGCAGATGCATGCACCGGCCGGTCCTGCAGCCTTGGAAATCGTGTCCCTGAGCGACTGGATCTAAGCGCCGCTTGGCCCGAGTGCCTTGGCCGCAGAGGTGCCCGCCGGCGCCCCCGTCTGTTGGTGCTCAGCGCGTGGTTGATTCTCCGGGCGTTTGACGTAAAAACCGGAAGTCGCATCCATGCTCGGCTTGCAGCACTTCTTGGGCGTGCAAGCGTCCATAGCCACGGGGCTGAGAGACTGTTGGCAGCGTCTTGTGCGCCTGCTCGGTGCGGCGTTGCTCAAGGGTCAACTCGTCGACCATCAATTGCAAGCTTGACTCGCGCACGCTCAGCCGGATCATGTCGCCCGCGCGCACCAAGCTCAAAGGCCCACCATCGACGGCCTCGGGGCTGATGTGCAAGACAATGGTTCCGTAGGCCGTACCGCTCATGCGGCCGTCTGAAATGCGAACCATGTCGCGCACCCCTTGAGCGGCCAATTTTCTTGGGATTGGAATCAAGCCGGCCTCAGGCATGCCTGCACCCTTGGGGCCGATGCCACGCAGTACCAAGATATCGTCAGCAGACACATCCAAGTTGGGGTCATCGATTCTGAGCGCCATGTCTTCAAGTCCATCAAAAATAACCGCCCGTCCAGTGTGCTCAAGCAAACTTTGGCTCGCCGCCACTGGCTTGATCACCGCGCCCTGTGGCGCCAGGTTGCCCTTTAACCAGCGCAGCCCGCCGTTGGGGTAAATCGGGTTGGAGCGCTCACGAATCACCACGCTTTCGGTTGGGGCGCCAAGTCCGTTAAGCCGATCGCTCAGGCTGTCACCAAACACCGTGGGAATGTCCAGGTGAAGCAAATCTTTCAACTGCGACAGCACGCGCAGCAGCCCACCGGCCTCATGGAAATCGGGCATGTAGCCTTCACCAGCGGGCTTGAGGTTGACCAACACCGGTGTCTGATCAGCCAGCGCATTGAATTGGGCTGGATCGAGCACCATGCCCAAGCGCCCAATCATGGCCGAGAGGTGCACCAGCGCATTGGTTGAACCACCGATGGCCAACAAAACGGCCAGCGCGTTGTGCACCTGTTGCTCGTTGATCTCGGGCATAGTGGTTTCGCCTTTGGCAAGACGAGCCGCGGCATAACCCGAGCGCTCAGCAATGCGCAGCCTGTCAGCAGACACCGCAGGCGCACTGGCCGCGCCAGCAACGGTCAGCCCCATGGCCTCAACCATACAAGCCATGGTGCTGGCCGTACCCATCACCGAGCAGGTGCCCACGGAGGGAACCAGGTGGTTGTTGGCGTCGTCAATTTGTTCTTGGCTCAGCCGCCCCGCCCTGAAGTCGGCCCATAGCCTGCGGCAATCGGTGCAAGCGCCCACGCGCTCACCACGCCAGCGTGAGGACAACATCGGACCTGTAGGCAAGACCACAAAAGGCTTGCCCGCTGAAAACGCTCCCATCAACTGTGCTGGAATGGTTTTATCGCAGCCCCCAATGAGCACCACCGCGTCCATTGGCTGCGCCTTGATCATCTCCTCGGTGTCCATTGACATGAGGTTACGCAGGTACAGACTGGTGGGTGCGACAAAGGACTCGTGCAGTGAAATGGTGGGAAACACCATGGGCAAGGCTCCTTGCATCATCACGCCACGCTTAACAGCCTCAATCAGTTGCGGCACATTGCCGTGACAGGGGTTGAAATCGCTGCCGGTGTTCACAATGCCAACAATGGGCTTGGCCAGGTCTTCGTCTGAGAGACCGGCGCCTTTGATGAACGCACGCCTTAAAAACAAGGCAAAGTCTTTGTCTCCGTAGTTCACGGTACCTGCAGCCAAACCTTTGGCTGCTTGAGATGGTTGTTTGGACATGTTTATCCCCTTCCTACAAATGGCATGTTGGTCGCCATGAGCGTCATGGTCAGTACGTTGGCTTCAGCTGGCAGTGAGGCGATGTAAGCCACGGCATCGCCGCAGTACGACGCCTCCATCACCGGCTCAACCATCATGTCGCCATTGGCTTGGGGCACGCCCGCTTTAAACCGTTCACCAATAGCGGTGTCGGCATTGCCGATGTCGATTTGCGAAGCCGCAATGTTGAAGGGCCGCCCATCCAGCGCCAGTGATTTGGTAAGGCCCGTGATGGCGTGTTTGGTGGCGGTGTAAGCACAGGTGTTGGGTCTTGGTGAATGTGCCGAAATCGAGCCGTTATTGATGATGCGCCCCCCTTGAGGCGATTGTTTTTTCATCAAACCAAATGCCGCTTGGGCACACAGAAAAGACCCGGTCAGGTTCACGTCCACCGCGCGGCGCCAGTCGGCCTCTGCTAGCTCGTCAATGGGAACGCGCGGTGCGCCCATGCCAGCGTTGTTAAAAAGTACATCGAGCCGTCCAAACTTGGCATCGATTTGGGCAAACAGCGCTTTGACCTCACTGCCTTGGCTGACATCTGCAGTCATGGCCTCAATCGCCGGCTTGTCGCTGGCGCCCATGGCAACGGTTTCTAGTAAGGGCTGTTGGCGTCGCCCGGTCACGACAACCTGAAAGCCGGCTTTTTGCAATGCAAGCGCACTGGCGCGTCCAATGCCAGTCCCGCCGCCGGTAATCAGCGCGATTCTTTGATGTGAAGACATGGCTGGATCGCCCTTTCTTGTAGCTTGAAGCCCATAAGTCAAGTGGGCAAGTTTAGCGCCAAGGAATCATCATTTGATCCATTCGCTAGGCACCGCCTGAGATGCTGCACTGATACAGTCATCAACGCTGCGTCTGCGCCCGAGCAGTCAAGACTTTTCCTTGACTGTGACGCGCCACAGGGTACGCGCATGGCGAAGGTTGGTCAGCGGCGCAGCGTGTAGCAGTTGCGCGTTGTCCCAGACCACCACGTCCCCAATGCAGTAGTTGTAAGTGCTGCGGTATTGCTCGGCCGTGGCGTGTTGCTTGAGTTCGTCGAGCAACGCAACGGCCTGCACGTCGTCCATGCCGTTGATGCCGAACGAGCTGCCGGAGACGGCGTACAAGGACTTCACGCCGGTGTGTGGATGCGGGCGGACCAGCCGATGGTGAACCCAATCGACCTTTTGCTTCTGATTCATGTCAAGCACCGAGGCCACGGTGCGCGACTTCTCGTTCAGGTCGTCTCGGTTGCCGTAATGGTGACGCACGACCAGTGACTCGATCCGCTCTTTGGTCTGATGCGACAGATCGGCGTAGGCGCGGGTCTGATTTGCAAACGTGGTGCCGCTGCGTTCTCGCGGCATCTGAATGGCGTGCAGCATGGTGCAACGCGCCGGTACCGTGAGATATGAATAGTCGGTATGGAAATAGGTGCCCGCATCCAGTAGCCCGATCGGCTTGCCGTTGCGCAGCACATTGGACAGGATCAGGATGTTGGCATCTTGCGGGTGGTGAAAGGTGTCGATCACATGGGGCTCGGCTTGGCCCCAGTACCTTGAGAAGGCGACGAAATTCTGCGGTGACAGGGTCTGGCCTGGGAAGACAATAAAGCAATGCCTGTGCAGCGCCTGCTCGACCTGCTCGAACTGATCTGCGCTCAAGCCCCGCGACAGATCCAAGCCGGTGATGCGCGCTCCAGCGATGTCCGACAAAGGTGTGATGTGTAGCATGGCCGTCTGCCAACTACAGTCCGGTGGCCAGGAAGCCGCCGTCGACGGTGATCGTCTGTCCGGTCACGAAGCCCGCCGCGCCCGAGGCCAGGTAGATTGCAGCACCGACCAGCTCGTTGACCTCACCGAAACGGCCCGCAGGTGTTCGCGCAAGTGCCAGCGCCTTGCGTTCTGGTGACATCTTGTCACGGTTGAGTTCGGTCATGAAAAAGCCTGGCGAAATCGCGTTCACCCGCACGCCCCGTGCAGCCCATTCTGCACCCAGCGTTTGGGTCAGGCTCAGTACCCCCGCCTTGGCGATGGCGTACAGGGCGCTGTTTGGCCAACCTCTGTGCGAGGCCAGCGAGGCGATGTTGATGATGGCGCCGCGTCCACGTCCCAGCATGTGACGGCCGACTTCGGTGCACGCAAAAAAGACACTTTGCAGATCGGTGTCCATGACGCTGTCCCAGTCCTCGCGGCTAAAGTCCTCGGCTGGCTTGAGCAGCGTGATGCCCTGGCAGTTGACCAACACGTCGATGTGCCCTTCGTTGGCCAGCGTGATGCCGACCAGTCCGCGCAGGCCCGACTCTGTGCTGACATCAGCTTGGTAACCGGACACCGCACCAAACTCGCTCAGTTCGTCCTGCGCAAGTGCGAGCTTGTCAGCGTTGCGCCCCGCTATCACGACCCGCGCACCGGCCAACAGGTAGCCCCGCGCAATGGCCTTTCCGATGCCACTGGTTCCGCCTATGACAAGGGCATATTGGTTGTGCAGAGAAAACGAGGAATCAAGGCTCATGGTCAGCTACCTGGTTGACAGTATCAGTTCACTGAACTGTATGCGAAAAAAACCATCGCAGGGGTCCGACGACACCGATCAAGTCGGATGGTGACGAGTGCCGCAATTGCTTTGCAAGTTACAGAGCTAAGGCATCAGCAATACCCATTTGAAATCAACGCTTTGACATGAAACAGCAAGTTTCTTGTCGTGCCGGTATTTTTTGGATTATGCTCAGGCAGCCCCAGCGAAGGTCCGCAAGTTTGAGCGCAATCTTGTATTTGTAAGGCCAGATCAAGGGTAAACAAGAAGATTGAGTCAATAGATTTTGATTAATAAACGAGGAGAAATGTATGAAACGCAGAAGTCTTTTGTCAGGTGGCGCAGCGCTCGCGCTCGGATCCGCCGTGTCCTTGCCAGCCCTATCTGCTGATGCAATCACACTGCATGGCGCGGTACAGTTTAATGATGCCCATCCTTTCACCATGGGCCTCATGAAGTTTCAGGATTTGGTTAAGCAATATTACGGTAAGCCGATCAATTTTGTTCTTCATAAGAACAGTGAGCTTGGCCTGGAGAAGGATTACTTCGCTTATATGAACCAGGGTATTTCGGTTGATTACGCGATCGTGTCCCCAGCGCACATGTCAACATTTGCAAAAGCAGCGCCATTCATCGATGCACCGTTTGTTTTCCGTGACCATGGCCAAATGAACAAGGTGATCAAGCAAGGTGTGCTTGATCCAATCTCCAGTGAAATTGCTAAGAAAGCAGACGTGTTGCTGCTTGGTTATGGTGGTGGTGGTGTGAGAAGCATCTTTGCCAACAAGGCCTTCGACGACATGAACGGCATGAAGAATCTGAAAATCCGCGTTCAGGGCGCCCCCATCTGGACACGTACTTTCAAAGCTGCTGGCATGTCGCCTACAGTGATTGCCTACAGCGAGATATACAACGGTATTCAGACGGGTGTGATCGAGGCCGGCGAAAACGAGGCTGCTGGCGTTGAGCAGATGAAGTTTTATGAAGTGGGCTCCAACCTGATTGAGACACGTCACGCCATCAGCATTCGCCCGATCTGTTTCTCAGGTAAGGCTTTAAGGCGCCTTCCTGCTGATCTACAAGCCGCCATCAAGAAAGCTGCTGCAGAAGCTGGTGATTGGGAACGTAACCTGGAGTCCAGCAGCGACACGGCAATACTTGAAAAGATGGCCAAGGAAGGCAAGATCAAGCGTGTTGCATTCAAAGAGCGGGCAAAATTGCGTGCTTCAATGGAGCCTGTGTTGAACGCGTACGCAAAGGAAATTGGCGCCTCTGAGATCTTTGCCAAAATCAACGCCATCAAGTAAACCTTTACATCTCAAAGAGGCGACGGACCCGGGGTACGTCGCCTTTATCTTGCTTGTCACAACGCCCGAACCAGGATGGGACGTAGATGCGAACGCTCAATGAATGGGTTTATCGCGGTCTGAAGGTCATGCTGACCTTTTTGATCGCTATTTTGATCATCCCGGTGACGATGCAGATTTTTGCCCGTTTTACCGACATCATTCCGGCCTACATCTGGACTGAGGAAATGGCCAGGTTCTGCTTGATCTGGATCATCATGATCGGCGCCAGTGTGGGTGTGCGTGAAGGCACTCACTTTGACGTCGACATGTTCCCGCATCCGAAATCGCTTGCGGGTCAGGCGATCGCTCGAATGATCATCCATGTCGCAATCTTATTGGTCGCACTCACTTTTCTGGGCTTCGGCTGGCGTTTTGCGATGTTCGGCTTTGACCAAGAATCTGAATTGACAGGACTCAACATGATCACGATCCATATTGCCTGGCCGTTTGCCGGCCTGACCTGGCTGCTGTTCATGCTGGAAAAACTTTATGACGACTGGCAACTGGTCAAGCAAGGGGAGGCACAGACATGAGCCCGATTGAAGTTGCGTTGATTTTGTTCGGCACTTTTACTGCGCTGGTTCTCTTGCGCGTGCCAGTGGCCTTCGCGCTGGGTTTAGCCTGCGTACCCGTCTTCTTCATTGATGAGCGGCTGACGCCTTTCTTGCTGCTTAACGAGATGCTCAAGTCCTATAACTCGTTTCTTCTGTTGGCAATTCCATTCTTTATGTTGGCCGCGAACCTGATGAATTCGGCCGGCATTACCGACAAGTTGATCAACTTGTCAAAGGTACTGGTCGGCTGGATGCCTGGCGGGATTGGTCATGTCAGCGTCCTGGTGAGCATGCTGTTTGCTGGTATCTCCGGCTCGAGTACAGCAGAGGCTGCAGGTGTCGGTGGTGTACTGATTCCGGCCATGAAAAAACAGGGTTATGACACGCGGTTTGCGGTTGCGTTGATAGCTTGCGCAGCCGTCATGGGAGTGGTCATTCCGCCCAGCATTCTGATGGTGGTTTGGGGTGGTGTGATCTCGGTCTCAATCGGTGGTCTGTTCTTGGCCGGCGTGCTCCCAGGCGCACTGATGGGCCTGTCTTTCATGGTCGTGGTTTACTTCCACGCAAAGAAACATAAGCTTCCGGTTTATCCTCGGCCGACTGTCCCTGAATTCATTTTTGCTTTGGGCCACGCGATCTTGCCGATTCTGACACCGGGCATCATCGTTGGCGGCATCGTTGGCGGACTGTTCACGCCAACTGAGGCCTCCGTGGTTGCGGTGCTTTATGCACTTTTACTGGGGGTTTTTGTGTATCGAAAGCTGGCACCTGGGCAGTTGATTGAGACGCTTTATGACTCAGCTCGGCTGGCCGCAATCTCGCTGTTCTGCATCGGTACCGCTTCCGCTTTCGGTTGGCTTCTCGCGTACTTTCACATTCCGCAGCTGTTCGTAAACATGGTGTCCCAATGGGGCGCCGGCGTGACCAGCGTGGGCTTTCTCACGGCCTTGTGTTTCTTGGTTGTGGGCTGCTTCATTGATGCCATTCCGGCCATCATCATTGTTGGCACCGTTCTGGCGCCAATGGCAGAAAGCGTTGGCATGCATCCAATTCACTTTGCAATCATCGGTGTGATCTCGATTGCATACGGACTGGTGACACCACCTTATGGTCTGTGCCTGATGATTGCCTGCACGATCGGCGGTATCAAAATTAAGCAAGCACTTGGCTATACGCTGATTTTGTTCGTTCCACTGCTTTTGGTACTCCTCTTTGTGATCTTGTCACCTGAGGCGCTACTCTGGTTGCCAAGGCTGTTGATGCCAAAATTTGTCAACTGATCGCGCATAGACTGGACATCAAGCCAGCTGCTCAAGGTGCCATTTAAGACGCGGTCAGTTGAAGACGCTTTGCGCAACTTCGAACGCACGCAGTTCCAAGTTTGGCGCTGCATGAGCCGCACGAACAGGTGCGTATCCACTCCTGCGGGCAAAGACACTTAAAAAACACAGCAGCAATGATGCTGGTGTTCATGCTTGTCATTCGCCCAGTTAACGGCGCTGTTTGGTGCAACGCTGCCTCAGACCATTTCCCACTTTGCATCACCGCGCTATTGCAAAACTTGGTCGAGCGTGTTGGCGCAAATCCGCTCCAAGCCAGCGTGGTCGTGCTTTGCAATGCCTACGCTGAGCGCCTTTTTTTCACACGTCACTGTCTCAAATAGCCCGTTCACAAGACAAATATAAAAATCACCATGTTCATTGGGCTGCGCCGTGACCTTTGCGAACCACAGGCGTCGGATTTTCGATTTGTTCCGAATGCACGAAAGCGCCGCCTTGATAGATTTCAGCCTGTGCATTACCAGTCTTTTCCTTGGCCAACACCTGCTCTGCCCAGACTTCGCTGTCGTCCACTGGCTGGTAGCCAAGCCGGGTCGCATTGCTGTTGTCATACCAGGAGCGCTTGTTGCCCGAGACGCCATAGACAATCTCGAATTTGATCTCTGGGTGGTCGATGCCGATCGACACCAGCTGCGCCAGATCGCGGGGACTGATCCAGATCGCAAGACGGCGTTTGTCGATCGGCTCGGTCGCGACGTTGCCAATGCGCATGCAGAAAACTTCGAGACCGTACTTGTCCGAATAAAGACTGCTCAACGCCTCACCAAACACCTTCGAGACGCCATAGCGGCTGTCAGGCTTGATGTAGACCGTGTGGTCTATGACATGGTCTCGCGGATAAAAGCCGACTGCATGGTTACTGGTTGCGAACAGCAGACGTTTAACCCCGTTGCGGCGTGCGGCCTCGAAGGCGTTGTAGCAGCCGATGATGTTTGCATCCAGGATGTCATCCCAGGAGCCCTCGACCGAATAACCGCCCAAATGTACGAAGGCGTCGACGCCCTCGGTGGCGCGCAACATGTCGTCCATGTTTGAGATGTCTGCCTGCACGAAGGTCTCGCCGGGCTCAGGCGTCAGCGCAGAGATGTCTGAGATGCGTAGCGCGTACCTGTTTACTAGTTCGCGACGCAGTAGTTTGCCGACACCGCCGCCGGCACCGGTGATCAGGACTTTTTTCATGGTTTGGGCTTTCTTTTCTAGGAGGGGTTTGTAAGGCTTGATCTTCTAATGCCCAATGCGCCTGCCGACGCGATTGAATGGTCATGCGTACCAAGTCCTGAGCACAGCGGTATCTTTAAAGGATAGGAAATACAAGCGCTTGGTAGACAGTATCACACCGCTACTGGGCAGTCAGCGTCCGTACAAACCCTTAAAGCGGTTTATATAAGGGCTTGGACAGGCGCGAACCATCCTTGGGCTAAGGCTAAAAAAAATCAGCCCTCGACTGAAGACGCTAGCTCAGGCATGAGGGACGACCATGACGCCAAGCTGACCCTTATGCGACAGATGGCTTGCAGCAGGTGTTGGATGCTGGCGACTATGTGCCTTTGGACGGATGGCTGTGGGCGTTGCCGTTCATGGTGCTGGTTGCGTCAATTCAAGGCCTGAACCAGTCACGTAGACGTGCAGCGGCTTCGGCGTTGACGGCGCCTAAGGGGAGTCGGCCTTGCAAGATTTCAGATACCTGGTGCACGGTTTCCATCGACTGATGTTCGATTGCGGGCAAAGTAAGCCCGGCCACATGTGGCGTTGCAATTACCAGCGGGTGCGCTGCCAATTCGGGTGTTGGCATTTGGTCAGTGGCGCGTCCCACGTCAAGGGCACAGCCGGCAATGGAGCCTCGATTGAGAGCGTCCAGCAGCGCCACCTCGTCTACCAGATTGCCTCGCGAGGCGTTGATGAAATAAGCGCTTGGCTTCATGGCGGCAAAGGCGGCGGCGCCGATCAGGTTTTCAGTCTCTTGTGTAGCCACGGCCAAGGGCACTACAAAATCCGACTGGGCAAGCAGGCTGGTGAACGAGGTCGAGACACCGTCATCGCTTGTGATTGTGGCGTACGGGTCGTGTATCAAAACCGACATACCCAGGGCGTGGGCGATGGGCGTGAGCGTGCGAGCAATTTGCCCGTAACCGATGATGCCTAAGGTCGAACCTTTGAGCTCGCGGCCCATTTTGGCTTCGGGCACTTTGCCTGCGTGGTACACCTTGGCCGCGTAAGTAATGTGTCGCCCTAGGTCGATCATGGCACCGACGATCCACTCAGCCACCGAGGTTTTAAAACCGGCACTGGCCTGCGTCACCAAAATGCCCTTGGCCGATGCGGCGGCGATGTCCACGTTGCGGATATCCACAGCGCATCGACAAAACGCCAGCAAATGAGGCAATCGTTGTAGCAATTCAGCGCTGCCAGGTTGCACGCGGTAACTCACGATGATGTCGCAATCACCAGCAAGTTTGACCATCTCGTCGACGCTGAGCACCTCATCGGTGTGGTTGCGCCGTATTTCCCCCAGCGCTTGCAGACCTGCCAAGGCACGTGGCCCGTAATAATGTGCGAGCGCGTGCGGGCCATGGGTGAGAAAAATTTTGAGGGGTTTCATGGTTTGCTCAATGTGTAGGCCGCGGCATTGCGGCCTCGACTGGTAATGGTTTCACGCAGACCTGATCACGCAGGCTTGGTGTTCCAGATTGGCAGGCAGATGCCCGACGCATGCAAGCCCACGCCGAGCTGGACGTTGTCATGTCAGGTGCAGGGATAACCGGCACCTGACACCTGTGATCAGTATCGCGCTTTTGATGAGGAGGCAGAAGTAGTAAAAACCCTTGAAATTGCAGTGTTGCGGCGCTTGTTGAAAAGCACGTGCCTGTCACCCCGAAGGCGGCTGACATCAAAATTATGTGTGCGCCAAGAAAAAGTAAGAAGACCCGGCTTTTTTTATGCAAGCGTACTGGCGCCTCCAATGCCAGTCCCCTGCGCTGGTAAGCAGCGTGATTCTTTGATGTGAAGGCATGGTGGGAACACCCTAACTTGCAGCATGCAGCCCTTAAGTCAAGCGGGTACGTTTAGCGCTTATGATTATCATTCGATCAATTCATTAGTCGTCCAGGCGCCGAAAGCGAGAGGGCCAGCTTGGACTGAAGGGAACCTTTCATGGCAGATGAGCGGCGCGTTAAGGTACAGGAG
>CAWUSQ010000017.1:0-59034 GCA_963925275.1 uncultured Rhodoferax sp.
GTAACTTGCCTAGCGCAACGACACGACCTCCGTGAGCTTTAACCTCTTTGGCTGACCTGCGAGAGTACGCCATATATTCGTCACGGTTGGCGACGTCGAATAGATTCAATGCATAAACTGGATTGCTCGTTTCTTCTCCACTGAGGGCCTGCTTAAGTTTCTGTACTCCGAAGGCGGCACAGGCTTGGCATCAGCCCCAAGCTCACCTTTGAGTCTCTGGCTGCGTTTTCTGCATCAGCATACACCTTGCGATCAACCGACGACTGATCACGCTCATACGCCGTGTAATGCCATACCCTGTTTGATTTGCTCTAAGTTGGCTTCTTTGCCGTTGATAAGCACCTTACAGAGCTAAAAGAGTTCCGGCAAAGAGGCGGTAGTGAGGAGATATTTTCATGCGCTGATGCACCTTGATCTGATTTTTTATAGGTCTGTTGGCGATCCTAAATCGAATAATCATTCTATTATCTATTAGAATGATTATTTTCAGGCCGCTAAAGCATGGATACATGGGCGTAGATGCAGACCCCGCCAACATAAAAGTGGAGACACCCTTGAACTTTGAGCAATTCGTCCTTGGCCACGAGCTGGACATCAGGCTAGGTTTTTTCCTTGGTGTTTTCGCCCTTGTCGCGTTATGGGAGGTCTTTGCACCCCGACGTGCGCTGACGCTGTCCAGAACCCTGCGCTGGAGCAACAACCTAGGGCTGGTGGTGCTCAACACGGTGCTGTTGCGCCTGCTGTCACCCATCGCTCAGGTGGGCTTGGCGAGCTTTTGTGCGGCCAATGGCTGGGGTTTGCTCAACCACTTCGCTGTGCCGTTCTGGCTGGCGGTTCCTGTGGCCGTGATTGCGATGGACTTTGTAATCTGGTTGCAGCACGTCATGGTGCACGCTGTACCTCTGCTGTGGCGCTTGCACCAGGTGCACCACGCTGACCAGGACTATGACCTGACCACCGGTGCGCGCTTTCATCCGATTGAGATTGCGCTGTCGATGCTGATCAAGTTAGCCACCATCACCGTGCTTGGCCCCTCAGTGTTGGCTGTGGTCATTTTTGAAGTCATGCTCAACGCTACCGCCATGTTCAACCATGGCAACATCCGTCTGCCCGTCAAGCTGGATGGCG
Organism: uncultured Rhodoferax sp.; assembly: GCA_963925275.1. GTDB lineage: Bacteria > Pseudomonadota > Gammaproteobacteria > Burkholderiales > Burkholderiaceae_C > Rhodoferax. Next base: position 1,129 of record CAWUSQ010000017.1, read on the forward strand.
CGTTGCGCTTGTTTCTCGTCACACCCGACATGCACAGAGTGCATCACTCGGTCGAAAGTGATGAATCCAACTCCAACTTTGGCTTCAGCCTGACGTGGTGGGACCGCCTGTTTGGCACCTACCGCGCCCAGGCCCGCGCCCCGCAGGAAAGCATGACCATTGGACTGCGTGGCCACACCAACCCGAGTGAAGTGGCGCGGCTGGACGGCATGCTGATGATGCCTTTCAAGACACAGGCCGATGGCTATACCATCAATAGCCGTCATAGGTCTGAGGAGACATCGGTACCATGAACAAACAAAAAACCATTTCCATACCCGCCGTATCGGGCCTGATGCTTGCTGTCGCCGCCATCACTGCGGTGGTGCTGTCCGGCGTGGGCTACCGACTTGGATGGTGGCATTTCACAGTGGGCTTGCAGTTGTCGGAGTGGGCAACTTACGGCGCCGCAGTGGCGCTGATCCTGTCGATCACCGGTCTGGTTCAAACGCGACCAGTTTCTGCCCGGCGTGGCCGAGTTGTGGCGATTCTGGGCTTGCTGCTGGCCCTGGTGCCGGTGGGCATGGCCCTGCAATGGCAATACGCTACCCGCACTTACCCAGCCATCAATGACATCAGCACCGACACCCTTGATGCCCCCGTTTTCTGGGACATGCCTACGCCTACCGACTACCCTGGCGGGAAATCTGGGCAGACGCAGCGAGCCGCCTATCCTGACCTGGCCCCACTGAAGTTGCCGCACCCACCAGCCAAGGCTTATGCATACGCATTGGCAGCGGTCAAAGACGAGGGCTGGACGATAGTTTCAAGCGTGCCTGAAGAAGGTCGCATCGAGGCGACCGCCAGCAGCCTGCTTTACGGCTTTACTGACGAGGTGGCGATCAGGGTAAAGGCTGTGGATGGCGGTGCACTGGTGGACGTGCGCTCACGCTCACGCCTTGGCAAAATCGATCGTGGCACGAACGCCAAACGAATTCGTGCGTACTTTGCAGACTTGAAAAAACGTGCGTCAGAACCCCAGCACTAACAGGCGCTCGCAAAGTCATGACCCGGTAACTTGGCGCAAACAGTGACGGCATCAAGGCGACTCGTATGTATTGGCGCGATGAGAGTGAATGCCGGTGGTGCGTGTCGGCAAAGTGGTCGTGGCTGTTGAGTAGTGGCTCGTGGGAATGCACATGGGTGTGGGGCTCGTGAGGTCCCAATCGGCATCATGGCTGTGCTGGTGGTGTGCATCGTGGAGATGCGGGCGCTCGTGCGCCAGGGCAAAGCGACACCTCACCTTTGTGCATGATCTTGCCGAGCATCAGTTGCACGTTGCAATAGCCCTCAGACACCTTTTTTCCAGCCTAGGTAGTTCACAGTATCAGCCATCAGAAACATCCGCAACTGCTTGCCTTGCAGATCTGCCAGCGCGGCAGCCAGCCCCAGAGCGTTGTACGCGCACTCGTTGCCTTAGGGGGCATCGCTCAGTATAAAAAGTGTGGCGTTGTTCTTGGCTTGCCTTTGATTTTTGCTAGAACTTTGGAGGTGATTTCAACTGCAAACCCGGCTGCCTGCCATTCACTGACACCGTCTTGCGTCTTCTGTGCCCGAAATCCGCGCGCCAGCAACAACTTGACCGCTTCGTCAGACATCAGGCAAAACGGCCCGCGGCAATAGGCCACGATGTCGGCATCGCGTGGCAGCTCATTGATGCGGCGCTCCAACTCTGCCAATGGTAATGAGCGGGCGTAAGGCAAGTGCGCGGCCTCAAACTCAGACTGTGGGCGTACGTCAATCACCACCACCTGACCGCTGCGCGCCTGCTGTAGCAAATCAGCCCGACTGGTTTTGATCAGGTGGTTGGGCTCAGACACCAGTTGCTGCAAGGCCATGCGCATTTCAACCAGATGTTCTTCGGCCACAGTGCGCAGCAACACCCCCAGTTGCGCCACGTCATCGCCGCTGAGGCTGTAAAACACATACTTGCCCTCGCGGCGCGATTGCACCAGGTTGGCATCACGCAGAGCCTTGAGGTGAGCACTGGCCAGCTTGACATCAATGGCCAGCTCAGCGGTGAGCATCTCGACGCTTTTTTCGCCCTGGGCCAGCATTTCTAGCAACTCCAGGCGCTTGGAGCTGGCAAAAGCCTTACCAATGCGTGAGACTTGTTCGTATAAAAGGTCTTTGAGGGTGCGGCTATTCATCAGATCATTCTAATGAAAATAGGATTGAATAATGTGGATCCGATTTAACAAAAGGTAAGAATCCCAAAAAAATCATGCATCCAGCCCTTTGCAAGCTCAATGATGTTGACTCCGACCCAAATTGACCAGTTTAGAGGGGTAGTGTCGATCATCAATTGACCAGCGTATTCATTGGGCATACCCTGGTCAAGTCGAAATTGACACTCTTGGTCAAATCGGCGCTGGTGTCAACACCTGTTAGAAAAAACCCGCTTCATGGCTTGGCTGGCGTTTGTTGGGCCAGTCGCTGGCTGTGCCAACATGCACGCTTGCCTAGGTAGCAGGCGATGTAGGTGATGGGGCTGAGCACATACACATTGCCCTTGGCTGCGGCGGTCACGCTTAGGCCATCTGCACCGCGCGGGTATCGCAAACTGTTTTTGCAGTCAGTGACGCAGTCGGATGAGGGGGGTAGATTTTGATTTCTTGCAGGGGAAACCCAGCGACCCGAAATCATGATGCACAGAGACGTTCGTCCTCTCGTGACTGACAATACAGACCCCCCCATTTTTTGACCCACAATCGCCAGTGTTTTGTGGTTTGGAGATTCGCTAAATTGTTTCAAGTATTAACGCACAACATCCTGCCCATATTTTCCATGATGGCCTTGGGATTTATGATGGGCCGTCTTCAAGTGGTCTCCAAAATGGAGGCGACCACTTTGAATCGAGTCGCCTTTTTGTTTCTCCAACCCGCGCTGATATTTCCGCTGGTCAATGGCGTTGATTTGACGGCGTTTCACTTTGATGGCATCGCACTCTACGGACTGGGGCAGTTGTTCGTCTTTGGGGTCTCCGTGTTGGTTTGCCTGTACGTCTTTAAGTGCACACTCATTGAATCTTGGCTGTTGGCGATGACCACTGTGTTCGTCAATTCTCTGCTGTACATATGGCCTATTTCATTGCTCATGTACGGCATCGATGGCAATTTACCAATAAAAGCAGTTGTGGTGTGGGACGCAACATTTTCTTTTGCGTTTTTTATCATCACCACAGATTTGCTGGTCAACCGGGGCCAGTCAGCAGGCAAAAGCCTTGTGCGATTGACGAAGAACCCGGTACTCGTAGCGATTGCTTTAGGCTTGTTCACCAACGCACTTGGGTTGAAAACGCCAGAGCCTGTGCTCACTGCCTTTAAGTTTGCGGGAGCCGGAGCGGCGCCCTTAACCCTGTTCGCGCTCGGAGTCTTTCTGTCTGGTCACAGCCTTGTACCAACCAAAAAAATCACCGTCATCTCGGGCATCAAATTGTTTGCTTTCCCGATTGTGGTGGGCGCCTTGCTGTACGTTGGTGAGCGTCCAGATGCTTGGAACGACATGCTTCTACTCAACGCAGCTGGACCGGCTGGCGCCATGGCATTTGCCTTGGCGGTGCTGTACGGGGTGCGCACGGATACGATTGCACCCGTGATTATTTGGACCTCGACGCTCACGCTTTTTTCCCTCGCCTGGCTTGCCTGAGCGGCCGATTGCACACGCCAAGACCAGCGCCCAAAGACCAAGCAGTCTTGGCGAAGGGCTTGGGGGTCTTGGAGAGCTTACGTTCATCATGATTGAGTTGGGGCAGGCGGTGGCGGTGGCGGTTAAATCCGATTCACAAACGCCTCAAACGCTTGCAGCGGAAGTGGTCGACTGAACAGGTAACCCTGATAGTTATGGCATCCCATCTCCGCTAGTACATCGCGCTGATCGACGGTCTCTACCCCTTCGGCAATGACAGCTAGGCCCAAGCTGTCGGCGAGGGCTATCACCGTCTTGGCAATGGCTGCATCATTGGGGTCCAGCAGAATGTCGCGTACAAAACCCTGATCAATCTTGAGTTGATCCAGCGGCAAGCGTTTGAGGTATGCCAGCGATGAAAAGCCGGTGCCAAAATCATCGAGCGAAAAACTGACACCCTTGCCCTTGAGGTACGTCATTTTGGCAATGACGGCCTCTACATCCTCAATCAGCATACCTTCAGTCAGTTCGAGCTTGAGTCGCTCAGGTTTGGCCCCAGTGCGTTCAAGCGTTTCAAGCACCTCCTGGACAAAGTCTTTTTGGTGAAACTGGCGCGCACTGACATTGACCGCCAAAGTAAGATGGACAAAAGCAGGCTTTTGGGCCCAAATTGTCAATTGGGTGCAGGCCGTTTCCAACGCCCATTGACCTATTGGCAGAATTAACCCGGTATCTTCGGCCAGAGGGATAAATTCGGCGGGTGACACCATGCCACGTTCAGGATGTTGCCAACGAATTAACACCTCTGCTCCCGTCAGTTGTCCGTCTCCAGTCATCTGTGCTTGGTAATGCAGTACAAACTGCTCTTTCACAATGGCTTCCCGAATATCTGCTTCGAGGACGGCGCGCGTTGTGACCACGGCTTGCATCTCGGGGTCAAAAAAGCGCATGGTGTTGCGACCCGCGGCCTTGGACTGGTACATGGCCAACTCAACCTGCGTTAACAATCCACCAACGGCCATCTTTTGATTTCCAAACATCGTGACTCCGATACTTGAGGTGCTAAGGTACATGTTGTTAGACAGTTGGTACGGCTGGTTGAGCGCAGCAAGGATTTTTTCCCCGAAAATTTTCGCCGCGTTTGCCGCCTCCGGCAGGTTGTTGCTCAAGTTTTCCAATATCACCTTGAATTCATCACCACCAGTGCGCGCTACGGTATCGCCTTCACGGATGCAACGCATCAATCTTTGGGCAACCTCCTGCAGTAACAGGTCGCCCATGTCGTGACCAAGGGTGTCGTTGATGGTCTTGAAGTTATCCAGATTAACCAACAACAAAGCGCCGTTACATTGAGTGCGGCTACTCGAAGCCAATGCTTGTTGCAGGCGGTCCAGTAGGAGGCGACGGTTTGGCAGTTTGGTCAATACATCGTAGAAGGCAAGTTGGTTGATTTCTTCCTCGGCCGCTTTTTTTTCGGTGATGTCAGATTTCACCGCCACATAGTGAGTAATCACGCCGTCGGGCTGATGGATCGGCGAGATAGCCGCCAATTCGGTGTATTGGCTACCGTCCTTGCGCTTGTTATGGAGCTCCCCTCTCCAGGGTTGGCCTTCGGTCATGGCTTTCCACAAGCTAGCATAAGTCTCCTTGGCGGTGAAGCCTGATTGCAGAATGCGTGAATCCTGGCCGATCGCCTCTTGCCGGCTGTAGCCGGTATTGCGGACGAAGGCTTCGTTGACGTATTCAATCTTCGCCTCAAGGTTGGTGATAACAATACTGTCCAAACTTTGCTCCACAGCCTGCGACAGGTGTAGCAGCTTCACTTCGGCCGCTTTGCGTTTGGTGATGTCATGGAACGACCAGATACGCCCAAAGAAATGGCCGTCGCCATCCAGCACCGGTGCCGAATAGCGCTCGAGGGTGGTGCCGTCTTTCAGAGCAACTTCGTCTTGCGACGTCTCCTCCTCGTGCTCAGTAAGATAGCGTACCTTGTCGACAAATTGTTGGGTATCAATGACCTGGTTTGTAACGAACTGCAGTTGCGTGGCGTCATCTAAATTCTCCGAAATTTCTTCGGGGATCTTCAACAGCTCAGTAAATCGCTGGTTTTGCAGTATTTTTTTGCCTTGGTTATCAACTACCAAAATGCCGTCCACCGAAGTTCTCACCAGGGCCTCGAAAAAAGCCGTTCTCCAGATTAGATCAAGTTTCGTCCGCTTGCTTTCAGTGATGTCCATCGCCAGGCCTTCGATGATGAGATCCCCGCTTTCTTCTCGACTGCCCATAGATCGATCATTCAACCAGCGCCAATCCCCTTGGGCATTCTTGATTCGATACTCGATGTCGAAAGGAGCGCCAGTCCTCAACTCCTCGACGGCCTTGGCAACCGCTGCGCGGTCTTCCTCGTGAATGGATTCACTCCAAAGGCACGGATTGGTATAAAGATGTTTCACGGAATAGCCGAGGACTGAATCGACTCGGGAGGAAAAATAGATCCCTCCACGTTTTGCTGAAAGCGCGTAAACAATATCAGGGGAGTTCTCAACCAGCCGCTTGTACTTACTTTCGCTTATCTGTAAAGATTGCTGCGCCCGCGTCTTTTCTTCAATCAGGCGCAGCAGTTCCTCGCGTGATTGATTGGCGGCGCTTAGCAAGGCCTGTGACACCTTTTCGGAAGCCGCGATTGCTTCGCTTCGTTGGTGTTCGGTCAAATCAGTTGCCACCAGGCAGTAAGCATCGGGTATCCCGTCGATGAGCAGGTTGCTCACCGAAAGATAGACCGGTACCGCCGTTCCGTCGCTGGCGACAAGCGAAATTTCCCCGTGGCGCTCCTCACCTGCGCCCTTTTGAAGCAGAGATTGAAGAACTGGCTGGCTGCCTGGCGCAATCCAGGTGCGAACCGTGGAGCCAATCACCTTTTGGAGCGGCGTCTTAAGCAACCAGGCAAAGCTCAGGTTAGCGTACCTAATCACGCCCTCTGTCGTTAGGGTTAGGGCGCCTTCGCGCATCTGCTCGACCAACATGCGATAGGCTTGATCAGCACCTTTGAGTGAGAAAAGCTGCGCGCCACCCAAGCCCTCGACGAACAATGCATCCGCCTCACCGCTGCGGAACTCGTGCAGGGTTAGATCGGCTTTTTCAAGCCGTGCACGCAGCTCGGCATTTTCCGCTAGGAGCTGAGCCTTGGTTGCGTGTTTTTCTGACATCACGCCTTCTTCTGTATATCCAGCCCTACCAGCACGCGCTCGGTGTTCGACATGTCCCCGATGATGCGGCGAAGCGGCTCGGGCAGCTTCTTAATGAGCGTCGGCACAGCGATGATCTGCTCGCCCTTGGCCAACTGGGGCTGCTGGTACAGGTCAATCACTTCCAACACATAGCGTCCGTGCAAATATTCCTCGCAGATGCGTTTGAGGTTAGTGATCGCTGCCATCGATTTGGGCGTCTGCCCCGCAACGTAGAGGCGCAGGACATAGTGTTCAGTTCCTGTGGTTTCCATTACACGCCACCCTTGCCCGACTTGGTATCGGCACTGCGGCTTTGCCCCATGTCCACACGCCCTTGCGCGAGTTGCGTTTTCTCGGCTTTTTCCTGCCCGATGATTTTCTGCGATGCAATCTCCTGCATCGCAAACTCGGAGCGCAGCACGGCGATCTGGGCTTCAAGGGCGGTGCGCTTGCGCTCGATCTCAACGCGGCGCAGTTCAACTTCCTGATCGCGTACCAGCACCTCGGCCTTTTCCTGCGCCTGTTGCGTCAACCGCGCAGAACCGGTCAGCACACCGCTGGGACCGACATAGACCTCGCGCAGTTCGACACCGTGATCGGTCAGCAAAAACTCACGAATCTGGTTCGAGTGCGCCATGCCGCGTGATTTCAGCACATACAGGCCCCGGTTGCGCTCGCCGTCAGCTTCAATATCACGCACCAGCAGCCAGGTGTCAATCAGCGACGAAATGCCCACTTCGCTTTGCTCCAACGCGCTGCTGCTACTGGTCAAACTGTTGAATACGCTGGTGATCTGATTCGTTTTCAAGAAATCCACCAGCAGCATCAACATCGCTTTGACCTGAGTTTGATTGCCTCCGATGATGAGACTGTTGATAGGATCGACCACTACCACCTGAGGTTTGAAGGTGTTCACCGCCTTGTACATTCGGGTCAGGTGCATCTCCAGGCCTGAAAACGTGGGGCGGCTGGCCTGAAACTGGAGCAAACCCTTTTTCACCCAGTGTTCCAGGTCAATCCCGATCGAACGCATGTTGCGTATGATCTGGCTGGGCGACTCCTCAAAGGCGAAATACGAGGCTCGCTCGCCGCGGCGGCAGGCGGCATCACAGAAGTGCGCGGCAAGGCTAGTTTTACCTGTACCTGCCGTGCCCGAGACCAGTACGCTGCTGCCACGGTAAAACCCGGAAGTGCCGACGAGCATCGCGTCCAGGCGCGCAATGCCGGTCGAAACACTTTCGCTCGAAACCACGTGCTGCAAGCCGACCGATGTGATCGGCAGAACCAAAATACCGTCTTCGTCAATCAGGAAAGGATACTCATTGGTGCCATGGGTCGAACCGCGGTACTTGACGATGCGCAAGCGCCGCGATGAGGTCTGCTCGCTAACCCGGTGGTCGAGTACGATGACGCAGTCCGAAACATACTCTTCCAGGCCCTGGCGCGTCAGCGTCTTGTCGCCGCGCTCGCCGGTGATGACAGCCGTCACGCCCTTGTCTTTGAGCCAGCGAAATAAGCGGCGCAGTTCGGTGCGCAGGATGGCTGGATTGGGTAGGCCGGAAAATAGCGACTCGATGGTGTCGAGTACCACGCGCTTGGCACCGATGGAGTCAATGGCATGACCGAGGCGGATGAACAAGCCTTCGAGATCGTATTCCCCACTCTCTTGAATTTCACTGCGTTCGATAGAAACAAAGTCCAGCAGAAGCTTTTTGCGCTCGACGAGATCGTTCAAGTCAAAACCGAGCGAAGCGACGTTTTGTGTCAGGTCATTGGTGTTCTCTTCAAAGGCCATGAAGACACCAGGCTCGTTGAACTGGGTCGCGCCGCGCACCAGAAACTCCATCGCCAGCAGCGTCTTGCCACAGCCGACCCCACCGCAGATGAGCGTCGAGCGGCCTTTGGGTAAACCACCGCCAGTGATTTCGTCCAGCCCCTGGATGCCGCTTGGAGATTTAGGCAGTGGTGGCCTGAGCGTTGCTTGAGATTTTACTTTGGGCTTGGCTTGGCTAATCATTGAAGAACTCCCAGTTCAGCAGCCGCAAAACCATCAATTTGGTGATCTTCATCGCGCGCCCTGCGTTTGTTTGAGATTGCCGCGCAGTGTCTTGGCCTATAAACGAAGCTGTTAAAAAAGCATACGCTTTTAATTTCAGATGTATATACCAAAAGTCAATTTTTGGTATATAAGCACACGTTGCCTTGTCGTTGCAGCTTGGGCCATTGAATTTAAAAGTGACCGTGCAAATTTGAACAACTTTTTGTCGGGTGTCTGCCTCGCAGGTCAGCCAAAGCGGTTCAAGCTCAAGGAGGCCGTGTCCTTGCGCTAGGCAAGGTCCGTGAGGTGGCGGTTAAAGGCATAGAACCCCGCACAGTGCTTATTCTTGTTGAATGGGCATCCAACGAGCGGCTTATTTCCCAGCTTAAAAGTCAGCCACAGGCTTCACTGCGAAGAGCAGTCAGTGAGGATCATTTTGCTTCCAGCACCACTGGTGTGCTCGTGTCTCCCATGCAGCTTTGCTTTCTATTGCCTTACCTTCATAAGGAATGGACAGGGCTGACCTGACACAAGTCTGGTGGGGTGACAAATAGTTGTTCAACCATGCCGCTGCAACTATTGAGACGCCAATGATGCACGCACCCACCAACATGGTTTTATTCATGGCCCCCCTTTTTGTGTCGTGGCCAAGCTCTTGGTCAACTTTTTCAAAAATGCGCTCGTCAAGACCTTCAGTGTTTAGACCACCATCCGCGATGGTATTGTTGGGTTGACTATCCTCGCCTTCCCCAATCATTTTTCTCTAAACACTTAGAACTTCTCTATGAGACACCAGTTAAAGGCCGTGACTTCGTCGCAAAAAGGATGCGCCGCTGGCAGCTGTCACAGGCCCAGAAGATGGCTAGTTGGTTTACGGCGAGTAACGACAAGATGTGTGATTGAGGACTAACCAAGCAATTGATCTTCGCGTGTCTCAAAGCAAATCCGCGTTAGAGCGCCTCACTTCAACATCTCAAAAAACTTGTTCTTTAAGCCAGAATTCTTGATACCGTTGCGGGTCAGCAATACTTCACAAAATGAATTTAATCTACCGCAGACGCTGCTGGCCTTATCCACCCGGCAACTCCTGTATGAACGTCATCATCGCCGCCATAACACGTAACCCTAGCTGGACGTTGTTGCCGCATTGGCGCGCGCAGTGTGCAATTTTTGGTAGCTGTCGATCAGGCGCTGGTGCCTGTCAAGCCCTTGCAGTTTCATACTTGTTGGCGTCAAACCGAAGAAGCGCACGCTGCCGTCCACTGAGCCCAGCACCGCATCCATCCTTGGGTTGCCAAACATCCGACGGAAGTTGACCACGTAATCGTCCAGTTCCAGCTCGTCGTTCAGCAGCACCTCTAGCACCACATTCAAGGCTTGGTAGAACAATCCACGCTCGACCGTGTTTTCGTTGTATTGCAGGAAGGCGCCAACTAGATCGTGGGCCTCTTCAAATTTCTTCAGGGCCAGATGAATCAGCAGTTTCAACTCCAGAACCGTGAGTTGCCCCCAGACCGTGTTCTCGTCAAACTCGATGCCGATCAGGGTGATGATGTCGGTGTAATCATCCAACTCACTGTCTTGCAGACGTTTCAGCAACGCTTTCAGGCTGCCATCATTCAGGCTATGCAAGTTCAGGATATCGGCGCGGAACGCCAGAGCTTTGTTGGTGTTGTCCCAGATCAAATCCTCAACGGGATAAATTTCGGAATATGCCGGCACTAGGATGCGGCAGGCGGTTGCGCCTAGTTGGTCATAAACCGCCATGTAGGCTTCTTTGCCCATGCCTTGGAGAATACCGAACAAGGTTGCGGCCTCAATGGCATTGGAGTTTTCACCTTGCCCAGAAAAGTCCCACTCGACAAAATCATAATTCGCTTTGGCGCTGAAAAAGCGCCAGGACACCACGCCGCTGGAGTCAATAAAGTGTTCAACAAAGTTATTTGGCTCAGTCACCGCGTTACTTTCAAAGGTGGGACGAGGTAAATCGTTCAGGCCTTCAAAGCTACGCCCCTGCAGCAACTCGGTCAGACTGCGTTCCAGCGCCAACTCCAAGCTGGGATGCGCCCCGAACGATGCAAACACACCGCCCGTGCGCGGGTTCATCAAGGTGACGCACATCAAGGGATATTGCCCACCCAGCGACGCATCCTTCACCAGCACGGGAAAGCCCTGCTTTTCCAGTTCCTCAATGCCGGCCAAAATGCCAGGATACTTCGCCAGCACCTCCTTGGGCACATCCGGCAGCGCGATTTCACCTTCCAGAATTTCGCGTTTAACCGCTCGTTCAAAAATTTCAGAAAGGCACTGCACCTGCGCTTCGGCCAGCGTGTTACCGGCGCTCATGCCATTGCTGAGGAACAGGTTGTCGATCAGGTTCGATGGAAAATAGACCACCTCGCCATCCGACTGGCGCACATACGGCAGCGAACAAATGCCCCGCTGCACATTGCCGGAGTTGGTGTCGACCAGATGCGAGCCACGTAACTCGCCATCGGCGTTGTAAATTTGCAGGCAGTATTCATCAAGTATCTCAACTGGTAGCGCATCCTTGCGGCCTGGCTTGAACCAGCGCTCATTCGGGTAATGCACGAATGGCGCGTTGGCAATGTCTTCCCCCCAGAACTGGTGGTTGTAGAAATGATTGCAATTGAGTCGCTCGATGTATTCGCCCAGCGCCGACGCCAAGGCGCTTTCCTTGGTCGATCCCTTGCCGTTGGTAAAACACATCGGAGAGTGCGCATCGCGGATATGCAGCGACCATACGTTGGGGACCAGATTCCTCCAAGAGGCGATTTCAATCTTGATGCCAATGGCTGCCAAAACGCCTGACATATTGGCGATGGTCTGCTCCAGAGGCAGGTCTTTGCCGGCAATGAAAGTGCATGCTTTTGAATCCGGACTCAGCGTCAGCAAGGCCTGAGTATCGGCATCCAAATTTTCGACTTCCTCGATTACAAACTCGGGCCCGGTTTGAACCACCTTTTTCACTGTGCAACGGTCGATGGCGCGCAAAATGCCTTGTCGGTCTTTGGCGGAGATGTCCGCAGGCAACTCGACTTGAATCTTGAAAATCTGCTGGTAGCGGTTTTTCGGATCAACAATATTGTTCTGCGACAGGCGAATGTTTTCGGTCGCAATATTGCGGGTGTCGCAATACAGCTTCACAAAGTAAGCCGCACACAAGGCCGATGAAGCCAGAAAGTAATCGAACGGTCCCGGCGCCGAGCCATCTCCCTTGTAGCGGATAGGCTGATCGGCTACCACCGTGAAATCATCGAACTTGGCTTCAAGACGAAGCTTGTCGAGAAAGTTGACTTTAATTTCCATGGGGTAATTTCAAAATAGTGCGCATGAGGATTAATGTAATTCACGGCCGCCTCGGTAACCCTGAGCTTGGGTCTGCGCAAACAAAGCCTGGCCACTTCGCCGCGCGTGCTTGGCCCTGTGCGCATCCGCACGCAACGCTTGTTCAAGTACAGACTCAAACGGCGTGAGCTTGCCAGGCGACTTTTTGCGTTGGTACTTCGGGGTTACGTCGCCGGAGGCCTTGAGCCACTTCTTGACCGTGTTTCTGGCCAGTCCCGTGCGCCTGAAAACTTCTCCGTCAGAGAGATGGCCGCGCAACTTCATGCGCCTAACCTTGCCAATCATGTCCATGGTGATCACCTTTTACATCGCTGTTGAAAGTTTCAGTAGGACAGTTGAATACCCGGGGTTGCGGCGTAAAACTTGGACTACTTGGAGGTAGTTCATGTACTCATAAGAAGAGCGAATTCGAGCCGTTAAGCTCTACGGCAAGCTCTGGAAAGCACTGGTCCGACCATTCGGCAGTTGGGCTACCCAACAAAGAATGCACCGCCGAGCTTCTTACCGTTCTTGTCGATAGCCTTATCTTCACAGGCTGATGCGCTGAGTGCGCTGGCTTCACACTGCGCTATGAACGATGTCTAGAGATTTGGGGAAATAACAGTCCAGATGCATTTCTGGGAGTTTTTGAGGGGTTGATGTTATGTTGGGCCTGCTGGCCTACGGTGTGGTGATTGAGTTTGCCCAGTCATTCCCCCCGACCCATTCAGCAAAGTGGCAGGATTGGGTTGGCGATAGTTTTCGGATATTGCTGGAGAGGGTCGCCTTGATGTTGAACACAAGCAGCCTTAATCACATACCCACCGTACGGATCAGCACCGTCTCAGATAATAGGGTATGTTGCCAACTCTGTCACACCGCATGCGCACCGGTCTTGTGCTCTGCCTTGTCCTTTTTGCACAGGCTGGCCTGGCGCAGCAAGACCTGCAAGCCACCAAAGTCATAAGCGCCAGCTGGGCAAGCGCGCCCAGCCACTCGGCCGGCATTGCGCCAGACCCGGTGCAGCTGCTTGGGTCTGCCATCGTTCAGGTCTATGCAGCGCCAACGTATGGATGGCGCGGTTTCTTTGCGGTGCACCCCTGGATCATCTACAAGCGCATGGCTGAGACAAGCTATACCCGCTATGACGTGGTCGGCTGGCGTGCGCCGCAGGTGGTACAACGCAATTACGCTGTACCAGATGGGCTTTGGTACGGCTCGACCCCAGAGCTTTTGGTAGACCTGCGCGGTGATGGCATTGAATCCGTGATTGACGACATAGAAGCCGCCGTGGCCAGCTACCCCTACGCCCATCAATACCGCAGCTACCCTGGCCCTAATAGCAATACATTCTTGGCGCACATCGGGCGGCAGGTGCCGGCGCTCAAGCTAGACTTGCCGGCCAACGCCGTCGGCAAAGACTACCGGCCATTGACAAGCCCAGTAGGGGTGTCGCCTTCAGGCTCTGGTGTGCAAATCTCGCTGTTGGGCCTGCTTGGTGTCAGCGTTGGCGTCCAAGAAGGACTCGAATTCAATGTGCTGGGCTTAAATTTTGGTATTGACCTCAACGCCCCTGCGCTGCGCTTGCCTTTTTGGGGGCGTTTGGGGTTGAAGGACATGGCTGCGCCCATGCCAGGCGTGCGTTCAGACCACGCACTCGCTGACCAATGAGGCGGTTGCTGCCTGGCTTGTGTCATGGTTCATGTTTCATGTGTTCTGCGCAGTAGCGGCTACCCCCTTCAACTGCGCCCGCTCCACATAGCGCTTTTGGAGCCATACGTCATCAGGCTGATGTCGCCCATCAGCATGCGCCCGCCCAGGTTGTCTGCGGGGCACCGGCCCAGCAGTTTCTTTGTCAGGGCTTTGGCCACCTTGCCGTCACCCCGGTGCAGCAACCCCAGCAGATAACCGTGGGCAGCCTGCATAAACAGCATCGCGGCCAACAAAGCGTAAATCAATTTATTTCGGCCCACAGCAATCTCCCTGTTTTTCTGAATGCAGGTTACGTAGCGGCATCACTTCCCAGTTGACACGGGTCAAGCTAGGGGAACAGGTCAGTTAAGACCTATCCTCTTGCAATCACGCTAAGTCGAAGCGATCCGAGTTCATCACCTTGGTCCAAGCGTCGGCGAAGTCCCGTGCAAACTTCTGTTTCGCATCGTTGGATGCGTAGACTTCTGCAAGGGCACGTAGTTGTGAGTTCGAACCGAAGACCAAGTCGACGACAGTGGCCGTCCACTTGATTTCGCCTGCTGCGCCAGCACGGCCTTCCAACACGCCTTCAGACGTGGCGGACTTCTTCCAAGTTGTGCCCATGTCGAGCAAGTTGACAAAGAAGTCATTGCTCAAGGTTTCGGATTGCTGAGTGAAGACACCATGTTGGGATTGTCCAAAGTTGGCATTCAGAGTGCGCATGCCACCGACCAAAACTGTCATCTCTGGCGCAGTCAACTTCATCAGGTTGGCGCGATCAATCAGCAGCTCCGCCTCTGCACGCGAGTGGCCCTTTTTGATGAAGTTGCGAAATCCGTCGGCAGATGGCTCCAGTACGGCGAATGAGTCTACGTCGGTGTCCTCTTGCGTCGCGTCGGTACGACCGGGCGTGAAAAGAATAGTCACGTCTTGCCCGCCCTTTTTTGCGGCGGCCTCTACGGCGGCTGATCCGCCAAGAACAATCAAGTCCGCCATTGAGATTTTTTTCCCGTCCGACTGAGCAGCCTCGAACTCCTCTTGAATGGCTTCGAGCTTATGCAGAACCTTTGCCAGTTCAGCCGGCTGGTTGACTTCCCAATCCTTCTGCGGAGCGAGACGAATGCGAGCGCCGTTAGCACCACCGCGCTTGTCGCTTCCGCGGAAAGTGGCGGCTGATGCCCACGCGGTGCTTACAAGTTGTGAAATCGTGAGGCCAGAGGCGAGAATCTTGACTTTCAATGTTGCAACGTCTTGCTCGCTGACCAATGCATGGTCGACCGCAGGAACGGGATCTTGCCAAATCTGAGGTTCCGCTGGCACCATCGAGCCAAGGTAGCGCGACATCGGTCCCATGTCGCGGTGCGTTAACTTGTACCAAGCCTTGGCATATGCCTCTGCAAATTCCGCAGGGTTCTGGTGGAAGTGCCTAGAAATTTTCTCGTAGACGGGGTCCATTCTCAGGGACAAGTCTGTCGTGGCCATGAACGGTGCATGCGTTTTAGATGGGTCGTGGGCATCAGGCACGGAGCCTGCCCCAGCGCCGTCTTTTGGGGTCCACTGGTGTGCGCCGGCAGGGCTCTTAGTGAGTTCCCACTCATAACCAAACAGCGTGTCGAAGTAGCTGTTGTCCCATGTCGTCGGGGTAGGCGTCCACGCGCCTTCTAGGCCGCTGGAGATCGTGTCAACGCCTTTGCCGCTGCCAAAGGAGCTCTTCCAGCCTAAGCCTTGCTCTTCAACAGTGGCACCCTCTGGTTCGGGACCTTTGTAGTCCTCAGAAGACGCGCCGTGGGTTTTTCCAAAGGTATGTCCACCAGCACAGAGGGCCACTGTTTCATAGTCATTCATCGCCATGCGCAGGAATGTTTCACGGATGTCGCGTGCCGCAGCGACTGGGTCTGGGTTGCCGTCCGGTCCTTGTGGGTTCACATAAATCAAACCCATTTGTACGGCTGACAAGGGCTGTTCGAGTTCACGATCACCGGTGTAGCGCTCGTTTCCAAGCCAAGTGTCTTCGGGCCCCCAATAAATATCTTGGCCTGGTTCCCAGACGTCTTCACGTCCGCCAGCGAAGCCGATGGTCTTGAGCCCCATGGAGTCCATGGCGACGTTGCCTGTCAGCACGATCAGGTCAGCCCAAGATATTTTATGGCCGTATTTTTGCTTGATCGGCCAGAGTAGGCGGCGGGCTTTGTCAAGGTTGACGTTATCGGGCCAGCTGTTGAGTGGCGCAAATCGCTGTGTGCCGAAGCCGGAGCCGCCACGGCCGTCGCCGATGCGGTAAGTGCCGGCACTGTGCCATGCCATGCGGACAAAGAACGGTCCGTAATGGCCGTAGTCAGCCGGCCACCAGTCTTGGGAGTCCGTCATCAAAGCATGCAAGTCCTTGACAACAGCCTCTAGATCGAGAGTCTTGAACTCTTTAGCGTAGTTGAATGTCTCGCCCATGGGGTTTGAAAGCGCGGAGTGCTGCTGCAGCATATTCAGGTTCAGCTGATTGGGCCACCAGTCAGCGTTTGTTCTCGCACCAGCCGCGGTGGGCTTGAGGGTTGCTCCAGAGAACGGGCATTTTGATTCTGTTGACATAGAAATATCCTTCTGTTGTGTTAATAATTTAGTGTTGTTTCAGTTTATAGCTAACGCAATGAGTTATCCATTAAGGTTTCTTGATGGCCTCGATAGTGATACATCTGAAAATAAAGGCCAGTTAAATGGTCCTGCATTGAAACCTCCGTCTTTGGAACTAATTAAGACATCCCATAAAGCTTTGGGGTAGCGGGACGCCAAAAGGTGTCGGCAAAAACTGTGACGGCTCGAAACGTAATGTGCCGAATCCTAGTTTCAGATTTATCGCATTCTGATTCGCCGCGCAGAGGTGGCGTGGAGTTGACTAGTGCTGCACAACGATGCAATGACGGCCGGCATTTTTAGCTGAAAAAAGTGCAATGTCTGTGGCGTCCACCACATTTTTGGCAGTGACACAATGAGACACTGTTCCAAGCGCAAACACGCCAATGCATATGGACATTTCCATTCGCTGGTTGCCAGCAACGAATTTTTGAGCGGCTACGGCGCTGCGAAAGCACTCTGCGCCAGCTCTTGCCGCTTGTTTGTCTCGACTGCCCAAGCGCACGGCGGGGGCTTGAACGCTGACGGTTGAAATAATAACCGTAAGACTGGTGAGGATCACCGCCATAGGGCGTCTGCCAAGCCTCACCAGAAGCCTGTAGCGCCATCAGATGCCTAGCGCACATAAACTACACAGGGGCCTCGTGGCGGGACTCATACGATAACCCCTAGTGGACGGAAGAACTACAAAGGTTGCCAGATAGGCGCTATGAGTGTTCACCCTTTCACACCACGATCGGCAAGTACAACAATGCTGCAAGCCCTAAGTCCAGAAAGACCACCTCAGTGCTTAGAAGCTGCAAAGCTATGCCAGCGCCGATAAGCGGCGACAGAACAATCGCGGGAACAACATCCTTCACCTCATGTCTCCAACCCAAGCGGCAGCCACACGGTGGACTGCACCAATGCATTCGGCGCATCAGGCGGCATGGCCAACTCCCAACCCCATGTCCGCCGGCATAGGGCAATCCAGAATACTGGCGAATGCGCGCAACAGCTCCACCTCAGCCGGCGTAGCTCTTTGATCATGCCAGGTACTGATGACACAGGCCCTCAACAAGCGTGACTTGGCCCTGGGCGCCAATTGATTCAGCTTGCCAAGGGCTTGATCCAGGTCCGCCATCCTGATCTCGTCCTTCGCCAACAATGCCAGTCCCTTTGCTGTCAGCGCTTGCGCAGAGGCATCAAACGCACTCTGAGCATTGCTATGATCCGCCGCGCCTGCGTACGCAATCACCGACAAGACCAATCCAAACTCCCGCGCGAGTTGTCCAGAATCCGCATGACGCGCCGCGATCAATGGCGTTTTTTGAAAGTGCCCTTCCAGATGACTGAACAGAATCTTCTGCAAGGACCATTCGAACAGGTCAACCCTTGCGTCCATGTTGATCAATGCCAACAGATTGTCCTTGAACGACCGGTGCTGGCCGTCTGACAGCTGCTTGAGCGCAGGAATGGCAATGTCGATGATCGGCAGCCGGAACCTCTTCTCGAGCGCATCCATCTGTGGCATCAAACTGATGGTCAACGCGTATACGTCCTTGTCGGCGCGGCCTTGCAACAGTGCCAACTGTTGTTCACGCAGCCCTGTGCTCGTGTCGAGCAGCAGACAGTAGATGACTGCCCGAGCGCCATAGGGCTCCCGCGCGGCTTCCCGAACCACTGTGGGCAATTCAGACAGCAACGACTGGGCATACAGAACCGCTTCCTGCGTCGGATTGCCGATACGGCCCATCACTGCGATTACATCGGCTGCCGCTGCACCTGCCGCGACGGTCGCCATGTTTCGGGCCATGTCCGGTCGCCGCATCGCTGATGCGTCATCGACCTGCGCTTGACTTCCCGCTGGTGGTGGCACGTCAGAAACATCGAAGTTTCCATCCCACTGGGGATCGATGCGTAAGATGCGACTGGCAAGCGGTGGATGGGTGGACGACAGCCATTGTGTGAAGCCTGTCACGCCTTGGGCGAAAAAGGCGTGGCTGACTTCAGGTGCGCCCGGGTTGCGCACGAGAGAGCCCGACTTCAGAGCGCCAATCCTCTTCAATGCACCCGCGATTCCCCCCGGGTTGCGAGTGAACTGGACCGCTGACGCGTCAGCAAGGTACTCCCTCTGCCGACTGACCGCAGCCTTGATCAGACCGCCGAAAAATGTACCGGCAAAGCCGATGACCATCAGCCCGACTGCCAGTGCCATGATCGCGATGGCGCTATTGTCGTTGCCGCGTCGGCGCCCCGACAATGAGCTCGAGTACATCAAGTAGTAGCCCAAAATGCCCAGAATCAGGATGCCGTTCAAAGCGCCCATCAGGCGCAAGTTGAGCCGCATGTCACCATTGAATATGTGACTAAACTCATGGGCGATGACACCCTGCAGTTGCTCACGGTTCAACTGCTCGATCGCCCCCTGGGTGATTCCGATTACCGCGTCACGCGGCGAGAACCCTGCCGCAAAGGCATTGATGCCCGGCTCGTTGGCCAGCAGATAGACCGGTGGCGCTGGCGTTCCCGATGCGATGGCCATTTCATCAACGACATTGAGCAGCTTGCGTTGGTTGGGTTCTTCGGTATTGCGGGGAATCAGCTGTCCACCCAGCGACTCGGCGACAACTTTGCCACCCGCAGACAAGGCCATCATCTTGTAAAGGCTCCCGACAAGCACCACCACACTGACGCCCGCGCCCACGGTGGCAAACATCTTCCAGTCCATCTGCGCGACAAATGTTTGGCCGTCTTGCATTTGCTGAGTGTTGACAAAACCGAACACCACCAGCGTCAGCACGTTGGCCATGACGATCAATGCAATTACCGCGACACCAAAAAGGAAGATCAGCCAAGTCGTGTGCTTGTGCGCGCGTTCCTGGGATTCGAAAAAATTCATCGAGCTGCCGCCAAGTTGTCGGCCTTAGTCAAAACGATACCTTCGGCGCAGCCTGGATCGCGGCGCTGTCGGCGAACTCCAGCAATGCAGCGTCCTGCGCGTGGCCAAACATCGGTGCGAAAACAACAGGCGGGAATGACTGCTTGTAGATGTTGTAGGCCATCACTTGGTCATTGAATGCTTGGCGTGAAAATGACACCTTGTTCTCCGTCGACGTGAGTTCCTCGCTCAGTTGCATCATGTTCTGGTTGGCTTTCAGGTCCGGATAGGCCTCCATCACCATCTTCATGTTCATCAGGGCACCAGTCAGCCTTCCTTCGGCGCCGACCAGCCCCTTCATGGCGGCAGTATCACCAGGCGCCGCCGCAGCGCTGGACAACATGCTGGCTGCCTCGTTGCGCGCATTGACAACCGACTCCAGTGTTTCTCGCTCGTGCTTGATGTATCCCTTGGCGGTCTCGACCAGATTGGGAATCAGGTCATAGCGGCGCTTGAGTTGCACTTCAATTTGGGCAAAGGCGTTTTTGTACCTATTCCTGAGCATGACCAGCTTATTAAAAATTCCGATCAGGAGAAAGGCCGCCAGCGCGATGACGACGAGGATGACTATCAGTGTGGTGCTCATGTATTGCCTTTTGATTTGATTTTTTGGAACTTCGGAGAATCGCTTTGATGTGCCATTTGTTTAGCCGAGGTCAGTGCGCAGGGCACTGCGGGACCAATGCGCCACATACCGTGACGAGGATTAGCGGTCACCCGACACTTTTTCGACCCAGTCGAAATCATTTGGTTCAATGATACGTTCTGTGCCCGAGTACAGGGCCAAGCCGAATCGATGTCAGGTGCGGATGCCGCGACCATCGAAATCTACGCCCCATTGTCGACTGATGGTTGCTGATGTCAATGCCGGCTTTGGAGAAGACAGTTCAGCAACCTCTAGGTCAGGAACGTGTCTAAAACTGACCGACGACTTGCCAGGGGGGCCGCTGAGAAGGGTAGCGCCGATCATCGACTGACCAGAGCATTCATTGGGCATACCCTGGTCAAATCGGCGCCGGCGTGAACATCCAAGGATCTATGGTGAACGCGTTGATGAGTCTGTTGGCCCACCACGGATCAGCATCACGGAAGTGATACAGCAAGCAAGACAGCGGGTGTTTGGACTTCTCCCAGCAAGTCTAGTGTTATAACTTTTTCGCCAAGCGCTGAAGATGTGGTCGAAAGCGCAAAAACAGTGTGTACGCCCACTCCATGATTCGGGCCACGCCAGGCAGACGGCCTAGCCGAGCCAACCAGCGCCAGCCAGGTAGCGCCGACCACAGCAACAAGAAAGCTTGCGCACCACTGACCAGTTGCCCATCACGGTCGCGCACATGAAAGCGCGCCAACAATTGTGCGCGTGTGGTACCGGGTGGCAGCTCAAGCGCAGCGTCACTGACATCGGCATAACAAACCGGAGCATCCGCGTACAAAGGCGCAAGGCCTTTGTAAACGCTGATTTCAGCCCTACACAAGGGGCAAGCGCCGTCGTAGAGCACAGTCAAGGCTGCTGCTTCTGTGTTGTCTTGTGCGCCATTACGTGTATCTGTCGTCATTGAAAATCCTGTTAGTTCACGGTACGTTGCGCAAGCGCATGTTGATCACGAGAAACTTGATGCCACCATTTCGAAAAAGAATCACAGCGCTGCAGCAGGTCAGGAAACAAGTTTGGCACTGGCTCGCACAGGGCCCATTCAGATAGCCAAGGCGCAAGATGGGGTTCAGCCAAAGCGCGCACCCTAGATGCACCTTGCAAAGCAGTTGCAATCTGGGATGCATCACCATACCAAATCAAATCAGCCATGTCAGCCATGCGACTGGCAACAAACTCCCAGCGTCGCTTGTTCCAAGGCCAGTTGTTGTGAAAATCTGCTGTGAACAAACCAATGACCAACACATCTGCAGGTAAATCGATGGGTATCAGGCCCAGACTCCATGGGTGAACCAGCCAAACCGCACGACCGCGCACGGCTGATGCATCAGGAGCGGTCAGATCCAAGTCTGCCCAAGGCTGGGTGTACAGGGTGGGTTCCGTCAGGCTATGCGTGCGATGTACTGAGACATGCGACCCATGTGCTGAGTCTGCTTGTAAAGCCATGTGCGCCAGTTCTTCATAGGATTTGTCGATCACGCTGCCAGGGCTGTGCCATGACAGCGGCGCATGCCGTGCCACATTGTCAGCATTGAACAGATAGGCTTTGTGGCTTGCAGTGCCTGCTACCCACTGCCAACTCAAGTGGTTGCTGGCCAAATCACCATCGAGCAGGTGCGCATACAACCAGTCTGCCCCCACACGCCAGTGCACTTTGCGCACATGAACCATATAACTTGCCAACCACATGCGCGCATGGTTGTGCAAAGTGCCCGTGTTGTACAAAGTGGCAATGGCCATATCGACCACAGGCACACCGGTGCAAGCCAAACGGATGTCTTCTGGCAAAACCACACCGTAAGCTGCATCGGGCAAGGGTCCTTGGTGCAGCGAATTAAAAATATTTGAACCACGGTGCTGCCACACGTGGCGAAAGTACTCACGCCAACCCAGCTCAAACACAAACTTGTGCTGCACGTGCAAAGCGTGGCGCACGCAGACCCCAGCCAGCACCTCCTGGAGGTTCACGAATCCATGCGTGATGTAAGGCGACAAGTACGTCACAGCGCCTTCAATGGCATTGCGGCTACGGACGTAGTCTTCAGGCTCAACAGTTGCTATGCGCGACAAGGCAGCATCGCGCGTAGCCGCAAATAAGACCTTTCCTGCTGTCATGCCAAACCTACTTCACCGCGTCGAATATCGTTAGCACGTTGACTGATTGCATATCGCTGCTGCACAGTCATGCGGGCCACATTCTTAACCTGTAAAGCCATGCGCGGGTTCTTGGCAAGCAAGGGCTCATGACGACTCAAAAAGTCCCAGTACAAAGTGGTGAAGGGGCATGCCTTGTCGCCTTCGCGCAGCCCAGGGTCGTACGGGCAGGTGGCACAGGGGCCACCCATGCGTTGAATGTATTTTCCAGATGCCACATAGGGTTTGCTGGCCATCAAACCACCGTCACCAAACTGACTCATGCCCAAAGTATTGGGCAACTCAACCCATTCCACGGCATCCACATATACCGACAAATACCATGCATGCACCTGATGTGGTTTCACGCCCAAAAGCAAGGCATACAGGCCCGTCACCATCAGGCGCTGTATGTGGTGTGCGTAACCCTGTTCCAAGGTTTGTGTGATGGCGTCTTTTAAGCAAGCCATCGTGGTTTTTCCCGTCCAGAACCATTGCGGTAAGTCTTGCTGGGCGTTCAAGGCATTTCGTTCGAGGTAGCTGGGCATTTGGGTCCAGTAAATGCCGCGCACATACTCACGCCAGCCTAAAATCTGGCGAATGAACCCCTCTGCACTTTGCAAGGGAACCTTGCCCTGAAGGTAAGCAGTTTGCGCTGCATGAACAACCTCAGGCGCGCACAATAACTTGAGGTTGAGCGCGGCCGATAGATGTGAGTGGTAAAGCCAAGGCTCGCCTGGCCACATGGCATCTTCGTATCGACCAAAAAGCGCTAAACGCTCTTCAATGAATGCATCCAAGGCTTGTAAAGCCTGCGCTCTCGTCACGGGCCATGCAAAGCTGCGCAAGGAGCCAGGGTGCTCGGCAAAACGGTGGTTGACCAGCTCCATAACCTCTTGGGTAATCGCGTCAGGCGTGAATGAGGTGCGTTGTGGCAACACACCGGGGCCTTGTCTGCCAAAAGCCTCTCGGTTGTCGGCATCAAAATTCCATTGCCCACCCTCTGGCTTGCCGTCCTTCATCAATATGCCAAATCGCTGACGTAGTTCTCGGTAAAAGTACTCCAGCCGAAGGGTCTTGCGACCCTTGGCATGGGCTGAAAAATCCCGCACCGTGGTGAAAAAATGGCGGTCATCTGTGCTTGTCAGAACCAAGGAAGCCTCGCCCACCACGGCTTTCATGGCCTGCCATACACGCCAGTCACCGGGTGCAGTCATGCGCACTGCGCTTGGCTTGAGCGCGGCCAAATCTTCTTTGAGCTGCTCAGACAGGCTACGCATTTCATGTGCACCAGGGTGCTTTTGCAGGCGGCGGTAATACACAACCCTGCCAGCGTCTTGCAAGGCTTGTGCGAAATGACGCATGCCACTTAGAAACAGCGTTATACGCTGCTTGCTTGACCACACGTGGGTGGACTCTTCAACCGCTTCTGCCATCCAGACAGCATCTTGAGCAGGGTCAAAACCGTCAAAGGCAGAAGCCTGCAAATCCAACTGATCGCCCAGCACCAGAATCAAATTTCGCACGTTAGTCATTGGGTATTTTTCCATGAAGCATGAGGTGCTTTGGCTAGTTGCTCGCATGTTGCCCAAGCAAGCAACTGCAAGAGATGGCGCCAAGCCGGGTTCACGTTAAAAATCGAATCCAAGTTGTTGCGGATTGTGATCGCGCGTGCGTTGGGCAGACGATAGGTACGTGAACTTTTTTCTGGATGCATGTTTTTCAATCACCGCTTGCTTGCCCGCTTTGACCGCTGGATTTTGGCGCCTGGCATGCAAGCGTTGTTTGGCCTCTCGGCTTGTAATTGCCAAGTCGACTATAGGTTGAATGATCTCTGTACCTGACTTCAAGACTGTATTTGCTCTGAGATTTTCTGGCATCAACCACGGTTGAAACAACCAGCTGTCAGGTACGCTTCTCAAGGTTGGCAACCAATTTCTGACAAACTGGCCGAAAGGATCATGGTCTTGCGCTTGTTTGATAGGGTTGTAGACGCGGGTGGTGTTCATGCCGGTGGTACCCGACTGCATTTGCATCTGGCTCCAATGGATACCTGGCTCGTAGTCTAAAAACTGGGTTGCCAACCACTCACCCACGGGGCGCCAATGTAGCCACAAGGGGTAAGCTGCAACGGAAACCAGCATGGCCCGCATCCGAAAATTTAACCAACCCGTTTCGCGCAACATGGTCACAGACGCGTCCACCATGGGCCAGCCCGTGCGTGCAGCTTTGAGTGCTTCGAAATGCTCAAAGTTGAATTCTGCCTCTCGCAGATCGTCGTAGCCACGGTGCATGTTGTGCCATTCAATGTCAGGTTCACTTTCAAGTTTTTGAATGAAGTGGCAGTGCCAATACAAGCGGCTGATGAACGCTTTCAGACCCGAACGGTGACGCATTGCCTGCGGCGGCAGTTGGTCTAAACAGGCCCGGGTCTGCTGGACCACTTCGCGCATGCTCACGCATCCCCAGGCCAAATAAGCTGACAGGCGTGAGCAAGCATCAGGCGCGGAGATTGGCGAAGAAATACCGCCCCTGTAACCCAAACTGCGCGCATGCAAAAATCCATGTAATGTGGCTAGGGCCAAGTCACGACCCCCGCGCTGTCGCAGGGGTGGGTCGTGCTTTAAGTGGCTGGGTGCGGTCATGGCAAACGGTTTTTCTGGCGTGCTGCGCCAAAAGCGCAAAGCCACAGGGTTTTGCATGGGACTTTGCATGTGCTTTTCCCAAAGTGCCAGCCACAGTTTGCGATTTTTCAAGCGGCGCACCACACCAAATTGTGGGAATTCACGCCAGCTCAGCTGTTTTTCTTGGCACCAGTCAGCCACCTGCCTGTCTCGCGCGAAAGTAAAACCATTGCCCGTTTCCTCGTGCGAACACAATTCTGAAAAAGGCGCTTCTTGCCACAGCTGGTTTAGCACGTCTGGCACAGCCCCAATGTGAACTTCAAGACTGCCCCCGAAGCTTCGCAAATGCTGGTCCAGCGCCTGCAAGGATTCACGGATGAACTCAAAATGCTGAAGCGCCATGTCTGGCTGCAACCACATAGCAGGCTCGATGACGTAAACACAGCGCACAGGTGCACGCTGGGCGGCATAAGCCAAAGGTGCGTGGTCTTGCCAGCGCAGGTCTCGTTTGAACCAGACCAAGATGTATCTCATGGCGCTGTATCTTGTGATGACTTCTTTTGACGACAGGCGTCTGAGCAATAACGCACCTGTTCCCAGTTTTTGGCCCAGGCCTTGCGCCAAGTCATCGCGCGTCCACAGACCTTGCAGGGCTTAGAAGGCAGGCTTTGCTTGTTGCCTTTGAATGTTGCTTGTGTCGACACCTTGACGTACTTTCGCGGCTTGTCAGTGGCTTAAGTTTGTTCGGTTTGGAACACGTTTGCGAGGCAGGTCAGTACCAAGGTGTCGCGGTAACCGCCTGCCTGCAGGGGTTGGATGGGCGTGCTCTCATGGATCACACGCGCATCAGCCAAAAACAACAGTGACCAAGGTTCAGTGAGTGTGAAGCGTTCACCCTGAGGTCCATGGGCATCAAACACCCGTGTTTCACCACCTTTGATGTTGTATCGGTTGAGTAAAAACACAGCCACAAAGTCCACACCATCGCGGTGCGCACCTTCGGGCGTTGGGCGACCAATACCTTCACTGGTGTCGATGCGAAACTGGTGTGCCTCAATGCACCATTTGCCATTAACTGAGCCGCGCAAGCCATCGCAGGTACGTGCCATCGCAGACAAAACTTGTCGCCATGCGAGGCTGTTGACGACCGCTGTTGATATGGGCTCAAACCAGCGTTGCATACCCCCATGCAAGGCGTTGTAATCCAGTGATTGCCAGTGTGCCCGATGAGGCACCTGCGTCAAGGCTTGATCTTTGAATTCAAAGCAACTATGGCGGCGGCGGCGGTAATGCCCACCGTCTTTGAGATAGTTGTCCAAGGGCATGTCATCCCAAGCTGGGATCAAAGCCTGCAAAGCAGCCAGGTCGCAAGCGGCCCAACGGGCTACCTGCGATGGAAGCATGACCGCATAGCCTTGCTGCGCCAGCGCGTGATCGAGTTGTTCGACTTCTATGCTTGGCGCCAAGATCAGTGGATCTTTCACATCTTTTTTTAAGGTTGAAGTGCGAGACATGAGTGGTCTTTGTTAAAGCGGGGGGGGGATAAAACTCGGTTCAATCAACTGCGCAAGACTGTAATTGCGCTAGGGTCGCGAAATCAAGGGCACGCATGTGCGTACAAGCCAGTACCACGCCAGGCGCCACACCGGCTTCAAATGCTTCTCGCCAGCGGCGTACACACAAGCACCAACGCTGGCCCGCCTTCAAACCTGCAAAGCGAAATTCACCACGTGGAGTAATCAGGTCATTGCCCTTGGCGAATGAAAAATCCAGGAAAGTTTGCGTGATCCGTGCACACATGACGTGGCTGCCATGGTCGTGTGCATCTGTGTTGCAACAGCCGTCGCGGTAGTACCCCGTTAATGGGTCAAAAGAACAAGCCAACAAATGCGTTCCCAGTAAGTTCAATGCTTGATCAGACATGTTGTTTCAACGTGATGACAAATCGGCGCAGTGTTTGGCAAGCCGAACACTGGAGGTGGTGTGAGATTGTCTCTGCACTGCTCACAACCGACACATCACGATCTGAAAATCTGGATAGCTTGCAAGGTCATCGCTACTTAAGCGCCAAGCCGCGCCATTTGCTAGCCCTTGGCCAAAGACTGAACTTGAACCGTTATGAGGCCAAGTCCTTACGAATCCCAACCCATTAGGGTCGCCAATCTGAAAAACTAAAACCAGCAAATCGCAGATGCTCAGAGGATAGCTCGCGAATGCCTTGCGAGTAACTTCAAGAGGTGTGACTAAGGCAGCAAGATCAAATGGATGTCTGGATGACCCGCGTCGGCATTTGATGATTACCGTCCAAAGGCGGATTTTTTGTTCGAATGGGAAAAGGCGTGGTTTAGCCAACCCCGTGCTTTCGACTTTTCACGCCCCTAGGCGCGTCACCGACCCACAAGTGCCGCGATTCGGGGTGGTCTGGTGCGACTAGTGGCTCAAAGTTTGGAGCCTCCTCACTTTCCGGAGCGATTCAAACAGCATCAGATGCCATGCTTTTAAGCACTAAACGTTGGCATGAAGTTGTTGCATGCTGCCGGCGGTGCTATTTACAAGCTCACAGGGGGAAGCATCGGGCAGAAGTGCACTCAAAATTTGACGAATTTGAACCAGACGCGGATCGCAGTCCTTAGCATCGTCTGTGGTGTCGTTGATGCAAAAGAAATCTAGCCTGCCAAACAGATTTTTGAGGTGCTTGAGAGATTGTGCTTCTAACGATTGTCCAGTCGCTATGTATAAATGTGAGTGGTCTATTGTTTTGGCAAAGCCATGGGCCAAAGCCCAGCGCAATACAAAGTCAGAAATGATGGTGGGCTTATTCCAAGTACGAAAAACAGTTGACCTGACCCGCTCAAATAACTCAGGCGCATCTCGTTCAATCTCTAACATCACCGACTTCAACATGGGCCTTGGGGAATGCGAGAAAGTTCTGGGCGTATGTTGGTACTGGGGGTCCATTTTTCGGACCGTTGAATCATTGCTTAAGTTCGCGTGATCTGATTTGGTTTGTAGCCACTGTTTGGACAGGCGACTGGCATTCTCGAGGGATGTCGATTCAGCTTGCAACTTGTTGCCCATCACCTCAGGCTCATCAGACCAAGAGACATGAATGCCATTTCCAAAAAACCAATTATCCAAACAGACAGGCGCACCAAAGAACACATCGTCGTTCAAATAAAAATAACGTTCTGACAGTCCTGGAATGTGATGAATATAAGACTCGATATTGCCTGAATCGAATGTGGGCAAGGCTGAATGGGGGATCAGTTGATGATGATCGATCAGGGTAATTTGATCTGAAGCTTGGAACCAATCGGGCACTTGACCATCCGTGACGATGTAAATATGCCCGTGTTCAGGAAAAAACTTTTCTAGTGCGCGCAAGCTAAACCGCAACTCGTCGTTGTCGCGGTACCGTCCTTCAACATTGCCAAACTTGGCAAAACTTAAGTTGCCGGTGGCTTCTAATTTTTGAGCATATTTTTGACGCTTGGCGCGCCATGCACCATCGTTGCCATTGACCCAGAGGTAGACGATGTCAATCGCAAGATTCGAAGTCATTGAAAATTGATGCAACATGAAACAGATCGGACATAAAAACGTGGAATTAAACCACTTTTAGAGCTCATTTTTGCTGTGCGGGTTTTGTAAAGATTCGACTTCACCAGTCCCTGCAAAAAACAACTTTCAGCCTCTTTGCCACGTTCCGGTTTGCATCCGGTTTGATGATGGCTGCTCAAACAGGGCTTTTTTGTCTAAATGGGGAAAGGCTCGGTTTCGCCCAGCCCCGTGCTTTCAACTTTTTTATCCCCTACGTGTCCTCAAGCCCCCCAAGTGCCGCGATTCGAGGTGGCCTGGTGCGCCCAGTCAAATCAAACCGGAAGTTGATTTATGTCTACGGACGCGGGTGAAGTCCAAAGCCAAACCTCGTTGCAGTGATGGTATCTAATGGTTTTGGACACTGAAGAATGAAGGGGGTCAAGAACACAAGATGTTGATGACTGGCGGTGGTTAGAATTTCCAGCATGAAATGGATTCGCATGCAAGGCCACCAAGGTCAACCCACTTACGCCTACGTCATCGACGGTGTGGTTCAGCCTGTGCTCGGTTCCCCGTATACCGACTGGCGTGATGATGGTGATGCGCTTGTGCTTGAACAAGTGCAGTGGCTGCCGCCTGTCGAGCCTTCCAAGGTCATCGTTTTGTGGAAGAACTTTCATGCGCTGGCCACCAAGCAGAACCAGAGCATTCCTGATGAGCCGCTGTACGCTTTGCGCGCCCCCAGCAGTTTGGCCGCCCACCAGCAAGCGGTGATCAAACCTGCCAGTTACGACGGCGCTGTGTTTTACGAAGGCGAATTGGCCTTGGTGGTGGGTCGGCGTATGCGCGCGGTTGCGCTTGAGCATGTCCGTGATCACTTGCTGGGATGCACCATTGCAAACGACGTGTCGGCCATGGAACTCATCAACCGGGACGCCAGCTTCGCGCAATGGTCCAGAGCCAAAAGTTTCGATACCTTTGGCGTGCTTGGTCCCTGGATTGACACCACTTTTGATTGGACATCAGCCAGTGTGCGTACCCGTGTCAATGGCCGCGAGAGACAGAATTACCCGTTGTCAGACATGATTTTCGAGCCGCTGACGCTGCTGTCAAGTCTGTCTCATGACATGACGCTGGAACCAGGCGACGTGGTGCTGTGTGGCACCTCCGTGGGTTCTTTGCCCATGCGCTTGGGAACCGATGTCGAGATAGAAATAGACGGCCTTGGTGTGCTCAGCAACCGCTACGGCTGAGAACGGCACTGCACCACAGGCGTCTTGTTTCAGGCACTTTGCACCGTCAGCTTGCCACCTTGCTGCGTCATGGTGTGTGACAACAAAGATGTGACAGCGTAGATGGCGTCTATGGTTGGGGTAGGGGAGTCGGTGATGCGCGCCAATTCCACCACACTGCCCAAAAGCGCTTCCAACTCCAAGGCGCGACCCTGCTCGACGTCTTGCAGCATAGAGGTCTTGTGCGCACCAACCGCTTGAGCTCCGGCAATGCGTTGCTCGACGGACACTTTGAAGATCACGCCCAGCTTTTCAGCCACGCGCTGCGCTTCCTCCATCATGCGCTGAGCCAACTCCCGCGTGAGCGGGTAGCGGCAAATGTCTTCAAGTGTGGCGTGGCTTAATGCACTCACTGGGTTAAAGGTGAGGTTGCCCCAGAGCTTGACCCAAATTTCTGAGCGAATGTCGCGCGAGATGGGCGCTTTAAAGCCTGCGGCCATCATGGACTTGCTCAGCGCTTCAATACGTGGGGTGCGTTGGTTGTCGAGCTCACCCAATGTGAAGCGGTTGCCTTCGATGACCTTCACCACGCCAGGCTCCAACAACTCGGCAGCAGGGTACACAATGCTAGCGATGATGTGCTTGACTTCGATGCCAGCGGCCAATGCCCCGTCAGGGTCCACACTGCTCAACTGGTGAGCGTCGTAGGCGCCACCGAGCTTCTGGAAGTACCACCAAGGTATGCCATTGACCATGCTGACCACCATGGTCTCAGGGCCTAATAGCGCGCGCAGTCCGGGCACCAACTCGCGCAGCTGATGCGCTTTGGTCGTGAGCAACACCACGTCCTGTGGGCCAAGCTCAGCCGGGTCCTGCACGGCACGAACGTGCTTGGCTTGCTGCATACTGCCATCTGGCAAATGCAGCGTCATGCCACGGGCGTTGATGGCCGCAAGGTTACGGTTGCGGGCGATGAAGGTAACCTCTTCCCCGGCCTGCGACAGTTTGGCGCCCAAGTAACCGCCAATGGCCCCAGCTCCGACGATGGTGTACTTCATGAATCAGAACTCGCCCTGTACAAACGAGCCAAAGCCAAGGCCAATGCGCTGCGCTAATCCAATGCGTTGCAGTTTCCCTGTAGCGCCTTTGGGCAGTTCTTCAACAAATAGAATTTTCTTAGGCACCTTGAAAGCGGCTACACGCACCGAGACAAAGAGTTGAAGTTCGCGCTCTGAACACTCGTGCCCCTCGTGCAACACCACCATGGCAGCCACCTCTTCGCCCAAGCGTTTATGTGGCGCGCCGAAGACAACAACCTGGGCTACCGATACATGGTCGAGCAAGATCTCATCAATCTCCCTTGGGCTGATCTTCTCGCCGCCGCGGTTGATGATTTCCTTCAAGCGACCTGTGATGCTGAGGTAGCCCTCATCATCCAACATGCCTTGATCGCCCGTACGAAACCAGCCGTTGACAAAGGCCTCAGCATTGGCCTTGTCATTATTTTCATAGCCTGGGGTGACATTGGGGCCGCGAATGACCACCTCGCCGATTTCTCCAGGGCTTAGGAAGCCGCCAGCTTCGCCAAGAATGCGGATTTCTGGTCCAGCTGCCGGTCCGACGGTTCCAGGCTTTCGCTTGGCAGGCGGCAGGGGGTTGGCCGCCATTTGGTGACAGGCTTCAGTCATGCCGTAAGACTCCACCAATGGCGCGTTGAACAAGCGTTCGATCTGCTCAATGAGTTGTGGCGGAATGGACGATGATGAGGAGCGTATGAAACGCAGCGGATGTCGAGCAATGGTCTGTACATTGTGTTTGGCGCGTGTAGCGATGGCCAAGTGCATAGTGGGTACAGCGGTGTACCACGTGGGTTTGGCCTCTTCCATCCATTTGAAGAAGCGCAGGGCGTTGAACCCTGGTGTGCAAAACACGCGTGAACCCGCAGAAATGGGGGCCAACAGACCTGCGATCAAGCCATGGATATGGAACAAGGGCATGATGTTCAGACCGCCGTCTTGGGGTGTGAACTGCAGCGTGGCAGCGATGTGTTTGGCCGATGCGCATAAGTTCTCTACCGTGAGCGGCACACGTTTGGGCTTTGAGGTGGTTCCCGAGGTGTGCAAAATCATGGCGACGTCGCTAGCAGACGAATTGCCGCCATGGTCGCAGGGGGCGTGTGCACCAGCAGCCAGCGTGAATTGGCCAGCACAAGCGCCCTCAGGAACAAGCAATTCAATGATTCGTATGCCTAATTTCTGAGCTGCAGCCAAGGCTGGCGAGTTGCTGCCTTTCTCAACAATGAGCGCACAGGCTTGCAAGTCATCCAAGTAGAACTCGAACTCGTCAACACGGTAAGCCGGATTCAGCGGTGCACTGGTTACTGCACAGGCGCATGCCAGATAACAAGTGGCCATTTCAGGGCCATTGGGCAGCACAATGGCGACCCTGTCGTTGCGACCAATACCCGCATCGTTAAGGGTCTTTGTTGTGCTGGCGACCAATTGCCGCAAACCAAGAAAGTCCAGTGAGGGCCTGGAAGGAGCAGAAATAGCGATGGCTTCATCGGAGCCAGCATTGAGTAAGTCTGTGAGCTTCATCGGTTTAAAAACAAAAATGTAAATATATAAAGGTTGCCTAATATATCAGGCCTTGGCATGCGCAACGTATCGCCAAGCCAGAAAGCTGTTGATGACTGACGCGGTTTAAACTGTTGCTTGACTTTGATCAACCACGCACTTCATCCATGGCCATGACATCGACAACTTCTCAGGACAACCTGGCCCTGGGCATTGCGCGCGCCATGTTGGAGGGGTTTGAGCGTCACTACAACATGTTCAGCGAGACCAATCGCGGGGCGAAACACCGCTTTGAAGTAGGTGATTGGCATGGACAGCGAAGTGCTGTGCGAGAGCGCATAGAGTTCTACGACAAACGTGTGGGCGAAGCCACCCAGCGCTTAGAGGCGGATTTTGCGGTGTCGAGTTTGCCTGTGGAAATATGGCGAGAGATCAAGCGGCTCTACGTGGGCCTGTTGGTTGAACATCAACAACCTGAGTTGGCCGAGACATTTTTTAATTCTGTGACAACCAAGATCCTGCACCGCAGCTACTTCCACAACGACTTCATCTTTGTCCGGCCTGCGGTCTCGACTGAATACATCGAACTTGAGGAAGGCACTGGACCAGGTGCCTACCGCGTTTATTACCCAAATTTTCCCGTTTGGCATCAGACCTGGGCGCAACTGTTGCGCGACTTTAAGCTTGAACTCACATTTGAAGACTTAGCGCGTGATGCTGTCGATGTTGCCGAAGTTTTACAAAGCGTTTTGGGCATGCCATTTGTTCCCAGAGCCAACTTCCAAATTCAAGTTCTTTCTAGTTTGTTTTACAGAAACAAAGGGGCTTACGTTGTCGGCAAGATCATCAACGGCTATCAGATAACCCCTATTGCCTTGCCCTTGCTGCACACTACCGCAACGCAGCTTGCGGTCGACACGGTCTTGCACACTGAAGACGACTTGCAAACTTTATTCAGTTACGCACGGGCCTATTTCATGGTGGACATGCAAATTCCCAGCGCCTATGTGCAATTTTTGCGCACCCTGATGCCCCGCAAACCCAGGGCGGAAATTTACAGTGCGCTGGGTTTGCAAAAGCAGGGAAAAAATAGCTTTTACCGAGATCTGCTGCACCATCTGCGCCACAGTACCGACCGCTTTCGCATTGCGCCAGGTATCAAAGGCATGGTGATGCTGGTCTTTGATTTACCATCTTTTCCATTTGTATTCAAAATCATTCGCGACAATTTTCCGCCGCAGAAAAAGACCACGCGAGAGCAAATAAAAGGCAAGTACCAACTGGTGAAGTACCACGATCGGGTGGGCCGCATGGCGGATACCTTGGAGTACAGCAAAGTGGCGCTGCCATTGTCCAGGTTCGAGCCGGAGCTGCTAGAGGAACTGCGCAGCAGTTGCAGCAAGCTTATCGAAATAAACGACGGTGCGCGCGAGGCAGAGTTGGTCATCGAACACGCATACATCGAGCGGCGCATGATTCCGCTGAACATCCATTTGAAAGAAGCTGATGCTGTTGGCGACACCGCCGGCATAGAACGTGCTGTCATTGAGTATGGCAATGCGCTCAAAGATTTGATTGCTGCCAACATTTTTCCTGGCGACATGTTGTGGAAAAACTTCGGTATCACGCGTCAAGGCAAGGTCGTTTTCTACGACTACGACGAAATTGAATACATCACTGACTGCAACTTCAGACGCGTCCCGCCTCGTGATGATCAGACAGAAGAACAAGACCCCGGTCAGGTCTGGTTTGAAGTGGGCGCCAAAGATGTTTTCCCAGAAACTTTCGGACCTTTCTTACTCGGCAACGCGCGTGTACGACAGGCTTTCCTCAAGCATCACGCTGACCTGCTAGACCCCGATTTTTGGAATGACAACAAGCAACGCATCTTGGCCGGTGAGATGCCAGACATCTTCCCGTATGACGTACAGCGACGCTTTGGCTTTCTTCGGCTGGACAATGCGCACACAACTGAATAATTGTTCATTAGAAACTTGTCGTCGCACAAGCAAATGGCTATCTTGACAAGCATTGATTGATCAATGAATAAAGTCATCTGCTTGAATTTTCCCTCATTGCACGAATCCCTTAACCCAGGCGGTTAAGCAAACTCGCTTGGCTGAATTGATAAGCTGTTTGTCTCATACGGCGCAGTGGATTGCCTGCTGCCAAGACCAAATCCATTGGGGAAGAGGGCGTGGTATTCCCGCAAATCTCTAGACGTTCCTCATAGCTTAGTTTGACACTGCCGCTTGAACTCATTGGGGCTGAGTTTGTCATGACGATGGTCACTGCATCACACCCGGCAAGAACCTCACCCCAGTTCTCTGCACCAGTTCCGCATAGCGAATGGGCTAAATACCTTTGACCGTGTCATCGTTCAGGTACCAATGCGCCCAGGCCCTGTTCCTGGTTTCGTCGTACACCAACTTGAACAGGTACTTAGGCACTCGAACTCTCCCTGAACCAATGCTGGGGCTTTCTGCAATGCTGGGCTCATAGACAGGGCCAGTGATGACATACACATTGCCACCAGCGCGTGCTGCATATTTGCGGGTGCCAACTCTGCGGGATTCTCAGTCTTGGTGATACTGCACACACAGCCGGGCCAAAGATCATGTTTACCCAGGTCGGCTGACGGCTCCACGCTGAAGTGACGATGCAAGCCTTCCCGTTCTTTACTGGCTTGATAGTGGCTGCACATCCAAGCACGGTAGCGCTGATTTGTTGCCCTCGTTGACCGTGCGCCTAGCAAACTTGTCACCAACGCCTGTGGTTCAATCTGTTGATAACTTGCGGGACAACTCTTGAAGGTGGCGCCAGTCCTGGGTTTGCGGTAGCTGCCTAAAAATTAAGCATTCTTGTCCAGCGTGGACGACAGGGCTGGCGCTGTCATGCGGCGTTCAGCGCGGCCATGATCTCGGCGGCTTGGGTTGGGCGCACCATGCGCGCCACTTCCTGCCCGTCACGAAGCAGCACCAGCGTTGGCCAGAGCTTGACGCGGTAGCTGCGCCCAAGTGGGCGGCCTGAGCCATCTTCAACCTTGAGGTGGCGCCACTGCGGGAGTTTCGACAGCGCCTGCGCCAGCGCAGGCTGGGCGGCGCGGCAATGGCCGCACCAGTCGGTGCCAAATTCGAGCAAGGTCAGGCCCTGAAGGGCATCGACCTCGGCACGGGTCGTGTTTTCGGTTTCGCTGAGGTAGGGTTGGGTCGTATTCATGTCCGGATTGTGGTCTTCTGCAATATACTGGATAAATGAACAGTACCATGTCAGCCAGTCAACCCGTCCCCGCCTCTGATGCACCGTTGCTGGCCTTGCTCATCCGCAACCGCGTGTGTGCTGGCTTCCCGTCCCCGGCGGAAGACCTCGGTGCCAAGCGTATTGACCTGACGCAGATGCTGATTACCCATGCCCAGGCCACTTACTTCCTGCGCGCCAGCGGGCATTCCATGGTCGAAGCGGGCATCTTTGACAACGACATCCTGGTGGTGGACCGGGCCATCAAGCCCCGCAACAACCACATCGTTGTCGCCATTGTGGACGGTGACTTCACGGTGAAGCAGCTGTACCAGCGCCAGGGTCGCATCAAGCTCAAGGCAGCCAACCCCACCTTTCCCGACATCGTGCCCAAGGACGGCCAGATCCTGGAGATCTGGGGCGTGGTGACCAGCAGCATCAAGCAGTTTCCAGTTTGAGGTGATGGGGTGTACGCACTGGTGGATGGCAACAACTTCTTTGTGAGCTGCGAGCGGGTGTTTCGTCCCAGCCTCAACGGCCTGCCGGTGGTGGTTCTCAGCAACAACGATGGCTGCGCCATTGCCAGGTCCAACGAGGCCAAGGTGCTCGGCATTGCCATGGGCGCACCCTGGTTCAAGATCAGACACATGGCGGAGTCTGACGGCCTGGTAGCCCTGTCGGCCAACTTTGCCTTGTACGGCGATCTGAGCGACCGCATGATGAGTTTGGCGGCTGGCTTGGGGCCTGCACAAGAGGTTTACTCCATCGACGAATCCTTCATTGACATGACTGGTGTGCGAGGTGACTTGGTGGAGCGCAGTCACAAGATCCGGTCACGCATCCTGCAATGGGTCGGCATCCCGTGCGGGATAGGCATCGGCACCACCAAGACCCTGGCCAAGCTGGCCAATCACATTGCCAAGACGGCTGAGCGTAAGCCGGGCAGTTACCCTGAGCACCTGGCACAAGTCTGCAACCTATCGGCATTGGCGCCAGCAGAACTCGATGCCGTGCTGGCAGCCACCCCGGTCAATGAGGTCTGGGGTATCGGCAGGCAGATCACCAAGCAACTCACCCAGGCTGGCATCCATACCGTGCTGGATCTGGTGAGGCTTGATCCTGCTATGGTGAAGCGACGCTGGTCAGTCATTCTGGAGCGTACGGTGCGTGAGATGCAGGGTATGCCGTGTATTGACCTGGACCATGCCCCGGCACCTAAACAGGAGATTGCCTGCACCCGATCCTTCGGACACCCTATCACCGAACTCAAAGACCTGAACGAAGCCGTGACCGAGTTTGCCAGCCGGGCAGCACAGAAGCTACGCAAGCAAAGCAGCACCACCAGCCAGGTGCTGGTGTTTATCCGGACCAGCCCCTTCAGGAAAGACCCACAGTACAGCCGTTCCACCACGGTGCCGCTACGTCGCCCCAGTGCAGATACCGCCGTGATCGTCCAGGCAGCGCTGGCTGGGCTCAAGGCCATCTACCAACCCGGCTTCAACTACGCTAAGGCGGGTGTGATGATGCTTGACCTGCAAAGTAACACGGTGCAGCAAGGTGAGCTGGATCTGCAAGCTGATGAGGCCAAAGACCGCAGCCGCTTGATGTCGGCCCTGGATGGCATCAATGACCGTTACGGCAGGGGTACGGTGCTGATGGCCAGCGCAGGGCTGGCCGGTGACAAGCGCGCATGGTCAATGAAGCAGGAGAGACGGACGCCTGGCTACACGACACGGCTGGAGGATATGCCGGTGGCGCGGGCTTGAAGTAACTTCAGGGGCAATTCGCCGTAGTTGATTAGGCTTTTCTTGGTCAGTTTTTCAGCGGTTTCGTCCATCAGAGATTGCTTTCCAGTCAGTCTGGCAGGTTTTTCTATGTGCCGTCTCAAGTTGAAACCGAGACCGGCGTTCAGTGGCTGGCATCAGAGCACATGGTCATGTGCTTCTGTAATGTGATGGTGAATGCGACCGGTGAAGAAGCGCGACAACACGGCTTCGGTCGCTGCCTTGGCCTCGGCGCGAACGGGACTGGCCAGGGCCACATCGACGGAGCCCCGGTCCGGATAGCTAATCGCTAGAACCAATGGTAACTCGGGTGCTCCCTCATCACGCTCGTTGGCAAAACATACCCTGACGGCAAGGGCTCCCGGGAACGCCTTCCATTTGGGCAGGACTTCGGCCAGAACGGCGGCGCGAAATGCCTCCGTTTGCCCGTCGTGAACGTGACCTTCGAACAGGGCGTAGCGTGTGATCATGGTGCGGATGCTCTCTTTATTGGTTTGAAGTTGTGGTCTTGGACGACCGCCGTTCCCTTACCATCAGGCGGCGGTTCCGCAAGCTGGGTGAGGTCAATCGGCGGTCTGAGTTCGATTACTTGGCAGCAGATGCAGCACGAATTTCGTTCACCAGATTGTCACCATTTTTGCTGATGAAGGCTGTCCAGACCGGCTTGATCGCTTCTTGGAATGCGGCGCCGTTGACATCGCGGTTGACCTTTATACCGTTTGACTGGAGTTTGGCAATCATTTCGTCTTCCTTCGCGATGCTCAGATTGCGTTGCATATCAACCGCCTGCTTGGCGGCATCAAGAACAACCGTCTTCGGAGCTATGTGATACCGATAGCGGAACGAACAAGGCGCTGCGTGATGTGAATAGTTTTCCTTTACAGAGGCTGCCATTGTCCCCGATTACATTTGACCCCTTAGCAGGCTTGTAATCAGATACGGGTACCTTTTTTGAAAATGGTCGGGGAAATACCGACCCGCGTTACCCGACAACTCGCATTCATGCGGGTCGAGCCGGTATTTGCGGGGTTCAAACTTGCTTGCTGAGGGTTTTGCAGCAACCGTTCTGCTTGCCCATGCCGCGGCCAGAACGCTTAACGGGCAAGCAGGTTCAATTGCTTTATGACAGCAAACGTGGCAAACGCGAAGGTCACGAATGCCCGCTGCCAGGTGACACGCCGGACTTCCAGTAACCGGCTGTTCGTGGCCGGCATCAATGTGTCTCTTGGAGTCAGTCGATACGTCTAACACCCGGCAAGAACTGCACCCCGGTGCGCTGCACCAGTTCAGCATAGCTAATAGGCTTGCTGCCCTTGACCGTGTTATCGTTCAGACACCAATGCGCCCAGGCCATGTTCCTGGTTTCGTCATAGACCAGCTTGAACAGGTACGTAGGCCTGCGAACCTGCGCCGTTCCAAGACTTGGACTTTCTGCAATGCTGGGTTCATAGCCAGTGCCAGTGATCACATACACATTGCCCTTGGCTGCTCTGGCGTACTTGCGAGTTGCTGCCTCTACTGACTTTGCCTATACCCCTCGGTTGAACTCTGGCGCCTGTGCAACCATGTGGGCCAGTGAGAAGCTCTGCGCCATTGCCTGTGCTGTTGGCATATCCCCTGCTGGAGCCATGTGACCACGGTCATAACTGCTGCCTTTGTAGTCTTCTAATGTGGCCTCTTTCAGCAGAGGGTAGTCTGGCATCGGCAAAGAAACGGTTGGTTCGCTTTTCACCGGCGCCCTCAATAGACGCCCGGTTGAGCCTTTGGGCGACATAGCCAGTCCAATTGTCAGCTTTGGGGCGGGCAGTTTGAAACTTCGGATCGTCATCAAATATAGCAAGCAGCCACCCAGGCTTCCCGCATGGTCGACTCTTTAAGACCCAAAGCAGTCTGTCACATTGCAATATGGATCTGCCATTTGCTGTCGTTCAGTTAAAGTCCTCTCCCTCAGGGTGTGGGTTGCCCATGTCGAGCACTTCGCATCTCAAAGGGCATCGATTCCCCAGTGTCTGGGTGTGTAAAAACATGATCTGAGACTTTTTGGGGGATGGCGGCTGATGCGGTTGGGCAAGCTGTGGCTTAAAAAAAAGAGGAAAACAATATGCTGTTAACTGATATCGCCGTCGAGCACACGCGGGTGTCCAAAAAGAATGGGGTTCGTCAGACTTATCTACTGCATCCGTTTACCAATACGCAGCGAGATACGCTTGGTAAATTCGAGATCGTTCGGGACATCCGTGAGCCAGGATTCAAAGAAGTTAAACGCTCAGCCTTCGTGACGTTTCAACAATTGGCGGAGTTGTATGCGAAAGGCGTACTCGAAGAATTCGGGTTTTCCGTTCGCATGTGTCCGGGTCAGGGCACGTACCCCACTGCGAATCCCGCAAAAAAGATACTGCCAACCAGCATCAGGCCAGGCTCATCGTTCGACCTGGGTGTTCAACAGGTGGATGTTTCAAAACCTGCTAATCGCGAATTGAGAACAGCGTTGCTTCGCACTAACGTCAAACTTTAAGCGTAATGGCGCTCATTGATGGTCAGTTCACCCTTTAAAGCCAATCACTCTAAGCCCATGGCGGCATCCGTGCCTTGCACGGCGTTGGGTGCGAAAGATCGCAGAAAATAGCGCTATCAGATATAGAGGTACCTGTGAATCCATCCCTTGCCCATGCCGAACTCATCGCCACTTTCAAACGGGCGCAGGCAGATGCTGCTCACAAGTTTGGATTGATCAAAGCTGCTGCGCAAAAGGGGCCCAAGGCAGTCCAAGCGGCCACCGAAACAGCTGCAAAGGCAGCAAAACGCAGGGACTCGTATACAAGGAAGCTGGATGCCCTGGGGGTGAGCCTCAAGGATTGAGCGCGGCCCAGTCTACTGCCCGCACCAGTCATTGGCGACTACCCCCAACTGGCCGCAAGCGAGAGCAGCAACCGCTGCTAGACCTTTCCCAGATTTATTCGCCGCCAGCGTCTGCAAGACGGCTGGGATGCTGCTGATTGAGCGACGGCTTTATAGAACCATTAGCCGCTGCCACCAGTCAAAGCCAAGCGCTGCCGTTGGGTAGACTACGGCCATAACAACAGGGAGAACAGCTTGAGACTTACAGCTATTTTTCTAGTATTGTTGATGGCTACGGGCACGGCATCGGCTGAATGGTTCAAAGTTGGTGAAGCTGACGAGGCGACGTACTACATTGACCCGTCCTCGATAAAAGTAGATGGACATATACGCAGGGCGTGGACTTTGACAGATAAAAAGCAAAGAGACTCGGACGGGTTGATGTCCTCTCGCTACAGGGAGGAATACGACTGCAAAAATAAAGTGGTTAAGGTAATTTCTTACAGTGCACACAGTGAAGCTATGGCGAGCGGCAAAACACTGAGGTTGGGTGAAGTCCGTGGCAAGTGGATTGAATCACCGCCAAATACAACTGGCGAGACGATGTACAAGTTTGTCTGCTCGAAATAGCGCCTAATGCGCCACCTACCCATCTTCCTTGCCCTGTGCACCAGCCTGGCCCTAGCGGCTGAGATGACGGGCACAGTCGTCAGCGTGGCAGACGGCGACACCATCACAGTACTAGGCGCTACCAAGACCCAGCACAATAAATGACTAATTCATGGAAACACGATCAACGCTAACCTGCCCAAGCTGTGGTCAAAGCAAACAAGAGACCATGCCAACCGATAGCTGTACTTTTTTCTATGAGTGCACGTTCTGTCAAACCTTGCTCAAGCCAAAGCGAGGCGATTGCTGTGTCTTTTGCAGTTATGGTGATGTACCTTGCCCACCCATTCAAAACGATAGCTCCTGCTGCAAGAGTTCAAGTTAAGCACCCACACAATGGCAAAGATGCGTATCAAACACCTACTCATCTTTCTGATAGCGGCTACCAGCACCCTAAGCCACGCAGCCACAGACTTCACAGTCTGCCCACAGTTCTTCGCCAAGGCTCAGCCCCCATCGTTGCACCACAGCCAACCCAGAGAGCGCTGTGCTCCGACGCATTTGTCATCCTGGTACTCCACTAAAGCCCTCGCTGTTGTTATGCAGGCAGTCTGCGCACCGGCATCACGTTTCATTTGATATGGGTCAAGCTTGGGTAAGGTTATGCCGGCCTAAACTCCTCGTCTTATCACCAGGAGAGAAGACATGTCACTGCGCATCAACGATACCGTGCCCAACTTCACCGCCGAGTCTGACCAAGGGACGGTTAGTTTTCACGACTGGATCGGCGACAGCTGGGCGATTCTGTTCTCCCATCCGAAGGACTTCACGCCCGTGTGCACCACCGAGTTTGGGGTCGTCGCGCAGATGGCGGGGGAATGGGCTAAACGCGCTACCAAGGTGATCGGTGTTTCGGTCGATGGCGTTGCAGAGCACAAGAAGTGGAAAGGTGACATTGAAAAGTTCGGCGGTGCGCCGGCCGGATTTCCGATCATCGCGGATGAAGACTTGGTGGTGTCCAAGGCGTTTGACATGCTGCCCGCCGAGGCCTATATGCCGGACGGACGTACACCGGCTCACAGCGCGACCGTGCGCTCGGTTTTCATCATCGGTCCGGACAAGAAATTGAAATTGTCGATGACCTACCCGATGACGGTCGGCCGCAATTTCGCCGAGGTTCTGCGGGCGCTCGATGCGCTGCAAATCACCTTCAACCAATCCATTGCAACGCCTGCCAACTGGACTGTGGGCCAGGACGTGATCGTCGCCATGTCGCTCAATGACGACCAAGCACGCGAAAAGTACGGCTTGATCGACGTCAAGCTGCCTTATTTGCGCACCACCAAGGCGCCGGCCTGAGCCGCTGCCGGCAGCGGGTAGCCGGCAGC
The DNA here is from genome assembly GCA_963925275.1 of uncultured Rhodoferax sp. Lineage (GTDB taxonomy): Bacteria > Pseudomonadota > Gammaproteobacteria > Burkholderiales > Burkholderiaceae_C > Rhodoferax. The sequence continues at coordinate 43,258 of CAWUSQ010000017.1, forward strand.
TTCGATTGCGCTGCCCGCGCCGAGCTGAACTGGCAAAATCCAGCCATCAAGATGACAGTTCCTGGCTGTCGGGCTGTGTGAACGCCCAGAAAAGACAGGTTCCTAGGGTTTGTACGGATTTTGATCGCCAAGCAGATGAGCGATACTTGTCAACATATGGTTGAATTTCCTATGCTTTGCTTAGACTCGCTCTACCATAATGTTTTATTATCCAGAAAATTAAAGGGGATTTAAATGCGATTAATTAAATTGGTCACGGCTATCGCAATGGTTGCAACTGGCGCTGTTCACGCAGAGGCTATTTCTATTGCAACTGGCGGTACTGGTGGTGTTTACTATCCATTAGGTGGAGGGTTCGCTGCAGCTATATCTAAACATGTCCCAGGCTTGCAAGCTACGGCTGAAGTTACTGGTGGCTCAGTTTCGAATCTTAAGTTGATTGCAACCGGCAAACCTTATATAGCGTTGACCATGGTTGATGCAGCTAAGGATGCAGTTAATGCAACCGGAAAATTCTCAGGTGCTGACAAAGTCGATGCCCAGACGCTGTTGGTGCTTTACCCTAATCGGATGCATTTAGTTACCACCACATCTACTGGCATCAAGGATCTCAAGGGTCTGGAAGGCAAGCGTGTTTCAGTTGGCTCTATCGGTTCAGCAACCGAAGTCATGACAACACGTATGTTTGAAGCTGCTGGTGTCACGGTGGTTCGTGAGCGTTTGAGCGTGGCTGAGTCTGTGAATGCGCTAAAAGACGGAAAAATACAAGCATTCACCTGGGTGGGCGGTTTGCCAACCGGTGCAGTCTCTGATCTTGCCAACACCCCTGGCACGACTATTCAAATGATTGATCACACATCAGCCATTCCCGGCATGGTCAAGAAGTATGGTAATTTATATTATTCAGATGTGATCCCAATGAGCACCTACAAAGGTATGACAACTGATAATAAAAATGCTTCGATTGCAAACATATTAGTTGCCAACGGTAAAATGTCCAATGAAACTGCATACAACGTTGTCAAAACCATTCTTGAAAAACGTACAGATCTCATGATGGTTCATAAAGCTGCCGGCGATATCAAGCTTGAAAATCAACTGCAGAGTGCAACACCTTTGGCCTTTCACCCTGGTGCCATGAAGTATTTCTCAGAAAAAAATCATAAAGTAAACTAAGCTTTATCTCTACCACCTTGATGTAGGTGGTATCTAAGTCCTCTTATTGACTCAGTCGATAAGAGGATGTTTGTTTTTATAATTCGGTCGCTGTTTCTGGTGGTTAAATTATAATCGTGATACATTAAATATAATAAATCACTAATAAGTGGTTTGAGTAGGATCTCTGTTGATAGATCCTTTTTTTTTGGAGTTGAAGATGAGTGAAGTAGAAACAACAAAAGTCCTTTCTGAATCGGAGGAGCGTGCTTTACAGGAAAAACTCGATGAATTAATTGCTGAGGAAGAAGGTACCCAAAGCAAATTCAAAGGGTGGCTAGGTGTCATGATCACCTTGGCTTGCGTTGGGATGTCACTCATTCATCTGTATGCGGCATATGGGATTATCCCCACGACGACCATGCGGCCATTGCACGTGGCGATGGTGTTGGCACTGGTGTTTTTGATCTTTCCAGTAAGTAAACGCTACGTTGATCGTTTGATGTGGTGGGATGTTATTGCTGCAGGTTTATCCATTGCCATATTTTTTGTGATTTCCAATGGTGGAGAAGATTTTTTAGAGCGCAACACTGACCCATTCTTCGGTGATATAGCTTGGGGCATCACCTTGTTGTTGCTTATCCTTGAGGCGCTAAGGCGGACCAATGGTTGGATCTTGTTGTGTATCACGGTCTCATTTCTTTGCTATGCAGTTTTTGGGAACTACTTACCCGAACCATGGACGCATAAAGGCTACGGCATGGGTCGCCTGCTTGGACACATGTACATGACACTCGAAGGTATCTATGGTTCAGCTGTAGATGTCTCTTCGTCCTTGATTATCTTGTTTACGATTTTTGGTGCCTTCTTGCAATTTACAGGCGCCGGAAAGTTTTTCATTGACTGGTCTTTCTCGGTACTAGGGGGTCAACCGTCAAACGTAGGCCGCACCATTGTTTTATCTTCTTTTTTGCTGGGTGGTCCATCCGGTTCAGGTGTAGCGACAACTGTAACCGTTGGCTCTGTTGCGGGCAAAATGCTTCAAGAAGTTGGCTATGATAAAAATGCTGCTGGTGGATTACTCGCGGCTGGCGGATTAGGTGCGATCATTTCACCACCAGTCTTGGGTGCGGCGGCATTTCTGATTGCTGATTTTCTGGGTATCAATTATCTGGATGTATTGGTAATGGCAACGATACCGACTATATTATTTTATTTAGGCCTGTTTGTCATGGTCGAAATCGATAGTCGCAAATACGGTATGCGCAAGGGTAAAAAACAAGTAACAGAAAAAGCCTGGATCCTTGCCTGCCGTTATTGGTATCACTTCTTTTCTCTGATTTCAATTGTTGTTTTTATGCTCATGGGCTTTTCTCCCACGATGAGCGTATTTTGGGCAACCGTGCTATCGGCCGTTAGCAGCATGTGCAGAAGAGAGACGGCAATTATTTCTTGGGACTGGGTTCGCGGACGTGAAGCCTTTTGGTCAGGCTTGTATAACTCCAATTTAACCAAAGCACTTGCCGGAGGGACTACACAAGTGCTGTCAATTGCTGTGGTGTGTGCCAGCGCTGGTTTGATTGTTGGCGTTGTAACACTGACAGGGTTGGGTCTTAAGTTTTCTTCTATTGTGTTGGACTTGGCAGACGGTAGTCTTTTGATGACTGCACTTTACACTTCATTGATTGTCTGGATTGTTGGTTTGGCAGTTCCTGTTACTGCTTCATACATTATTTGCGCTGTTATTGCTGCGCCTGCATTAATCAAGTTAGGCGTGCCTGATTTTGCTGCCCATATGTTCATCTTCTATTATGCTGTTCTGTCTGAAGTGTCACCTCCGACGGCGCTTTCTCCATTTGCAGCAGCTGCGATTTGTAAAGGTAATCCATATATCACAACCTTACATAGTTGGAAATATGTTGCGCCCTGTGTATTAGTGCCATTCATGTTCATCCTCGATCCAGCAGGTCTTGGCTTATTGTTGATGGGCTCATTGGGCGCATTGGCTGAAGCAGATTTATTCCAGATCGCTTTGGTTTTTAGCACTGCTGTCTTGGGTATTGTTTGTTTGGCAGGTGGGCTTCAGGGCTGGTTCTTGGTTAAAACGACGTTCGTTGAGCGTTGGGTAATGATTCTGAGCGGATTGGCACTCACTTATCCTGGAACGACCTCAGATCTGCTGGGACTGTTAGGGTTTGCTGTAGCCCTGGCATCACAAGTCATACGTCAACGTCGCGTAGCAGTCTCCTACTGACGCCGGCATGCACTTTGTTGGGGGCGTTGTGTATAACGCCGCCGACCGCGTGCTTGACCTCAGGCCAGCTTGAGCACATTGACTCCAAGGCGCAAACAAGCCAGAAGTGCAATCGGAACGGCAATTAGTCCGCACCACCAGCCGGTGGATGGGGGGGCGTGAATGGGGGTGAACAATCAAACTGTTTGGCCTCTTCCCATAGCCTCTTCATTGCACTGGCGGCGTTGTACACCAAAGCGCAAGTTCAAGATGGCTTGAGACCCGGGTAACACGCCAGCAGAGTCGAGGGCAACTGGATTGGCGTTTTACAAGCACCAGCGGCCTCACCTGGCCACAGGGAGGCAACCCTTCTACTCAGCGCATGCTTTAACGGCTCTGGTTTGCGCAGAAACTGCTGGGTCAACATCTGAATTCAATCAAACTCACGGGCATTTGGCTTTGTCTGCGTGTGCACCATGGCACGCTCAACGTACAGGCCGCCTATCCCGGTTGAGGCATCAACACCAATAAAAGCCTGCCAGGCCGTAGCAGCCTTGACTCAAGCTTTGTCTTTGCTTGTCGGTACCGCTTGCACGTTGGTTTGCGCAGCGGGTGTGTGCAAGACACGTGTGGGCATCAAAACAATGGCGATGGCTAACAAAATCAACACCAGCGCAACAAGGTCAGCCGAACCAATCGCCTCGCCTAAAAAGAGGTTGCCTCCAAACAAACCGACCACAGGCACCAGCATGATGGACAAGCCACTGGTGACCGCAGTTAGTTTTCTGGCAACGCGGAACCAGGCAACATAACAAATGGCAAAGGTTACCGCGCCGGCATAAACAATAGCTGCCCATTGGATCAATGTTGGCCAATGCCATCGTTCGCGCTCAGTTATTGTGGCCAGCACGGTAAAGCAAATCCAAGCCAGCAAAAGCATCCAAAACGTGAGTGAAATGCTGGAAATACTGAGTTTGCAATTTCTCATCATGGCATTACCAATACCCCAAGCGATCGCGGCAGCGAGCGTGCACACAAGGCCCAAGGGTTGCCCCGCGAAATTTGACATTTCGTCCTTGGCCAAAAGAAAAGTGGCAAACAAAGAACACAACACACCGAAAATGCCTCTGAGCGTCATGCGGTTTCGAAACATGAGCACACTTGCCAGTAGCGCCCAAACCGGCATGGTGTAGCCAACGATAGCGGCACGCCCAGAGTTCAGAAGCATGACACCATAAATCAGTCCGAGGTGCCACATGACCATGTTGGGTACACCAAGCTTGAAGGTCATCCAACGTTCTTGAGCGGGCACCCGCAAGGATTCGCCTGTTTTCCAGGCGTAAAGCCCGAGCAAAACCACCCCAATTAAAAAGGTGAAGGCTCTGAAGGTTAACGGGGGATAGCTTGTGACCACGTATTTCATGATCGGGTAGTTAAGTCCCCACGAGCAGGTCACCAAAAGGATCAGCAACAAATCTATGCCGTTGATATTGCTGGAGGCGGGGGACGCACTGGAAGACATAAGGACTTACTTCTCAATAAAAAGCATGCTCAAGCAGGCGACGCACTGCTGATCGTTGGCGCAACTGCAGACAGTTTGATCGAGGGGAAACTCAAGCGGCAGCGCTCGAGTATCACACCTAGGAGCAGGCTGCGGCTTGCGTGGGATTTTCATGAGCCGACCCCGCCTGTCGGGCTAGTTGGGTTCGAACAGCGCATCATCAAAAATAGCGACAGCACGCGTCCAGCCAGCCGAGGCTCCTCTTATCTTGTGGGGGAAGCAGGAGATGTAGAAACCCGATGCCGGCAGCACTTCCAGGTTGTGGAGTTTCTCGATATGGCAGTAGCCGATATCGCGTCCTGCTTTATGGCCTTCCCATATCAAGGATGCATCTTGTGAGTCCTTGTATTTTTGGGCGGTATGCACGAAGGGAGCGTCCCAACTCCAGGCGTCGGTGCCGGTTAAGCGAATACCACGTTCGAGCAGGTACATGGTGGCCTCGTAGCCCATGCCGCAACCGGTGGCAACGTAATTGCTTTGGCCGTACTGTTTGCCAGCGCGGGTATTGATCACAACAATCTCTAGCGGTTTCAAGCTGTGCTTGATTCTTGCGAGTTCAGCTTTGACCTCTGCAGCGGTGACCACATGACCGTCAGGAAGGTGGCGGAAATCGAGCTTCACACCGGGCTGGAAGCACCACTCCAGCGGTACATCATGAATGGCGATGGCTGGTTTTTTCTCGCCCAAGGCTTTGTCCATGGTGGAGTGAAAGTGGTAGGGTGCGTCCAAGTGCGTGCCGTTATGGGTGCACAGGTGCACCATCTCCACGGCCCATCCTTCGCCATCGGGTAAATCCTCTTTTTTCAGACCTGGAAAAAAAGGTTCAATTTGCTCAAAACTGTCTTCGTGGGTGAAGTACTCAATTTTTGGCGCAAACGCGGGTGGATCAGACACCACGTCGTTTTCTAAAAAAATAGAGAGGTCTACGAAACGACGTGGCATGGGTGTACTCCAAGAGGCAATGGCCTGATGTTTATTTTTCTTCTGGGTTGATTTGAAGCGCCACCAAGATGCGGGCCACCATGTTGTACGTGGCAATTGCGGTGGTAATTTCAAGCAGCTCAGTAGTTGTGAAATGCTGTTTCATACGCGCAAAAAGCGCATCATCAACGGTTACCAACTTGGTCATCTGTGCTGCGTATTGAATAACGTCTTGCTCCTCAGCACCCAGCGACGCATGGCCATTGGGTAGACAAGGGTCTGATGCGACGATGTCGTCTAGCGCGTCCAATTCGGCTTGCGTACCGCCGGCCTTCAAGAAATCGGGTGCGTGGTGGTGGTACTCGTAATGAGCGCCAGTTAACAGCGCAACCGTACAGATGCCCAGCTCTCTGAGTTTCCAGCTGGTAGATAGTTTTGAGCGGACGGCGCCCACGTATTGATTCCATCCCCTGGCGACAGGTTCACTCCAGAGCAAAGCTTTGTCCAGGTTGATGAGCGTGCCTTTGCGGCGCTCCAAAATACTGTCCAGCAGATCTGTGGGTATGGGGTTTGCTTCGTTGGTCCAATCGGGAATACGCATAGTCACCTTCATCAAATGATTAAAAGCTTGTTTAAAAATGCTGCCATGCAACTTGCCGCAGCCAAGGAAAAGACACGAGCACAGTCCAGGCGAGCCTGTTGAGGCTGTGAGGGACATTTTTTAACGGCCAAAAACGACTCGCTTGCGCGAGCGTTTCTTGTGCCAGTCTACCTCCTCTGGGTCCATCGGGTGGCCTTGACTCTACGCAGCTTCTTGCGCCTGCTCGATCCCCATTTATCTGAGTCCTGAAGCGCACGTTGTTTCAGAGCCTGATTGGCCTAGACACTTAACCAGGCGGCGCAGGGCGCTTGCGTGTCCAGGGCTTGTGCGGGGGTGCCAGCAAACACCACGCTGCCGCGGCCCATGACGTAGCAGCGATCCGCCAACGCCAAAGTCATGCTGAGTTTTTGTTCGATCAACAGCACGGCTGCACCCCGCGCACGCCATTGGGAGAGCAGGGCGGCTACGCGCTGCGTGACTTCAGGCGATAAGCCCTCTGCCGGCTCGTCCAGTACCAGCAGCGCGGGCTGTCCCAGCAAAGAGCGGCACAGACTCAGGACTTGTTGTTCACCACCTGAGAGCACGCCAGATAAGGTGTGTAGTCGCTTAGCCAGTTCTGGAAACAGCGTCAGCGCCTCCTCGATCGACCATGCACATGCGTTGTCAGCCCGGTTTCCTGGATGAAGCCCTAGTTGCAGGTTTTGCCAGACGGTCAAGCCGCCAAACACATCACGGGTCTCGGGCACGTAGCCAACGCCCAACCGGGCAATGTGGTGGGTTGGCAAACCCAATAAAGGCCTGCCGTTCCATGTGATGCGACCGCGCGCGCTCAATAAGCCCATGATGGCACGCGCTGTGCTGCTGCGCCCACTGCCATTGCGCCCCAACAAGGCCACCATTTCACCGGGCGCCACCGTCAATGCCACATGATGCAAGACTTGGCTTTGTCCATAAAACCCATCAAGCGCTTCGATCTGTAACATGGCTTAGCCCTGAGCCGCCAATGGCCGGGCGCCTAAGTAGGCGTCTTGAACCCGAACATCGGCGCGTACCGCCTGCGGTGTGTCACAGGCCAAGATGCGACCCTGTACCAGTACCGCCACGCGGTCTGCTAGACCAAACACCACGTCCATGTCGTGTTCCACCATCAACAAGCTGCGTCCTTGGGACAATTGCGCAATCAAACCGACAAAATGTCGCGTCTCCGATTGGCTCATGCCAGAAGTGGGTTCATCCAGCAGCAAAACTGGCGCGTCGCCCGCCACTGCCAAGCCAATTTCCAGGGCCCGCTGCTCAGCATAGCTCAGCGTGTGGGCGGCTTGATCGCGCCGCTTGGTGAGGCCAAGCGTCTGTAACAAGGCTTGGGCACGCAGGCGTGCAGCAGCGTGTTGGGCCGCACCGCCGAACAAGCGGTAACGCGCTGCGCTCGCGCCCATCACGCCAATATGAAGGTTGTCAATAACCGACAAGGCGGCAAACAGTTTGGGCGTTTGAAAGCTGCGCGCCAGTCCAGCACGGCTGAGCTGAAAATCATGCAAGCCTGCAGTAGGCAGGCCATTCATCACAATCTGCCCGCCGCTGGCCTGCAAGCGCCCGCTGATGAGTTCAAACAAAGTGGACTTGCCCGCACCATTGGGGCCAATAATGGCCAACCGCTCGCCGTAGCGCAGGCCCAGCGATACCCCGCTGAGAACCTGTGTCTGACCAAAACGCATGTCCACGTTGTGTAGTTGCAAAACCATGTCCCCAGGGCGTTTCATGTGCCACCTCGGCGTTGGCACCAGCGCCAAATGGTCAAGCCCGTGCAGCTCACCAGTGCACAGGCGACCCAGCTCGCAGGCTCGCTCGTGTTCAAGGTTAAGCCCCACAGTGTGAGCTGGCTGCCCATGGTGCTGCGCAACTGAAATTGATAAAGCATCTCCACCAGTGCAGTCAAGCCCATCAGCATCGTTAAGGCGGCAAAAATTTGGAGCACATCAGCCGGCTCCAAGAGGCGCCAGCCACGGGCTTGCCAGCGTTGCCACAAGCGCACCGCTAGACCGCTTAAGCCATCGGGCACCAGCATCACCGTGGCCACAAACAGCAGGCCCAAGTAGAGTTGCCACGCCCCAGTGATGCTGGACAACCAGACTGAGCCCAGCACCATCAGCACCGCACCCACCATGGGGCCGAGAAAGTAGCCCGCACCGCCCACCACCGTGAACAGCAAATAGGCCCCAGAGCGGGTGACGCTGAAGACCTCACTGGTCACGATCTCAAACTGCAGCGCCGCCAAGCCGCCTGCCACACCCGCAAAAAAAGCTGAAACCAGCACAGCTCGGTAACGCACATTGCGCCCGTCAAAGCCCAATGCCCCAGCGCGCTCCGGCTGTTCGCGTACTGCGCGCAAGCCCCACGCCAAGGGGGTTCGGGTAAAGGCAAACATCAGCACCGTGCATACCCAGGCGTAGACCGCAATCAAGCCATATACCTGTGTGCCGGGGCCGAAACTCAGGCCCAGGAACACTTCGCCCACCACCCGGTTGGCCGTTAGGCCGGCCTCGCCACCAAATACAGCAGGAAAGCGCTGGGCCAGCGTCCAGGCCAACTCGCCCAGGCCCAGTGTGATCATGGCAAATGACAGACCAGCGCGGCGGGTACTCAGCCAGCCAGTTAGCAGCGCCAATAGCAGGCTGCAAACGCCAGCCAGGGCGGGCATCAAACTCACAGGAACAGCCCAGCCGTTTGAGGCCAGGCGCAACAAGTGGATCGCCGCATAGGCGCCCGCACCGGTGTACAGCGCATGGCCAAAACTGAGCATGCCACCTTGGCCCAGCAAGATGTTCAAACTCAAACAGGCAATGCTGGCAATACCGATCTGACTCAGCAGTGTGAGTGCAAAACTGCTGCCAAATGCGATTGGCAACAAGGCCAAAGCCAAGGCGTACGCCAACCACCACAACCGTGCGCGATACGCAGGTGTTGTCAGGCCTGTTGTGATGGCTGGCTCAGTCACCGCGCCTGCCCATCAAACCGCGTGGGCGCCAAACCAGTATCGCCACCATCAAGGTGTAGGGCAGTAAGGGTGCCCAGGTGTTCCAAGCTGCGCTGGATGCGGCAAAGGTCTGCAGCAAGCCAATCAGGATCGAGGCGAAGAAAGCCCCTTCAAGTGAACCCAGGCCCCCGACCACGACCACCACAAACACCAGTGCGCCGATGGATGTGGCCATGCCGGGCTCGGTGACAAAGGCGTTGCCCGCCAGCACGCCGGCGAGCGCTGCCAGTGCGCAGCCCAGTCCAAATACTTTGGTGAACAAACTGGGCACATCATGACCCAGCGCCTGCACCATGTGCGGGTGGGTGAGCGCAGCTTGCAGCAACAGTCCCCAGCGCGTGCGCGTGAATACCCAGCGCAATCCGGCCAATACCACCAGCGCAATCACCATCATGAACACACGGTATTTTGGGAATTGCGCATCAAACATGGTCCACATCGGGCCTTGCAGTACGGCGGGAACGGCGTAATCCACGGGGCCGCGTCCCCACACCAGTTGCACCAGCTCGAGCACCACATAGCTCAGTCCAAAAGTCAACAAGAGTTCAGCCAAGTGGCCGGCGCTGCGCACACGCCTGAGCAAGTAGCGTTCAACCAGAACACCCAAACACGCGACCAGCAGGGGAGCGGTCACCAGTGCCACCCAAAAACCCCAGGCTGCGCTGATGCTGTAGGCCAGGTAAGCACCCAGCATGTAAAACGAGGCGTGGGCAAAGTTGAGCACGCCCATCATGCTAAAGATCAGCGTCAAGCCCGCACTCAACATGAACAGCAGCAGCCCGTAGCTCAAACCATTGAGCAGCGTCACAGATAAAAAAGCCATGGGCGAAGGTGCGGCCTGTGGGTGGCTTAACGTAAATCGGGCAAGACGTAGTCAGTCAAGGACTCGCGCAGCTTGACTTTTTGCATCTTGCCAGTGCCGCCCAAAGGAATGGCATCAACAAAAACCACGTCATCTGGTACTTGCCATTTCGCAGTCTTGTCCTTGTAGAAGGCCAGCAACTCGTCGCGGCTGACTTCTTGCCCTGGCCTTTTCATCACCACCACAATTGGGCGTTCGTCCCACTTCGGATGTTTGATGCCTATGCATGCGGCCATGGCCACAGCCGGGTGCGCCATCGCCATGTTTTCGATATCGATGGAGCTGATCCATTCGCCGCCTGATTTGATCACGTCTTTGCTGCGGTCTGTGATCTGCATGAAGCCATCCGGGTCAATGGTGGCCACATCACCGGTGTGAAACCAACCGTCAATCAAGGCTTGGCCATCGCCTTTGAAATAGTCGCTCAAGATACTGCGACCCCGCACCAGCAGGTCGCCGAAAGTCTTGCCGTCCCATGGCAGCTCTTGACCATCGTCGTCCACTACCTTCATGTCAACACCGTAAATGCCCCGACCCTGCTTGAGACGAACGGTCGCACGGTCCGTGGCGGGCATCGTCAGATGCTTGTTTTTTAATGAACACACCGTGCCCAAGGGGCTCATCTCTGTCATGCCCCAAGCGTGCAAAACCTCCACGCCGTACTGGTCATTGAAGGCATCAATCATTGCTGGAGGGCAGGCTGAGCCACCGATAACGGTGCGTTTGAGGCTCGAAAACTGTAGTCCATTGCTTTGCACATGCACCAGCAGCATCTGCCATACGGTAGGTACCCCAGCAGCAAACGACACCTTTTCATGCTCAATCAGTTCATAAATAGATTGACCGTCCATTGCTGGGCCAGGAAAGACCAGCTTGCATCCGGTCATGGCCGCGGCATAGGGCAAGCCCCAGGCGTTGACATGAAACATGGGTACGACTGGCAACACCGCATCACGCGCACTCAGGTTCAAGGCGTCGGGGAGGGCTGCGGCCATTGCGTGCAAGATGGTCGAGCGGTGGCTGTACAAGACCCCTTTGGGCTTACCTGTGGTTCCGCTGGTGTAGCACAGGCTCGAGGCCGAGTTCTCGTCGAAATCGGGCCAACTGTAATTGCCAGATTGACCCGCAATACAGGCTTCGTAGCTCACCAAGTTGGCGATGCCGCTGTCAACTGGCAGGGCATCCGCATTACACAAGGCCACGTAGAGCTTGACCGTTGGGCAATGTCCTTGCAAGGCTTTCACAAGGGGTAAAAAGCTGAGGTCAAAACAAAGGACCGAGTCCTCAGCGTGGTTGATGATCCAGGCGATTTGCTCAGAGTGCATGCGGGGGTTTAAGGTGTGCAGCACCCGACCGGAGCCGCTGACTCCGAAATACAACTCCAGATGGCGGTAACCGTTCCAGGCCAGGGTCGCCACGCGATCCCCGAATTCCAAGTCTTGCGCGTCGAGCCATTGCGCTACCTGACGCGCACGCTGCGCCACCGTTTTGTAATCGGTTCGGTGAATGTCGCCTTCAACCCGGCGAGAAACAATCTCGCCGTCATGGTGGTGCCGTTCGGCAAAGTCAAGCAATGACGAAATCAACAGCGCATGTTGTTGCATCAATCCCAGCATGAGCTAACTCCTTTAACGGTTGGCGATCCGATTGGATCGGCGAAACCAAGTATCGGCCAAGTGCAGAGGCTTGCGCCATGGTATTTGCCCTAGGAGTCCAATCAAAATTCCCTGCTGGTGCTAAGGCTAGCGCGACCTGCCTGACAATAGCGCCCATGCCGACGATGCCATTTACCACCGACATCTCCTCGCCTAACCTGGCCTGGAACAACCGATTCCACAAACTGGGGGAGTCTTTTTTCACAGACTTGTCACCTCAGGCGCTGTCGCAGCCTTATTGGGTTGCCCGCAGCCAGGCTGCGAGCAAACTCATCAAGATGTCCATGGCGACCTTCGCGCATGAGGACACCTTGCAAGCGCTTGCAGGTAACGCCCTGTTGGCCGGTTCCCAACCGGTCGCCACGGTCTACAGCGGCCATCAATTTGGTCAATGGGCCGGACAGCTTGGTGACGGCCGCGCTATTTTGATGGGCGAAACCCAAGGCTGGGAGCTGCAACTCAAAGGGTGTGGGCCGACGCCCTATTCCCGCATGGGTGATGGGCGTGCAGTGTTGCGCTCAAGCATCCGCGAGTACCTTGCCTCTGAAGCCATGGCTGCTTTGGGTGTACCCACCACCAGAGCGCTCAGTGTGGTTGGCTCCGACGCACCGGTTCGCCGTGAAACCATAGAGACCGCCGCGGTAGTCACGCGTCTGGCGCCCAGCTTCATTCGTTTTGGTCATTTCGAGCATTTTTTGGCCCGTAAGCAGGTGACTGAGTTGCGGCGCTTGGCTGACTTTGTGATCACGCACCATTACCCAGAATGCGCCGCTCCAAGCAATTTTTCTGGTAACCCGTATTGCGCGCTGTTAGGCGCTGTGACGGCGCGCACCGCTGAGATGGTGGCCCATTGGCAGGCCGTGGGCTTTTGCCACGGCGTCATGAACACCGACAACATGAGTATTTTGGGCCTCACGCTGGACTACGGCCCGTTTCAGTTTTTAGATGCCTACGACCCGCAGCACATTTGTAACCACACCGACAGCCAAGGCCGCTATGCGTTCGAACGCCAACCAGAGGTGGCGCACTGGAACCTGTTTTGTCTGGGCCAAGCTCTGTTGCCACTGATTGAAGACACCGATCTGGCTCTGGAGGCCCTTGGCCAGTTCATGCCAATTTACCTGGCCAAATACCATGGCCTGATGTGCGCCAAACTGGGTTTGACCGATCTCAGCCAGACAGAGTCCAACGGCCTGAATGTGCCGTCTGAAATCCACAGCACAGACACCGAACTGGTGCAAGACATCCTGAGCCTCTTAGCCAAAGAGGGTGTGGACTACAACATTTTTTGGCGTCGATTCAGCCACGCCGTTCAGGATGATGACGTGTCGGCTGTGCGCGACTTGTTCATAGACGCGCCGGGTATCAATGCTTGGCTGAGCCGCTACAAAGAACGCACAGTCAAGCGCGATGGCGCCCGCGTGGGTGTGGCCATGCTCGCTTGCAACCCCAAATACGTGCTGCGCAATTACATGGGCGAGCAGGCCATTCGCGCCGCCCAAAGCAAAGACTTCTCTGTTCTCACGGCCTTACAAACCGTGCTGGAGCACCCCTTTGATGAGCACCCATCGAACGCCGTATGGGCGGGTTTGCCGCCCGACTGGGCCGACGCCATCAGCATCAGTTGCAGTTCATAGCCTCAAGGAGAATCTGAACGTGGTCTACAAAGTAAACAACACCCCAGAGGAGTGGTTGGCCTTGCTGAAAAGCAAAGGCGCAGAGCCCCTGGCTTACCAGGTGACGCGTCTGGCGGCCACCGAGCGTGCAGGCAGCGGTCGCTGGTCTGCCAATGATCAGGCGGGTACCTACCGCTGCATTTGTTGTGACAAGCCGCTGTTCAGCGCGCAAACCAAATTTGACGCCGGTTGTGGCTGGCCCAGTTTTTCTCAGCCGCTGGACGCCGCGGCAGTTGCCACAGAAGTTGACACCACCTTGTGGATGAAGCGCACCGAGGTGCTCTGCGCCGACTGTGGCGCGCACCTGGGTCATGTGTTTGAAGATGGACCGGCACCAACTGGGCTTCGGTACTGCATGAATTCCGCCTCTTTAGACTTTAAACCCGAATGAAGATCCTGATTGATTTTTTCCCCATACTGCTGTTTTTTGGGGCTTACAAGTTTTACGACATTTATGTGGGAACGGCCGTTCTCATGGCGGCTACTGTGCTGCAAACCAGCCTGATTTACACCTTGGACCGCAAGCTCCAAGTGATGCACAAGATCACCTTGGCACTGGTGCTGATTTTTGGCACCTTGACCTTGGTGCTGCACGACGAACGCTTCATCAAATGGAAGCCTACTGTTCTGTACACAGCCATGGCCATTGGCCTGGCCGTGGCCTTGTGGGGCATGAGAAAGAACTTTTTGAAGTTGCTCTTGGGCAGCCAGCTGAGATTGCCCGATGTGGTGTGGATGCGTCTGAACCTGGTCTGGATCGTGTACTGCATCTTCATGGCCTCGATCAATGCCTACGTGGCGACTTACTTCAGCACTGAAGCCTGGGTCAACTTCAAACTCTGGGGCTATGCGTTTCCGTTGATCTTCATCGTCGCCCAGGGCTTTTACGTTGCGCCTTACCTCAAGGCTGATGATGAGCAGTCGCCCGCACCATGACGGCCCATACACCCACACCCCGACCCGCTGGCGAACAGGTGCTTGCACCAGTGACGCCAACGGCGCAAGCGATACAGGAACGCTTGCAGGCCCGCTTGCAGCCGCACAGCCTGGAGGTGTTGGATGAAAGCGCCCAGCATGCGGGTCACATCGGCAGCAACGGCACCGGTGCGGGCACGCATTTTCGGGTTCGCATCTCTTCACATTTATTTACCGGCAAGCCGCTGCTTGCACGCCATCGCCTTGTGTATGATGCCCTGCAAGATTTCATTGACCAGGGTTTACATGCCTTGGCCATTGAAGCCAAGGTTCCCGTTTGACCCGTTTCGACAGGGGCGTGAAAAAGCCCCATTTTTCCTTTTTTTATTTTGTACATCAGGAAGTTTGCATGAAAAAGAAAATTGTTAGCCATCTGATTGCGCTCACTTTGCTCAGCAGTGTGGCCACCATCGCCAGCGCCCAGAACGTGGCCATGGTCAACGGCAAAGCCGTGCCGATGGCACGCGTTGACGCACTCACCCAACAGGTGGCGCGCTCGGGTCGTCAAGTCACCCCAGAAATTCAGCAGCAAATCAAGGACGAGGTGATTGCCCGCGAAATTTTTATTCAAGAAGCGCAAAAGCTCGGCTTGGATGCCACCGAGGACTTCAAAGTCCAGATGGAACTGGCACGTCAGACCATTTTGATTCGTGAGCTCTTTGGCAATTACCAAAAAACCAACCCCATCACCGATGCCGATGCCAAAGCTGAATACGATAAATTTGTCGCCGCCAACAGCGGCAAAGAGTACCGTGCCCGACACATTTTGGTTGAAAAAGAAGACCAAGCCTTGGCCATCATTGCCCAGCTGAAAAAAGCTGGCAAGTTTGAAGAGATCGCCAAGAAATCCAGCAAAGACCCAGGCTCTGGCGCCAACGGTGGTGATCTGGACTGGGCACCGGCCAGCAACTATGTCGCCGAATTTTCTCAGGCCATGGTCAAACTGAAAAAAGGGGAAATTACCCAAAAGCCAGTGAAAACCCAGTTCGGTTACCACATCATCCGTTTGGACGATGCGCGCGACGCCCAATTGCCCAAGTTTGAGGACGTGAAGCCTCAAATTCTGCAGCAGTTGCAGCAACAAAAACTCAGCGCCTTCCAGCA
>CAWUSQ010000018.1:0-166432 GCA_963925275.1 uncultured Rhodoferax sp.
GGACTCAATAATGGTCTTGGCGAAAAGCCTTCGGCGGGATCTTGGTAAAACGCCTTGGACGCACGGGGCAAACTGCGCACAACCGCGTTGCCGTACGTAAGCGCGTTGCCATACGTTTGCGAGTACAGCGCCGCAGATCGACCTGTGGCGTGGTAACCCGGATGGGCCTCGCGCTCAATCAGGGCAACGCGCCGATGCGCAGCCAGGTGGTAAGCAGCGCTCAACGAACCCGCACCATTGTTGCGAAAGTTCCAGGACATGAATATTCAATGCGGTGCGTTGGTCTGAGGAAATTTCAAACCGTCCACACTGGATTTCACAGAAAAACACCGCCAGAGCACGTAAGATCACGCACCAAGAAGGAGATACCCATGCCCGTCATTACCAATATTGAAGACTTGCGCGTTCTGGCTGAGAAACGTGTGCCTCGCATGTTTTACGACTATGCCGACTCTGGCTCCTGGACCGAAGGCACTTACCGTGCCAACTCAGAAGATTTCCAAAAAATATTGTTACGCCAGCGCGTTGCTGTCAACATGGAAAACCGCAGCACCGCCACAACAATGGTTGGACAAAAAGTCCGAATGCCCGTAGCGATTGCACCAGTTGGCCTGACCGGCATGCAGCACGCGGATGGCGAGATTCACGCCGCCCGTGCGGCCGAAAAATTCGGCATCCCGTTCACCCTATCGACTATGAGCATTTGTTCGATTGAAGACGTGGCTGCGCACACCACCGCACCTTTTTGGTTTCAGCTCTACATGATGCGTGACCGTGATGCCATGGTGCGCATGATCGAACGCGCCAAAGCTGCGCGCTGCAGCGCCTTGGTGCTCACGCTGGACCTGCAAGTGATTGGCCAGCGACATAAAGACCTCAAAAATGGCCTGACTGCGCCACCTCGTCCAACCTTGGCCAACATCATCAACTTGGCCACCAAACCACGCTGGTGCCTGGGTATGGCACAAACCCGCCGCCACACGTTTCGCAACCTGGTGGGTCATGTCAAAGGGGTCAGCGACATGCGTTCACTCTCAGCTTGGACCAACGAACAATTTGATCCGCGCTTGTCATGGGCTGATGTCGAGTGGGTCAAAAAACAGTGGGGTGGCAAGCTGATCCTCAAGGGCATCATGGATGAAGAAGATGCCCAGTTAGCGGTCGACGCTGGTGCTGACGCCATCGTGGTGAGCAACCACGGCGGACGTCAGCTCGATGGTGCACCCAGCAGCATTCAAGCCCTGCCAGCGATTGCCCAAGCAGTGGGCAGCAAAACAGAGGTATGGATGGATGGGGGCATTCGCAGCGGACAAGATGTGCTCAAAGCCTGGGCAATGGGCGCGCGCGGCACCATGATCGGGCGCGCCATGGCTTACGGTTTAGGTGCGATGGGTGAAGCTGGCGTCACCAAGGTCTTGGAAATTATGCACAAAGAGCTCGATATCACCATGGCATTTTGTGGTCATACCGAACTGCAAAATGTGGACAGCCGCATCTTGCTGAAATAGGCCTCTGCTACGCTCAAGCCCTGCTGGTTTGTGACATGGCACCTTAGCAGGTGCCACGCCTCACCAAGGGGTCAGCGCAGGTTACCCGTGTGCCCCAGGGAATAACGCCCAGGCTGAGGCCACAACGTCAGGCCATGAGGCTCCATACCCACCCGGATTTTGTTGACCTGGCCCGTTTTGGTGTTGAAACGGTACACCATGTCGTCAAAGCGGCCCGACAACCAAAGCCACTTGCCGTCATTGCTGACATTGCCCATGTCGGGGCTGCCGCCACCAGGCACAGGCCACTGGGCCAGCACCTCACCCGTCTTGAAGTCCAGTACCGTCACACTGCCCGGCCCCTTGGGCTTGCCATGAATCTTGTGCGAGCCACGGTTGGTCACGTACAAGCGCTTGCCGTCACGGCTGGGATACAGGCCATGGCTGGCCACGCCAGCCGAGATGAAGCCGATTTTTTGGAAAGCTTCGCCATCGATGACGTGCACACCGTCGGCCATCATGTCAGCCACATAAAACTTCTTGCCATCAGGCGAGATGCGGATGTCTTGCGGCATGCCTTTGGTGACGGTGCAAATTTCGGTCTCGGCAGGACTGCCAGGCGGGGTGCTGTCCTTGAACCGGGTGGCAGGCATGCTCAACTTCAGGTAGCCCAGCACCGTGCGGTTGACCAGGTCGATCTTGGCCAATGCGCCGGCAAATTCACAGGTGAAAATCGCGTAGCGGCCATCGATGGAAAAGTCGCCGTGGTTGATGCCAGCGCATTTGGGTACCTCAATGGCGTATTGCAAAGCCATGGTGACGGGATCGCGAAAGTCCAGCCGTTTTTTGGCTTCTGCCACCACAATGGCCGATTTGCCGTCGGGTGTGAAATACAGGTTGTAGGGATCATCCACCTTGCGCGCTTCGCCGGGCTTGGCCGTACGCGGGTCAATCGGCGTCAGGCTGCCGTTATTGCCACGCTCATCGTTGTTGGCCACCCACAGTGTGCGCAAGTCCCAGGACGGCACAATGTGCTGCGGTGAGCGTCCAACTTTGAAGGTGTCCACCACCTTGAGTGTCTTGGGGTCGATCACGGTCACAGAATGCCCACGCAAATTAGGAACATACACGCGCTCCAGGTCATCCTTGACCCCTGGTGCGAAATGGTCACTGCGCACCTCGCTGTACAAGTTTTCAGGCTGGACCACTGCTGGCATGCCGCTGACCGTTGTGATGGCCGGTATACCCTTGGCTGGTGTTGCCGCCCTCAACCCTGTTGTGAAAGCCAGCGCCAACAGGCCAAGTGCGCCACCGATTTGCAATATGTGTTTGAGTTTCATGGTTTATGCAGTGCTTTTTGAATCGCTTGGACCGAATTATCAACAATCAGCGCAAGCCCTATTTTTCCTAGGTCAACACTGGCACGACGAGGGTCGCCAGCAACCCCCTGCGTCTGGCCTGACCGTGCGGCCTGATCGAATCGCTCGGGATAAACCAAGGCTGCATCAACGGCCATGGCCAGCGAGGTGTCAGCCAAGCCTGCGTGGCTACCAATTTCTGCTGTGCTGAAACCTTTGGCGCGCAGCAGATCGTTATAGGGTGCTTGGGCTAGTTCATAGTAGTTCGTCAAGGCCAGCGCCTGAAAGCCGCGCTCCTTCGCCCAGGCTTTGTTCAATCGCGCAGCAACGCGCTCTAGGTGCCGTTGGTAGCCGCCATGGTCACCCAGAAATACCACATGGTGAAAGCCATGCTGCTTGAAACTTTTGGCGGTTGAGTCCAACACCGCTTCAAACGCTTCGCCAGAAATGGACATGGTGCCCGTGAAGCGCATGTGTGCCGCAGGGGGCGTGATGGACCCTTCAGGCACATAAGCCAGCACTGGCGCTACAACGGCGTTACCTAGTCCTTTGGCAATTTCACCAGCCAGAAACTTCACCCGAACATTGTGTTTACCCAACACCATGTGTGGTCCATTTTGCTCAGTGCCGCCAATAGGTATCAAAACCGTGTCCAGACCAGCACTTTGTTTGGCTTTCAGATCCGTCCACGTCAACTCTTCAAGGTAGACCGAAGACATGGCAGCTTGCGCTGGAATTGAACAGGCTCCAGCCAAACAAACCACCCACAAGCATGTACAGGATAGGCGCTGCAACCTGGTTATGGCGCTAACAAGCAAGCAACATAACGAGCGCTCAATGCTGCATCCAATCGGTGTGAAAGTCTCCTGGCTTGTCAGTTCGCTCATAGGTGTGGGCTCCAAAGTAGTCGCGCTGAGCCTGAATCAAATTAGCGGGCAAGACCGCTTGCCGGTAAGCGTCGTAATAGTCCAAACAGGCGTTCAATGCTGGTGTGGCAACACCGCATTCTCGCGCGATCATCAGCACTTTGCGCCATGGCTTTTGCGCTTCAGCCAAAACCGATCGGAAAAACGGATCCAGCATCAAATTACGCAATTGCGAATCAGTGTCATATGCGTCGTGAATTTTGTCTAAAAATCGCGCACGAATGATGCACCCACCTCGCCACAGCAAGGCCAATTTGCCAAACTGTAGGCTCCATTTGTATGCTTGGCTGGCAGCACTTAGTAACGCAAATCCCTGTGCATAGGAGCAGATTTTGGATGCGTACAAGGCCTCATGAAGGGCAGCAATCAAATCTGCAGCATCACCCGTCCATGGCCCGCTTGGACCCTGCAAGACCGTGCTGGCATGCACGCGCTCATCTTTCACGGCAGACAGACAGCGGGCGTAAACCGCTTCGGTAATGGCAGGGGTGGCCACACCCAAATCCAAGGCGCTTTGTGATGTCCACTTGCCCGTTCCTTTTTGCGCAGCTTTGTCAAGAATCATCTCAACCAGGGGTAAACCATTGTCTGCATCTTTCACCAGCAAAATGTCGCGCGTGATTTCAATCAAATAGGAGTCCAGTGGACCCTGCTGCCACTTAGCAAACACCACCTGCGTCTGCTCCACGCTCAATCCGCCAGCTTGTCGAAGCAACTGGTAGGCCTCGGCAATGAGCTGCATGTCGCAATACTCTATGCCGTTGTGAACCATCTTCACATAATGACCCGCACCGTCGGGTCCGACATGGCTCAGGCAGGCCTTGCCATCCACTTTGGCTGCAATGCGCTTGAAGATCGGCTCAATGGCTTGGTAAGCCTCAGCGCTACAGCCTGGCATCAGACTGGGACCACGCAAAGCACCCTCTTCTCCTCCAGACACACCCATACCAACAAAGTGCAGATCCAAGGCGGCCAGGTGCTGGCTGCGTCGACGCGTGTCTTCAAAATGGGAATTGCCGCCATCGATCACGATGTCCCCTGCAGTCAAGTGCGGCAGCAAGCAGGACAAGACCGCGTCAACGGCCTGGCCAGCCTGAACCATCAGAAGAACTTTGCGGGGCAACTGCAGAGTCGATGCCATATCTTGCAGCTTGTGCACACCCACACCAGCCCCACTGGGCAAGCGCTGCACACAGGCCTGAACCGCGTCCGGATACTGATCAAAAACCGCAACCCTGCAGCCTTGACTGGCCAAGTTCATGGCCAAGCTCTGACCCATCACGCCCAAGCCAACCAATCCCATATCGCACTGTTGATTCATCATTACTTGCTGTTGATTTCGTTGACACCACAAAAAAAATCGTTACGCCAGATTCTAGATAGAAGGATTCAGGACGGGCTCAAGTGACATACCCCTGGCACAGAGATCGCAGGCTGCCAGCAAATTGATAGACTCCTGTCCATGCCAGACAAGACCCTTGCTCCGACCCCAATGATGGCCCAGTACCTGGGCCTGAAAGCGGATTTTCCCGACACTTTGCTGTTCTACCGCATGGGGGATTTTTATGAGGTTTTTTACGCCGACGCCGAGAAAGCCGCGCGGCTGCTGGGCATTACCCTGACCCAACGCGGACAGTCTGCCGGACAAGCCGTGTTGATGGCCGGGGTTCCATTTCACTCGGTTGAAACCTACCTGGCGCGGCTCATCAAGCTGGGCGAGTCGGTGGCCATTTGTGAACAGGTTGGCGACGTTGCCACCAGCAAGGGGCCGGTTGAGCGCAAGGTGGTGCGTGTCGTCACACCAGGCACCCTGACCGATTTAGAACTTTTGGGTGAGAAAACCGAGGCCTTGCTGCTGGCCGTTCATCAAGGCCAGCGCAACCTCTGCGGGCTGGCATGGATGAGCCTGACGCAGGGCGAGGTGAGACTGGCTGAGTGCGCCAGCGAAGAACTGCTCGACTGGATCGCTCGCATCGACCCTGGGGAGCTGGTATTCAGCGCGGGCGTCACGGCCACGCTAGAAGCCAGCATACGCAACCTGGCCCAGCAAAGCGGCTTGTCTCTCGCGGTCAGGCCAGACTGGCAGTTTGACAGCGGCTTGGGCTTGCGTAGCCTGTTGCAACACCTGCAAAGCGCCAGTCTGGAGCCCTGGCAGGCACAAGGCCTGCCACAAGCCCACGCAGCGGCCTCTGCCTTGCTGCACTACGCCGAACACACGCAGGGCCGGGCGCTGAGTCACATCCACGGGGTGCGGGTGCACCGCCCGCACGAGCTGATTGACCTACCAGCACCCACCCGACGCAATCTGGAGCTCACCCAAACCCTGCGCGGTGAAGACAAGCCCACGCTGTTTTCCCTGCTCGATACCTGCATCACGGGCATGGGCAGCCGCCAACTCAAGGCCTGGTTGTTGGCACCGCCGCGCGAGCGACAAGTACCCCACCAACGTCATCAATGCGTGGCAACGCTGCGCGCTGGAGCCGGTCAAGCTGATGGAACCGGCGCTTGGTCGGTTTTGCGTGAGCGACTTAAAGGCTGCGCTGATGTTGAGCGCATCAACGCCCGCGTGGCACTGCGCCAGGCGCGCCCGCGCGAGCTGCTCGGTTTGGTGCAAACCTTGGAAAAAACCAACAGCCTGGCCAGCGCTTTGGATTCGCAGAACACTTTATTGGCAACGCTTGCACAGGCACTGCAGGCACCACCTGTGTGCATCGAACTGCTGCGCGCAGCGATCCACCCGCAACCATCAGCGCTGGTGCGCGACGGCGGCGTGATCGCAGATGGTTTTGACGCCCAGCTCGATGAACTGCGTGCCATACAGACCAATTGCGACGGCTTTTTGCTGGACTTGGAGCTACGCGAACGAGCCCGCACGGGCATAGGCAATTTGCGTGTGCAGTTCAACAAGGTGCACGGCTTTTACATCGAAGTGACGCAAGGTCAGGTCGACAAAGTTCCCGACGACTACAAACGTCGCCAGACGCTCAAGAATGCCGAGCGCTTCATCACGCCTGAGCTCAAAGCCTTTGAAGACAAGGCCTTGTCAGCCCAGGAACGTGCGCTGGCACGCGAGAAGTGGTTGTACGAACAACTGCTCGATGCGCTGCAGCCATTTGTGCCGACCTTGTCGCAGTTAGCCCAGGCCTTGGCGACGCTGGACGCCTTGTGCGCATTGACCGAGCGTAGCCTCACACTGAACTGGGTGGCTCCGCAATTTGTGAAAGATCCATGCATCGTCATTGAAGGGGGCCGCCACCCCGTCGTGCAAGCCAGGCTGGATGAGACCAGCGCCGGGGCCTTCATCGCCAACGACACCCGCCTGGGGCCGCGCCAGCGCATGCAGGTCATCACAGGCCCCAACATGGGCGGCAAGTCCACTTATATGCGTCAAATTGCTGTCATTGCGCTGCTGGCGAGCATGGGCTCGTATGTACCGGCCAGCAGCTGTGTGCTGGGCCCAATTGATGCCATTCACACCCGCATTGGCGCCGCTGATGACCTGGCCAATGCCCAATCAACCTTCATGCTCGAGATGCTGGAAGCGGCGCAGATATTGCACGCTGCCACCCCTAATTCCCTGGTGCTAATGGATGAAATAGGCCGCGGCACCAGCACCTTTGACGGCTTGGCGCTGGCCTCTGCGATTGCCACACACCTGCATGACAAAACGCAATCCTTCACGCTGTTTGCCACGCATTATTTCGAGCTGACCGAGTTTCCAGTCAAGCACCATGGTGCGATCAATGTGCATGTAAGCGCGGTGGAATCTGGCCGTGACATCGTGTTCCTACACGCATTGGAGGCTGGACCTGCCAGCAAAAGCTATGGGGTGCAGGTGGCCCGATTGGCCGGCATGCCCCAAGCGGTACTCAACCACGCGCGACACACCTTGCAAGCGTTGGAATCCCAGGCCAGTGCGCACCAAGCGCAGGTTGATTTGTTTGCCGCACCCGCCCTGGCAGAGTCACCGTTGAGCAGCCCTGTTGAAGACGCTCTGGCTGGCATTGACCCCAATGCCTTGAGCCCGCGCGAGGCATTGGACGCGCTGTACCAACTCAAAGAGCTCAGCAAAAAATTCACCTGAGAACTGCGTCTCACCAAGCTAAATAAGCGTAGCCTTCTTGCTGCAAGCGCATGACGGTTGCAGCGCCAAAGTCTTCGACCTTAACGTAGTCATGCAGGTCTTTGCCAGACCAGCCAAGCGTGCGCAAGGTGTTGTTGCAGCCAACAAAAGTCACGCCATAGAACTCCGCCATGCTGCGCACCCGATCCTGCAACAGTTTAGCCACTGGGCGCTGGGGATTCGTCGCCAGCAGGTGAATACCTGGACCCCAGACCGCCACCACAATGCTGATGTCATCGACGTATTTGGACAAAAGCGCACTGACCGAGTTGAGCACGTCTTCCTGATAGGCGGGATCGGCTTTGTTGAGTTGGTAGACAATTTTATTGGCGCCATTGCCGCCAACGGCCACCCGGTTAGCCGCGATGGACGGACCAGCCACACCGGCCGCCGCCGCTGTGGCGATGCCGCCAAGCCACTGGCGTCGTGAAGAAATAGTAGAGTTCATACGGTCTCAAAAATGAAGGTTGATGAAGGGCTGTGTGGCCCGCGCGCTTAGGATAATCGTACACAATAGAGCTTACACCTTGGCCATTTTTTCAGATTAATTCAGATGACTTATTGCGTCGCGTTGAAACTCAAAGCCGGACTGGTTTTTTTATCGGATTCCCGCACCAATGCCGGACTCGACCAGATCAGCACATTCAGAAAAATGATTGTTTACGAGAAACCGAATGATCGTTTCATGGTGTTGCTGTCAGCGGGTAATCTGAGCATTTCGCAATCAATCAGAGAAATACTGCAAGTCGAAAAAATCCAAGACCAACCCGACGCTGAAGCCATCACCATTTGGAATGCGACAAGCATGTTCGATGCAGCGCGCGTGCTGGGCTCAGCCGTAAGAGCCGTTTTTCAAAGAGACAGCCAGGCGCTTAAACAAGCTGGTGTTGACTTCAATGTTTCCATGATTTTTGGCGGACAAATCAAAGGCGAAGCCATGCGATTGTTTCAGGTCTACTCTGCTGGTAACTTCATTGAAGCCACGCCTGAGACACCCTACTTTCAAATTGGCGAATCCAAATACGGCAAACCCGTTCTTGACCGGGTCATCACGCCCGACACCCCGCTCAACGAAGCGGCCAAGTGCGCCTTGGTGTCCATGGACTCGACCCTGAAGTCCAACCTATCGGTCGGCTTACCGCTGGATTTGGTGGTGTATGAGGTCGACCGCTATGAGACTGACAAGATTGTCTGCATCGATGAAAACAATCCCTACTACCGCTTGATGCACGACAACTGGGGAGCCAAATTGCGCGAGGTCTTTGACAGCATTGAAGATCCCACATGGGACGGCAGCGACACCGACGTACCGCTGATGCATGTCAACGCACGCAACCTGCCCATGAAAAAAATTGTCAACCCGCTTGAAAAACTGATCTGAACCGAGCCCCCTCAACAAGCTGGGACAACGTGGCTGGAGCGCGGCCACAGGACTGCTCCCTCCCTGCCCTGCGATTCAATCTGCCCACTGCACCCAACCCAGGTAATGCGTGAGCAACACCAGCAGACCGAAGGCGATTCGGTAATAAGCAAAGCCGTTGAAACTGTGGCTCGCAATGTAGCGCAGCAACCAGCGTATGCACAGCCAGGCGCAGATAAACGACGTCACCAATCCCACGCCAAACATGGGCACGTCGGTCAACGATAGCAGACCGCGTTCTTTGTACAAGCTGTAAGCCCCCGCGCCAATCAGTGTGGGAATAGCCAGGTAGAAGGAAAAGTCGGTAGCCGCTTTGCGTGACAAGCCAAATAGCATGCCACCAATGATGGTCGACCCGCTGCGACTGGTGCCCGGAATCATCGCCGCACACTGTGCCAAACCGACTTTAAGTGCGTCCCAGGGACTCATCTGGTCGACATCGCTGATACGCGCGGCCGCCGGGTTGAGTGCCTGACGTCGCTCGGCCCACAAAATCACAAACGCACCCAAAATAAAAGCACTGGCCACGACCGTGGGGGTGAACAAATGCGTTTTGATGGCTTTGCCGAATAACAAGCCCAGAATCACCGCAGGTATGAATGCAATCAACACATTGAGTGCAAAGCGTTGCGCCTGCCTCTGGCTGGGTAGCGCTGCCAAGGTGTCGCGAATCTTCTGCCAGTAAACCAAGATCACAGCAAATATCGCGCCAGTTTGGATCGCGATGTCAAACACTTTGCCCTTGGCGTCATCAAACCCCAGTAACGACCCTGCCAGAATCAAATGCCCAGTGCTAGAAATCGGCAAGAATTCAGTCAGCCCCTCAACCACCCCCATGATGGCGGCTTTCAATAACAAGACAATGTCCACAAATGCTCCTCTGATTGATGATGATTATCACCAAACCCATGCGATACCCCGGTTGGTGCGCACAGCCTGAGCGACCCCAAGCGGCTGACAACTTCAGAAAGCGGTGGCCAAGCCAGTGCACAGCCACCTAAAATCAAGCCTATGAGCAAATCTCCTTCCAGTCCCCCACGCACCGGTACAGCCGAACCCGTGAAGCCCAGCAATTTTTTACGCCAGATCATTGAAAACGACCTGGAAATGGCGACCTACTCCCAACGCCGCTGGGCCGGTAGTCCAGGGGAGGCTGTGCACCACGCCAACGCGCCGCTGGACAGCGCGCGCATTCGCACCCGTTTTCCACCAGAGCCCAATGGTTACCTGCACATCGGGCACGCCAAAAGCATTTGCCTGAACTTCGGCTTGGCGCGTGACTACGGGGGCGTTTGCCACCTGCGCTTTGACGACACCAACCCCGCAAAAGAGGACATCGAGTACGTCAACACCATTCAAAATTCCGTGCGTTGGCTGGGCTATGAATGGAATGGCGCGCCAAACGCCAAGCCCTACCAGGCGAGCGACTATTTTGACTTCATGTACCGTGCTGCCGAACACCTGATTGAAGCCGGTCACGCCTATGTCGACGAGCAAACCATCGAGGAAATCCGCCAGAGTCGTGGTGACTTCGTCAAGCCCGGAACCAACAGCCCGTTTCGCAACGCCAGCCCCCAAGACAGTCTGGCGCGATTCCGAGAAATGCGCGACGGCCTTCATGAGGACGGCTCCATGGTTTTGCGCGCCAAAATCGACATGGCCAGTCCCAACATCAACATGCGCGATCCAGCGATTTACCGCATACGCCGAGCAAGCCACCATGCAAGCGGTGACAAATGGTGCATCTACCCGATGTACACCTTTGCCCACCCCATTGAAGACGCACTGGAACAAATCACCCACAGCATTTGCACACTGGAGTTCGAAGACCAGCGCCCGTTTTACGATTGGCTGATGGCACGCCTGTGTGAAGGTGGTTTGCTGGCCAGCCCACCACCCAAACAGTATGAATTTGCCCGCTTGAATCTGACATATGTGATCACCAGCAAGCGCAAGCTCGCGCAGCTGGTCTATGACAAAAAGGTCAGCGGCTGGGACGATCCACGCATGCCCACGATCGTGGGGCTGCGCCGACGCGGCTACACGCCCGAGAGTTTGCAGCTGTTTGCCGAACGCATTGGCGTCTCGAAAAGTGAGAGCTGGATTGACTACAGCACACTGGAAGGCTGCTTGCGCGAGGTTTTAGATAGCAGTGCACCCCGAGCCATGGCCGTACTCGATCCCGTGAAATTGGTGCTGGACAATTGGCAAGACATCATGGGGGATCAACTTGTGGAGCCCTGCTCTGCCCCAGTGCACCCACACCTGCCTGAACTTGGAAAACGCAGCTTTCGTCTCGCTCGCGAAGTCTGGATCGAGCGTGGCGACTATGAAGACACCCCGCCGCCAGGTTTTTTCCGCCTGTACCCTGGCAACAAGGTGCGCCTTAAATACGGCTACGTCGTCGAATGCACCGGTGCGCAGCGTGATGAAGACGGGCAACTTAGTGTGGTGCATGCACGGCTGATTCCCGACACCAAGAGTGGTACCCCGGGCAGTGATGCTGTCAAAGTCAAAGGCGTGATCACCTGGGTCGCAGTGCAAGACGCTGTCAGCGCTGAAGTGCGTCTGTACGATCGTCTATTCGTCGAAGCGCAGCCCGATGCCGGAGGGAAAGACTTCGTGCAAGCCTTGAATCCCAACAGCCTTAAAGTGGTTCAAGCCCGTCTTGAACCCTGCCTGGCCAAAGCACTCAATGGTCAAAAATTCCAGTTCGAACGCCACGGCTATTTTGTTGCCGACGACCGTGACCATGCTGCAGTCCACCCTGTTTTCAATTTGGCGGTCGCGTTAAAGGATAGTTGGGGCAAATAGACTCGCCACGATTCCCAGCCGGCGACTGCTGTCTAGCGCGGTGACTGGGCAAACAACGGAGTCGTTAAACGGGCTTTGGGTGGCAAAATTGTCTTGTGCTCAACAGGTTCCTGGGTGACACAAGCGTGGATAATGCGCCGCATGATTGACCTACTGACTTTTTTCCCGAATGGCTGGCAGCACTATCTGCAAGGCGGCTTGCTGATTGGGGCTGGTGTTGCGTTGCTGTTTGCTTTCACTGGCTTGGTGGGTGGCATGAGTACTGTGTTCACCTCAAGCTGGTCGTTTGTATTCAAACACCCGTTTTTTCAACAAGTGCGCTTCACCGAGTCAAGGGTTTGGCGTTTAGTCTACGCCCTGGGCTTGGTGGCTGGTGCACTGCTGTGGTGGACCACTATGGGCCAAGGCGCCACACAACAAACCACGGTGCCTACCTGGCAACTGCTCATTGGTGGCTTTTTTGTTGGCTATGGCGCGCGCCTTGGTAACGGCTGTACCTCGGGTCACGGCATTTGCGGCCTGGGCTCGCTGCAACTGCCTTCCCTCTTGGCCGTTCTGACCTTCATGGCCACAGCCTTTATGACGGCCAACCTCATCGCCACGGTGCTGCCATGAGCGCACCACGCATGACAGCACCCGCGCTACTGGTCACTCTGTTGGCCGGCATATTATTTGGCTTCGGGCTCTCCCTGTCAGGCATGATTCAGCCCGAAGTGGTCTTGAGCTTTTTGCGCTTCACTGACTTTGGTCTGATGCTGGTCATGGGTGGCGCGGTGTGCGTGACCTTGCTGGCCTTCAAAACACTGCCCCATCTGATGCAACACCCTGTGTTGGGAGGCTACTTTCACAGACACGTGAGCTTGTTAAACCGCGACACCCTGATCGGCGCGGCGCTGTTTGGCGTCGGATGGGGCTTGTCAGGGGTATGCCCAGGCCCTGCCATTGCCGCAATCGGCGCAGGCAATACCGATGTGCTGTGGGCGCTGGCAGGCATCGCCATGGGTGCCTTGGTTCAAGGCTTGCGTGCCAAGCCCTGAAGCCGCCAAGTCAGTACGGCCCTTGTGGGCCTGTTTACCCAAACACGCACGGTTATGAGCCCAAGCGTACACTGAACGTGGACCAAGCAGTCCGTTAGCAAACAAGGAGTGCCGCCATGAAAAAAGTTTTTTTACTCACCGTTTTGTCATTGGGCCTGAGCACCCTCGTTACCGCACAGGACGTGCGTCAACAGCGTGATCAAGCTCAAATGCATGACACACGGGGCAACAAGCCACACCAAGCCGACAAGGGTCATGGACAGAAACGTGGACACGCCAAACAGGACCGACGCGAGGAAAGTTGGCGTGAAGGCCGTCACAACGACCGCTTTGATGTTTACAACGCGCGAGGGCAGGCGTTTCGCCGTGGGGCACGCATACCCCCTGGTTTTTACAACCGGCAGTACTACGTCAATGACTACCGTGCCTACCGACTTCAGCCACCACCGCGCGCCCACCAATGGGTGCAAGTTGGCCCCGATTTTGTGTTGATTGCCATTGCCACGGGCATCATTACCAACATTGTGTTGGGTAATTAAAACGGGCTGTCGATGCGGATCCAGGTGGTCTTCATCTCGGTGTATTTGTCAAACGCATGCAAGGACTTGTCGCGCCCGATGCCACTTTGCTTGTAACCACCAAAGGGCACCGTGATATCGTCCTCATCATACTGATTAACGTGCACTGTGCCCGCCCTTAGGGCTCGGGCGACACCCAGCGCTTTGTTGATATCTTTAGACCAAACTCCAGCCTGCAAGCCGTAGACGCTGTTGTTAGCCTGGCGCACAACATCGCTGGCATCGGTGAACGACATAAGCGACAGTACTGGACCAAAAATTTCTTCACGGGCAATCGTCATCTCTGGCCTGACGCCGGAAAAAATCGTGGGCTGCACGTAATAGCCACCCGTCTCAGTGAGCGCTTGTCGGCCACCAAACTGCAAAGTTGCGCCCTGCTGCTGGCCAGACTCGATGTAGCCCAGCACGGTGTTGAGCTGGGTCTGGTCCACGATGGCACCCATCACGGTTGTCTTATCCAGAGGGTTGCCAGGCATGTACTTCGGGGCCAGTTCAAGCGCCTTGGCCAGAAATTGTTCTTCAATGCTGGCTTCAACAAACAGCCGTGACGGTGCATTGCAACTTTCTCCTTGGTTGAAAAAAATGTTGCTCACAGCGGCCTCTACCGCACGGTCCAAATTGGGGCAGTCGGCAAACACGATGTTGGGCGACTTGCCGCCCAATTCGGTCCAGGCGCGCTTGAGGTTGCTTTGAGCGGCCATCACATGGATCTGCTTGCCAACCCGAGTTGAGCCGGTAAACGCGATGCAATCCACGTCCATGTGCAATGCCAAGGCAGCACCTGCCTCGTGCCCATAACCAGGCACCACATTGAACACACCTGGGGGTATACCGGCGAGCAGCGCCAGCTCAGCCAAGCGCAGCGCCGTCAATGGCGACTTTTCGCTGGGCTTGAGTACAACTGAATTGCCAGCGGCCAAAGCCGGAGCGATCTTCCAAGCCGCCATGATCATGGGGTAATTCCACGGCACGATGACACCCACCACACCGACAGCTTCACGTTGAATCAAAGCCAGACCCGTACTCGGTGTGGGCGCGATTTCGCCATACACCTTGTCAATCGCCTCGCCATACCAGCGGATGCAATTGGCAGCACTGTTGACATCAACCGCGCGGGCGTACTTGACGGGTTTACCCATGTCAAGGGTTTCCATCAGCGCCAACTCATCCGCATGTGCCAACACCTGATCGGCAAACTTGATCATGACGCGTTTACGGTGAGCTGGCGCCATACCTGACCAGCTGCGCTGTTCAAAAACTGAGCGCGCTGCCCTCACAGCCGTGTCCACGTCAACCTGTGCACCGCGCGCCACCTTGGACAGCAGTCGTCCGTCCACCGGGGAAATGCAGTCAAACGTCTGCCCGTCCAAGGCCGCTACGCGCTGGCCATTGATCACGGCGCGGCCGTCGTAGTTATGTTCACTCATGCTGTTCTCCAAAAAGACGATAAAACCAT
This sequence comes from uncultured Rhodoferax sp., assembly GCA_963925275.1. Taxonomy (GTDB): domain Bacteria; phylum Pseudomonadota; class Gammaproteobacteria; order Burkholderiales; family Burkholderiaceae_C; genus Rhodoferax. The sequence continues at coordinate 15,200 of CAWUSQ010000018.1, forward strand.
ATCAGCGGGCAGCTGGTTTCCCCAAGCCACCATGTCAGCCAGACAAGTCGCCCTCGCGCTTAGCCAGCTTCTCGATTTAACCGAGATTGAGAGCCTTGGTTTCGGCCCGCAAGGCGGCGGCCATGTCGCGCGCTCGTCGACGCGTCTGACGTGCAACCCAGACACTGTAGCCCACCACCACCAAGGTTACCGACAGGATCAACAAGGTGGCGGCAGCGTAAATGGTTGGATTGATACCGCGCCGGGCATAGCCAAAAATAACCTGTGGCAAGGTGTTGACACCAGGACCCGATAAAAACTCAGAGATCACCACATCATCGAATGACAAGGTGAAGGCCAGTAAAAACGCAGCCAAAATTGCTTGGAAAATATTCGGCATGGTAATAAGAAAAAACACCTGAATCGGTCGCGCACCCAAATCCAGGGCGGCCTCCTCAAGCGAACGATCCATGACCAGCAGGCGCGACTGCACCACCACCATGCCATAGGCCAAGCCGAGCAAGGTATGACCCAACACGATGGTGAGCATGCCGCGTTCTGGCCAGCCAAACACATTCTGCACGCCAACCATTAAGAGCAGCAGCGATAAGCCAATCACCACCTCAGGCATGACCAGTGGCGCGTTCACCATGCCGGAAAACAAGGTGCGCCCAAAAAATCTACGGTAGCGCACCAGCACAAAAGCCGAAAAAGTCGCCAAAACGGCAGAGGCCAGACCTGCCGTTGTCGCTACCTTCACAGACAACCAGAAGCCATCCACAATCCGACTGTCACGTGTAAGCGCCTCGTACCAACGCAGGGAAAACCCTGTAAAACGTGCATCCTGTCGCGTGCTATTGAACGAAAAAACCACCATGAAAAGCAGCGGCATATACAAAAACAAATACGTCAGTGCCATCCAGACTTTGCCAAAGTAACGCTTGCGAGAGTGCTGCATGATCAGGAGGCTCAGTGGCTGGAATCGGCTGACTCGCCGGTGTAGTGGTAATAAATAGCCAACGGTAAAACGATCAGCCCGATCATCACCACCGCAAGGGCTGAGGCACGTGGCCAGTTGTTGCTGGTGAACATTTCGTCCCAAACAACCCGACCGATCATGATATTTTCCGGGCCACCGAGCAAAGAGGGAATTACAAACTCACCCACCGCGGGTATGAAAACCAGCATGAAACCCGCCACGATGCCCGCTTTGGACAGCGGCACAGTGACCAGCCAAAACGCTTTGAACGGCGAAGCGCCAAGGTCGTTGGCAGCTTCCAGCAAGCGGTCGTCAAGTTTCACTAAAGTGGCGTACAAGGGCAACACCATGAACGGCAAATACACATACGTCATGCCCACCAACATCGACACATTGGTGTAGATCATCAGTATGGGCTCTTGGATGATGCCCAACATCATCAGCACCTGGTTCACTACACCCTGGTCAGCCAAAATACCCTTCCAAGCGTATACCCGAAGCAAAAACGAGGTCCAAAACGGCAGCATCACCATCATAAGCAAGGCGGGACGCACACTGGCTTTTGAGCGCGCAATGAAATAAGCAAACGGGTAGCCCATCAACAAACACAGAACGGCCGTGCACAAGGCGTACCAAAGTGATCGCCCATACGCTTCAACGTAAATCGTCTGAAACAAGGCGCCCGAATCAAGTGACCGAAAAATCGAGCTGTAGTTCTCGTACTTCAGGTTCAGCACGCCGCTGCGCGCATCCCACAAGGGTTTGAAAGGCGAAATGTCATTGCCCATGTCCACAAAACTGATGTAGAGCAGGATCAAAAATGGCAGCAGAAAAAAAGCCACCAACCAGGCGTAAGGCACGCCAATCACAAATCGCTTGCCCGGCGCTTTCATGTGCAACTTGGTCATCGCTCGTTCTTAATCACGCAACACCACACCAGCACTGTCATGCCACCAGAAAAAAACCTGGTCATCCCAGGTGATGTGGCTGAGCTCATGACGCGAGGTGTTGGCCTCGGTGATCTTGACCCTTGTGCCATCAGCGGTTTGCACGACAAAGCTGTTGTAGGCACCTAAATAAGCGATTTCTTTGACAACCCCGGTGAACAGGTTACAGCCGACAGGGGGCTGCTCGCGACTGATTTCTATTTTTTCAGGCCGCACCGCGATGGAAACCGGCATGTTGATCGCCCCACTGATGCCATGACCCACATGGATTTCTCCCAAGGCAGTGCGTACCGCACAGTGGTCCACCTCATCGACGCAGAGCTTGCCATCAAATAAATTCACGTTGCCAATGAAGTCGGCAACAAAACGGGTGGCCGGATGCTCGTAAACCTCTTTAGGCGCACCCACCTGCAACACACGGCCTTTACTCATCACGGCAATGCGTCCGGCCATGGTCATCGCTTCTTCTTGATCATGGGTCACCATCACGCAGGTCACGCCAACCTGTTCAACAATGTTGACCAGTTCAAATTGGGTTTGCTCTCGCAGTTTTTTGTCCAGCGCCCCCAAGGGCTCGTCGAGCAGCAGAACTTTGGGTCGCTTGGCCAGGCTGCGCGCCAGCGCCACGCGCTGCTGCTGCCCACCCGATAGCTGATGCGGTTTGCGCTTGGCATACGGACTGAGCTGAACCAGCTCCAGCATCTCGCCCACCCGCTGGGTGATGTGGGCTTTGGCCAAGCCTTCGCGCTTGAGACCAAAGGCGACGTTGTCCCAAATGTTCAAGTGCGGAAACAGGGCGTAAGACTGAAACATCATGTTGAACGGTCGCTCGTACGGCGCCAAGCCCGCCACATCCTGTCCGTCCATCAAAATGCGGCCCGACGTCGGGGTCTCAAAGCCAGCCAACATGCGCAGCAACGTTGACTTGCCGCATCCAGAGCTGCCCAACAATGCAAATATTTCACCTTGACGAATCGACAAATCGACCTCATCGACCGCAAGCGCCTCGTCAAATCGTTTGATCAACTTTTCAGTGACCAGGTAATTGTCTTTGACGTTGGAATCTGCCATGCATTGATCTCTCTTCAAGCCCACATTTAGAAACGACAAAGGCTGTTCATACACAAAGTACAAACAGCCTTTGAGAACGGTAAATTTTGCTTACTTACCTTTTTTAAAACTGTTGTACGCATTGGCCATGGCCTCACGCGCGACATTGGTAAAACTGCTGGGTGCAATCATTTTTGCCAAGTAATCGGCCTCTACAAAAATGGTTTTGTTATTGGCAATTTCAGGTTTGATTTGTGCCATTGCCGCTTTATTGGCCGTGGGGTAGTTCATCTCATTGGCCATGAGCGCTGCATTCTCGGGGCGCAGGTAAAAATCCATAAAGGCCATGGCATTGTTGGGATGCTTGGCATCTTTTGCAATAGCCATGGTGTCAAAGAAAATCAGCGCACCCGTGCTCGGCAGCATGGACACAATCTCATCATTCGACTTGTTTTCTTTGGCGCGGTTCGCCGCGATGTTGATGTCGCCCGACCAGCCAATGGCCACACACGCTTTGCCACCCGCAATGTCATCGATCATGGTGGAGCTAAACAGACGCACGTCTTTACGAACCTTGGCCAGCATCTGCGTGGCGGCTTTGTAATCAGCCGGATCATTGGAATACGCATCTTTGCCAATGTAGTGCAGCGCAGCAGGGAGAATCTCAGTGGGTGAATCCAGGTAAGCAATGCCACAACTCTTGAGTTTGCTGGTGTACTTGGGGTCGAACACCAAATCCCATGCGTTTTCAGGCATGGCGAGCTTGCCCAATGCTTTTTTGGCCTTGGTCACATTCAGGCCGACCGTTGTAAAGCCCCAGGCCCATGGAATCAGGTGCTTGTTGCCCGGGTCTGCCTTGGACAAGGTCGCCATCACAGCCGGATCCAGGTTCTTAAGGTTCGCGATTCTGGCGCTTTCAATTGGCCGCAACAGGCCACCCTCGATTTGCGGCTTGGCAAAGACCGAGCCCGGAACCACAATGTCGTAGCCTGAATTGCCCGCTACCAGCTTGGCGTGTAGCGCCTCGTTCGTCTCAAATGTGTCGTAATTGACTTTGATGCCACTTTCTTTCTCAAATGCAGCAATCATGCCCTCTGGAACGTAATCGGGCCAGTTGTAGATATTGAGAATTTTTTCTTCTGCGTTCTCGGTTGATGAAGCAGCCGCGGCAGCCACAGGCGCGGGTGCTGCAGCGGGCGCGGGCGGCTCTTCTTTCTTGCCGCAGCCGGCCAAGACCAGCGCTGACAACGCAAACAAGCTGAAGTACCTCTTCATCATTCGAACGTCTCCCAAAGGTTGAATAAAAACAGAAAAATGATCAAACGCTAGTTTAAAGCCAAGTTGCCGAAGTACCTGTACGCACGCCAGAACCCCGACAACAGGCTGTCGTAAGTCCACCACGGTTGGAGCATCGGCAAATCGGGGGAGCCACCACCCTGTGCGTAGTGCAACGAGCCCGCCACCAAGCCGGCGCCCACAAGCGCCCCAAAATCAGATCAAAGCACGATCTTTGAGTTCTTGGAGTGTCAAATCCAATGCCTGACGGATCAGGCGCATCAACTCGTCAATTTCAGCATGCGTCATGGTCAAAGGCGGGGCGATGATCATGCGCTCGCCCACAGCGCGCATGATCAGTCCATTGTCAAAGCAGTGGCGTCGGCACACCATGCCGATGCCCACCGACGGATCAAACCGCTCTTTACTGGTCTTGTCTTTGACCAGCACCAATCCAGCCACAAAGCCACAACTCTCGACCATGCCCACCAGCGGGTGATCAGCCAAGGCGGCAAAGCCTTGCGCAAAGTGCTGACCCGCCGCGCCGCGCACCCTGCCCGGAAGGTCTTCTCTGGCCATGATGTCCAGATTCGCCAAGGCCACCGCGCAGGCCACGGGGTGGCCGCTGTAGGTGTAGCCGTGGTTGAATTCGCCACCTTTGTCAATCAACACCTTGGCCACGCGGTCACCCACCATGACGCCGCCCAGCGGCACATAGCCACTGGTTACTGCCTTGGCAAAGGTAATGAGGTCGGGCTTGTAGCCAAATTTTTCGTAAGCGAACCAGTGTCCTAATCGCCCGAATGCACAGATCACCTCGTCACTGATGAGCAAGATGCCGTACTTGTCAACTATGCGCTGAATTTCAGGCCAGTACGTTGCAGGCGGAATGATCACGCCGCCGGCCCCCTGCACCGGCTCAGCAATAAAGGCAGCCATGCGGTCAGCGCCAAGCTCCAAAATTTTCGTCTCCAACCACCCTGCCGCGCGCACGCCAAAAGCATCTGCAGACTCATTGGGGTGACCTTTTTCATAAAAATACGGCTGGTCAATGTGCGTGATATCCGGGATTGGCAAATCCCCTTGAGCGTGCATGCCGCTCATGCCGCCCAGCGATGCGCCCGCCATGGTGCTACCGTGGTAGCCATTGATGCGCCCGATGATCACTTTACGTTGGGGCTGGCCCATCAAGTCCCAATAGCGACGCACCATGCGCACATTGGAGTCATTGCTTTCACTGCCACTGGACGAATAGAAGACATGTTGGAAACTGCGACCATCCACAGTGGGTGCCAAGGCCGCCAGACGCTCAGCCAGGCGCACTGCTGGCTCGTTCGTGGTTTGGAAAAATGTGTTGTAGAAGGGCAGCGTCATCATCTGCTGATGCGCTGCGTCCGCGATTTCTTTGCGTCCATAGCCCACATTGACACACCACAAACCACTCATTGCATCCAGAATTTTGTGGCCTTCTGAATCCCAAACGTAAATACCCTGCGCACGGGTAATGACGCGTGCACCCGTTTGCGTGAGCGCAGCATGGTCTGTAAAAGGGTGTAAAAAATGTGCGCTGTCGAGCGCTTGCAAGGCCCGTGTTTCAGGCTGGGTGGTGATGCTCATGGCGGCTCTCCTTCTGATAACGACTCAACACCAACCGGACGATATGGATTTCGTTTGGTGCCACGATTAACTTATACATGCAGCAATAAATGCTCTCGCTCCCAAGGCGAGATGACTTTCATGAACTCAGCAAATTCCAACTCCTTGATCTCTGAATACACCGTGATGAATTCTTTACCCAAGACGTCATGCAATTCAGATTCGCGACGCAGCCAGTCCAGTGCCTCACCCAAACTGCGGGGCAAGTTATATGGTGCAAGGTAGGCGTCGCCCTTCATTTGAGCTTTGGGCTTGATCTTGTTCTTCAGGCCCAAGTAACCACACGCAAGCGTCATTGCCATCGCCACGTAGGGATTGGCGTCAGCACCAATCACGCGGTTCTCAACTCGGCGTGCCTGAGGCGAAGAAATCGGCGACCGAATACCCACGGTGCGGTTGTCATACCCCCATTCAATATTGATCGGCGCAGCCGTATTTCGCGACAGGCGCCGGTAGCTGTTGACATAGGGTGCCACCAACACCATGGCCGCGGGGATGTAGCGTTGCAGGCCACCGATGTAATGCATGAACGATTCTGAGGGCGTACCGTCTTCATTACTGAAAATATTGCGCCCGCTGTTCACATCAACAACACTTTGGTGCACGTGCATGGCACTACCAGGCTCGCTCGCAATGGGTTTGGCCATGAAGGTAGCGTACATGTCATGCCGAAGCGCCGCTTCGCGCACAGTTCGCTTGAAGAAAAAAACCTCGTCGGCCAAACCCAGAGGTTCAGCGTGAAAAAAATTGATCTCCATCTGGCCTGCGCCAATTTCATGGATCAAGGTATCCACGTTCAAGGCCATCTTGTCGCAATAGTCGTAAATGTCTTCAAACAAGGGGTCAAACTCGTTGACAGCATCAATGCTGTAGGCTTGGCGCGAGGTCTCAGTGCGGCCACTGCGACCAACTGGTGGGCGCAGCAAGGTATTGGGGTCGGTGTTGCGCGCCGTCAAATAGAACTCCAGCTCAGGCGCAACAATCGGCTGCCACCCTTCGGCGGCAAACAGATCACACACGCGACGCAATACCGTACGCGGTGCAAACGGCACCAGCTTGCCATCATTGTCAAAACAATCGTGAATCACCTGCGCCGTTGGATCACTGGCCCAGGGCACGATGCGCGCGGACGATGGATCTGGGCGAAGTTGCATGTCACGATCGGTTGGGTCGATGACGTCGTAATACGGGCCGCTGGTGGGAAACTCTCCCGTAACCCCCATCGCCACCACAGCTTGAGGTAAGCGCATGCCGCGGTCTTCGGTAAATTTTTCACGCGGCAAAATCTTGCCTCGCGCCACACCGGTAAGGTCTGGCACCAGGCATTCCACCTCGGTCACACGGCGCTCATTGAGCCATTGTTCAAGGTCATTGAAAGTCTTCATGTTCTCTCCGTCATGACTTGCTCGGCTGTCGTCCAATGGGATCTGGCCAAGCAGCTTATTTTTAAAGTCGGAAACGCCGCGCATTTGAATACTGCTTACTCTCCCAGTGCTCAGACGCCTAGAGAGTTCAAGCAACATCCAATCAAACAAGGACGCTCACCCGCGTTCTCTCTAGCCAAGCATACACGAGCTCCTGGGCTTCAATTTGCACCAATCGTCAACCATGTAGCCCCGTAACGCGGACCCTTGCGCTTGAAACGGGTAAGGGCTGTCCCAGCCACTGATGAATAAGACCTGGCGTCTCACGGGCGGTCTCTCAAATGGTGCTGCCGCGGGCCCAACATCCGAATAAGTCGGCCTTGCGCAACGCGTATGTGCGCCAGCGACACCCGCGCACAAATCTCAGTGCTGATGGTGCCTTCGGTGGGTCTGGGTTTGACCATGGTCTGGCGCTGTAGCACCAACACCGCTGAATGCTTCTAGCGCTGCGCCGCGCGCATCAAACCCAAAACGTACGTGAACGGATGCCCACGCGCAGAATGGCACACGAAACAAGCTTCCTAACCGAACGAAGGTCTGCCACCACAGGAATCGACGCCTTCAAAAAGCGCTTGTTTCGGGCATGATCGCACTGTTTCAAACTTCACATGACTTGCGTGCGCACCACCAATCTGGCCAGATCGGCCAAACATCCCCCCACTTGGCTGGCCTACTTGTGTCTGGGATTAAGCATGTCACTGGTGGGCAGTTATGTCGCACTTTCCAAGCCACTGGTGCTGGCCTTGCCGGTGTTTCTACTGGCCTGGCTGCGTTTTGGCATCGGCGCACTGGCGATGCCGCATTGGCTCAAAAAGCCCGCCCATGAAGCTCCACTGAGCCGACGCACCCAACAGCTGCTCTTCTTGGAGTCGTTTCTGGGCAACTTCATGTTCACAATCTGCATGCTGTTTGGCATCAGTCAAACAACGGCGGTGTCTGCTGGCGTCATTCTGGCCGCCATTCCAAGTGTGGTGGCTTTGTTGAGCTGGCTATTTCTGCGCGAGCGCATCGAACCTCGCGTGTGGATTGCCATTGCGTTTGCGGTACTCGGTATCGCTTGGTTTTCAATCTCCAAGACAGCCCAGGTCACGCATAACCCGCAAGAATTGGCTCTGTCCCTGACAGCCAGCAGCATCTGGACTGGCAACCTGCTGGTGTTTGGCGCTGTCATTTGTGAGGCCTCCTACGCTGTAATCGGCAAGACGCTCACGGCCAGCATCTCACCCAAGCGCATCACATCCATCATCAACCTATGGGGTCTGGCCTTGATGACGCCCATGGGTGTCTATGCAGCCTGGCATTTCGACTTTAGCCAGGTCACGTTGAGCGTGTGGGGTCTGCTTGTTTTTTATGGCTTGGCGGCCAGCGTTTGGACCGTCTGGCTGTGGATGACCGGTCTGGAGCATGTTTCCGCCGCGCGTGCCGGTGTTTTCACCGTGATGCTACCGCTTGCCGCTGCGCTTGTCGGCGTGCTGCTGCTCGGTGAACGCCTCAATGTCGAGCAATGTCTGGCCTTTGGTCTGTGTCTGCTGGGCGTGGTCTTGGCCACCTTACCCACGCGTCAACGCGCAGCTGACAGCGGCACCACTACAGGACCGTAAACAGGCTTTGCCATGACGCACTGAGAGAAGAGCGCAAGCTGTCCGCTCTGTGTGGCGATCATGTGCAACCGAATTTCGGCACCTGTTTTTTGCGTTGACCGCCTGAAATAGCGCCTTAAATCAAAAAAATGTACGTGGATGGCTACATTTTGCTCGTTTTCCCCTATGAAATCTGTCGTTTCTCTATTAGCATCTGCCCTAGCCAGCAACCAAGCATGCGATGTTGGCAATTTACTAACTTCACAAAGGACGATCCACTATGGCAACTGCAAAAAAAGCGCCTGCGAAGAAAGCTGCGCCGGCCAAGAAAGCTGCACCTGCTAAGGCCGCTGTAGCGAAGAAGGTAGCGCCTGCAAAAAAAGCAGCCCCCGCTAAGAAAGTCGCAGCCAAGAAGCCCGCGGTCAAGCGCACGCCTAATGCTGCTTTCATGAAAGCATTGACGCCTAGCGCAGCGCTGGGTGCTGTTGTCGGCGCCAAACCCTTGCCACGTACCGAGGTGGTCAAGCAGCTGTGGGTCTACATTAAGAAGAACAAATTGCAAGATGCTGTCAACAAGCGCATGATCAATGCCGACGCCAAGCTCAAAGAGGTGTTCGGTAAAGCCCAAGTCTCTATGTTCGAGATGGCTGGCCTGATTGGTAAGCACCTGAAGTAAAGACACGCCAACCAGTGCGAAACTTTCGCACGCTGATGTCAAAAGAGGCCAACCATCATTGGCCTTTTTTTTGGCCTGCTAGTCAGCTGTCATTCACGGGTTCGCGCCCTCAAGCCTACCATTGCTACCAACCAGAATCAGCCTGCTGACTCCGACTTTGATCGGCACGATCGCGGTTGTTATTTCTGTAAGAGATTTTTCGGTTTCCTGTGTTGCCGAACATGCCACCGTTTTTCGGTAAGACTGCGCTTCTGGCTCTTACCTGCCCGACTGCCTTGTCCACTGCGGCAAAGGCGCGCTGCGGTGCAGCACCTCATCGTGCAGCCAATTGGCGCTTTGACGCGCACGATCAGCCACAGTAGCCAATGGCAACTGCTGGTAGTCCTCGTTAAAGACTTCAAAACTGTAGTCGCCACGGTAGCCCAGAGCATCCAGACGCAACACCAGATCAGCCAATTGATCGGTATGCACACCCTCACCAGGAAACACCCGAAACGTGCGCGCCGTGGTCATGCGCTCTTCAAAAGAAGGGGTTTCATTCCACATGAAATCAGACAATTGAACCAGGAAAATTTTTTCCGGATCAAGGTCTTCAATGCCGTCAAGCGGCGTCTTAGCGGCGAAGATGTGAAAAGAGTCAATGCAGATACCCAAATTAGGACAGTCAGCCCGACAGACTACATCCCAGGCAGAGGTGAACTCGTTGATGGTACGCCCCCAGGACAAGCCCTCATATGCCACCTTAATGCCCAGTGGTAAGGCGAGCATGGCGAGTTTTTTGAGGTCACGAGCGAGGTGATCGAGGTCCTCACTGGCATGTCGAGACGTGGATGAACAGGCTAGCAACAACTTGCTGCCGGTGGCCGCACACATCTCAAGCATAGACTGCGCCATGGCCACTTTGTAGCCATGCAAATGACCGGACAAGCCCTCAAAGTCACGTAAAACCTGAAAGCCGGTTGGCCGTAAAGCACTGTCTTGAATCGCTTTGACCGCGGCAGGAACACCACCAGGATGCCCCACCAGATCACGCGCCATGAGCATCACTTGAGAAAATCCTGCTGCCTTCATGGCGGCAAGTTTGGACTCCAATGAGCCGGCCATGGTGATGGTGTCCATACCGAAACTGCTCAGCAGATTCATAGCCACCCTTTCAAGCCGCAGCGGCCTGTGATAACGGAACCTTGTGCACCAGTTCAAATGACACCGAACCCAAAGTCGTGCGGGTGAGTGCACCACGATCTTGCGGATGCAGGTCAGAGGACTCGACAAACTCCACGCCGCGGGACTTCAAGGCTTTGACTGAGGCAGCCACATCAACTACACCCACGCCGAAACGCTTGAGACATTCAGGCGAGTCATCCGGATCCATAAAGGGTTCTGGCTCTACCAGTTGCCAGAAAAAGGTTCCGCATGGACTTTTCATCAATTTACCCTTGGGCATGATGCCAAATCGCTTGTCATCGGGCATGTAAACAAAATCAAACAAATGCTCAAAATACGCCAGCCATTCGGCACTGCGCCCAGCATTGATGTATTGGACCATCCCGAAATAAGTCATATCTGACAAGGCTGCAGGATGCTGTTCAACAGACGCGATGGGTTTGAAGTCGACATCGAAGATCGAAAACTCTTGCCACCGGTCAACAAAATAGAACTGGCTACAGCCAGGGCCGCGAATCGCCGGAATGTGCAGTTCCATGGCCTGCGCATGGCTGCCAGCCGACCAGGCACCCAAGTCCATGCAACGCGTGTGCGCAAGCAACGCATCCTGGACACGAAAAGCCACCGCTGACAACACCGGTTGGCCATCTGCCAGTTGACTGACACGCGCATCATCGGGGCTGGCATTCACAATCAGATTCATGCTGCCTTGGCGGTAGAGCGTCACCTCGCGGGAGCGATGCACAGCAACTGCACGAAAACCCATCTGCTCCAGAACCAGTCCCAGCGCTTGCGGTCGGTTGGTGGCGTACTCGACAAACTCAATGCCCGCCAACCCGAGGCGGTTGGGCCTGTCAGGCACATCTTCACGACCGGTACTTCGCAGGGTCATCACGCACTCCTAAGGGCTCAACAGCAGCCAAACGATGGTCAAAAAATTAAACGACTAGCCAGACTGCATTCGGCATGCTGACTGACTCCCGATTATGCGGTCAGCAAATCAATAATCAAGCTCATGGGAATCGAATGGCAGCGTATTGGTGCCGAAAAACCCTGGTGCAGACAACTGCACTTGCGCACGGATTCAGCGCAGCTTAAGCAAGCTGCGCCACAATGGTATCGTTTTTGACCATTTCCATGAGGAGGTTCATGTCTTACCGCAACAAGCGCTCCTCCTACGATCTGCCCAGCCAAGTTTTCCATTGGCTCAATGCTGTGGCCGTGACCGTCGCTTTCATCCTTGGTCCAGGCGGTTTTCACCGCTTGATGCGCCAAGGCATTGACCCCGCCACGCGCTTGGATATCGTCTGGCACGAGACACTGGGCCTGACGGTGCTTGCCTTGACAATTTTTCGCTTGCTGTGGGTTGCCGTGCGGCCTGCGCCGCCCCAAACACCGATGCCCCAGGCCATGCGCCTGGCCAGAAAGGCAACGCATGGGGTTTTATGGAGCTTGTTGTTAGCGCTGCCCATCACAGCAATATTGGCCTTGGGTGCTGAGGGGCACCCGCTGACCTTGCTGGGTACTGTGCGCGTTAACGAAATACCCATGATTGCCCATTCAGCACTGGCCAAACTGGCCAATTGGGGTGATGTGCATCAATTCTTGGGGGACGCCATCATGTGGCTGGCTGGACTGCATGCTGCAGCGGCCCTGTACCACCATTTTGCACTGAAAGACACGGTCTTGAGATCGATGCTGCCAAGCCGCTTGCGCCCATAAAGCCTGATCGCTTCAAGCGCAGCCATGACAGCTAGCTGTCTTTGCAGCCGCTGCCTCAAGACCGCCCACCACATCTTGATTGCTGCGCCTATGACACATACAAGGCGCCAAGGACGCAGACTTTAAGCGCAAGTGTTTTGAGATGATGAAGTGAGGCGCTCTAACCCGGATTGAATGGCCCCGAAATTGGAGGAGGCTCCAAACTTTGAGCCACTGGGTCGCACCAGGCCCCGGTTGGATTGTGGGCAGATGCCAAGCCAGTGCCGCTTTGGGTGTTCAGAAGAAGCAAGCCTATTAGCTATGAAGGACGTCTAGGGATTTGTGGGAATGCACTACTGGGTTGCCAGAACTAACGATTAACCGCAACCCATATGGTGAATCTGAAACGCAGCCAGAGCAGAAAGGGTGGGTTTTTTGGGCTGATGTATTTGGTGATCTTGGTGTGGCGGGATGAACACCGATGAAACAAAAGACTTTGATCAGCCTGTTGGCGTTTACCCTCTCTGGCTCTGGAGGCGGTCTTCTTTAAGTTCGGTGATCAGTTGCTCTGGGGTCAGATTCCTAGCAACTTCTTCGCCTCGCCGAGCGCCCTCATTGATTCGGTGTGCTTGCCTTCTTTGTGAAACTTTTCGCCGTCCTGGCGCAGCGTCTTTACTTTTGTCATGTCCTCTGCACTGAGCGTAGCCGCCGGAAGCTTCGCATCAATGGCGCGCATCTCTCCCGGACATCCATTAGCGGATGCATAAGTTGTGGCACAAAACAGGGCAGTGGCAAGTAACAGCTTTTTCATTTCAAACTCCTGAACATTGATGGACGGCTAAAGCTTATCGCAGGGGTCAGCCTACCATTGACATCCTTTGGGATCAACCCTGATTCAATAGGTCTTTTGGTAGACGTTGACAAAGGTCAACCATTCCTAGCTGTCGCATCCCGGATGATTGCATTGATTCAAAACGGTATCCGCTGTTCATGGCCAGAGAGGTCATGCGGCAGTTGATAGGCAATCTTTGCGTCACTTCAGCAGTCCACCCGGGAGTCTTGTCATGATGATCGCTCTGCACAAAAACGCACGCGCCACGCCGGCCATACGAGCCGAGATTGCGACAAGCACCGACAGTGCAGAGGTTACAGCGCTGGCAATCATTGCATTGCGCCAAGAGCGCAGAGCTGCATCAAGTCGCGAAATGTGCCGCTGTTTTGTCAGTGCGTCTCTGGCCCTTTTGGTGGAAAAGGCACATTTTTTTATTGCTGGATCTATTGATGGGATTGGACGCCATAAAAGAAAAAGCCCCAAGTAAATCAATTACTTAGGGCTTAAATTGGCGGAGCGGACGGGACTCGAACCCGCGACCCCCGGCGTGACAGGCCGGTATTCTAACCAACTGAACTACCACTCCTGGTAGCCAACGTTTACTCTTTCGAGCCAAGTCATTTGGCTATTTTTTAGACAGCCAAACCGTTGACAACTTGCACCTTTTTATCTTTCGATAAATTGGCGACCCCACGGGGATTCGAACCCCGGTACTCACCGTGAAAGGGTGATGTCCTAGGCCTCTAGACGATGGGGTCAAAACCTTGTGGACTTTCGTCTCATTTTGAAAATGTGGTGGAGGTAAGCGGGATCGAACCGCTGACCTCTTGCATGCCATGCAAGCGCTCTCCCAGCTGAGCTATACCCCCAATTTCCCGAACGCCTGCTTAGCACCGTTCAACATTTCCAAGACCAAAATTATAGCGGTGATTTAGGCGCTTTTCAGGCGCTCTAAAACTTTTTCCCGATTAAATAATTGCAGCACCGCATCGAGCGACGGCGTTTGTGTGGTGCCTGCTACCAAGGCGCGCACCGGCATGGCCAATTGTGGCATTTTCAAGCCATTTTCCACCAGCACTTGCTTGAGCGCGGCAGCAATACTGGTGCGCTCCCAAACGCAGTCACTCAGGACCTGCGCCAACATGGCCAAGGCCGGCTTCACGTCCTCAGTCACGTACTGCGCAAGGGTCTGGGAATCGGCTGATACATCGGCGTAAAAAACAAGCGCCCAATCAGTCAAAGCCACAGTGGTGTCGCAACGGTCTTTGAACAAGGCACAAATTGCGGGCAGGCGCTCGTCAGATTGAATGCCTTTTTGAGCCAAACGAGCCGACACCAAACCAGCCAGCACAGCGTCATCGGTGACCTTGATGTGCTGGGCGTTGACCCAACGCAGCTTGGCTTCGTCAAATTGCGCTGCACTTTTTCCTAAATGGTCAAGTTTGAACCACTCCAAGAATTGTGCGCGACTGAAAATTTCGTCGTCGCCATGGCTCCATCCCAAGCGAGCCAGGTAGTTCACCATGGCATCGGGCAGGTAACCTTCATCTCGGTACTGCGTAACAGGCTTGGCGCCGTTACGTTTGCTCATTTTTTCGCCCTGCTCATTGAGCACGGTTGGCAGGTGCGCGTAGACCGGAACCGCTTTACCCAGCGCTTGGAAGATGTTGATTTGACGCGGCGTATTGTTGACATGGTCGTCACCACGAATCACGTGGGTGATGCCCATGTCAATGTCATCGACGACCACGCAGAAGTTGTATGTAGGTGTTCCATCTGGGCGCGCAATCACCAGATCATCGAGCTCCGCATTGTTGATTTCAATGCGGCCTTTGACCTTATCCTCCCAAACCACCGAGCCCGCTTGCGGATTGCGAAAGCGCAAAACAGGCGCCACACCGGCGGGCACATCGGGCAGGACCTTGCCCTGCAGCGGACGCCAAGTGCCGTCGTAGCGGGGTTTTTCTTTGGCCGCGCTTTGCCGCTCACGCAAGGCATCGAGCTCTGCCATACTCATGTAACAAGGGTAGACGTGGCCTGCAGCCTGCAACTCTGCCAGCACTGTCTTGTAGCGGTCCATACGCTGCATTTGATAGAACGGACCTTCGTCATACTGCAGACCAAGCCAATCCATACCTTCGATGATCACGTCAACGGCTGCCTGGGTCGAGCGGTCCAGGTCGGTGTCTTCAATGCGCAAAATGAATGTGCCGCCGCTGGCACACGCAAACGCCCAAGGGTAGAGTGCTGAGCGGATATTGCCCAGGTGGATAAAACCTGTGGGCGATGGCGCGAAGCGGGTACGTACGGGGGTGTTCATGTCAAATACTGCAAAGTCCACGGTCCAAATCAAGCTGAATGTCGCCAATGTTTTCCAGGCCAACGGCAGCGCGAATCAAACCCTGGCTGATACCCGCGGCATTGCGCTGCGCAGGCGTCAGACGCCCGTGCGAGGTGCTGGCGGGATGCGCCAACAAGGTCTTGGTGTCGCCTAAGTTGGTACACAGCGACAAGGTCTGCAAACTGTCAAGCACATGAAACGCACGTTGACGTGCTTGGCCATCATCGCTGGCCTTCACCTCAAAGGCCAACACGGCACCACCACAACCTGACTGTTGGGCCATGGCCAAAGCATGCTGTGGATGGCTCTCAAGACCGGGGTAATGCACGGCCGCGACAGCTGGGTGTTGCTGCAACCACTGCGCCAATGCCAAAGCACGCTGCGACTGGGCTTGCATGCGAATACCCAAGGTTTCCAGACCTTTAAGAACGACCCACGCATTAAAAGGCGCCAGCGTCATGCCGCCGCTTTTCAAAATAGGTAGAAATTTCTCAGCTACCATGGATTCGCTGGCACACAGGGCACCAGCCATCACACGCCCCTGCCCATCAAGGTACTTGGTGCCCGAATGCACGATGATGTCAGCACCCAAGTCCATCGGACGCTGCAGCGCAGGTGTAGCAAAACAATTGTCCACCGCCAACAAGGCATCAGATTCGTGTGCCACATCAGCCAATGCGCGGATGTCGCAAACCTCGGTCAGTGGATTGGTCGGGGTCTCCGCAAACAACAAACGCGTGTTCGGCGTGATAGCCGCCTTCCAGGCCGCCACATCAGTTTGCGGCACAAAAGTCGACATCACCCCAAACTTTGCCAAGTCTGAGCCGATGAGTTTGATGGTCGAGCCAAACATGGACTGCGAACAAACCACGTGGTCGCCAGATTTCAACAGCCCAAGACACATCATCAAAATCGCCGACATGCCAGAGGCGGTGGAAATACAGGCTTGCGCACCCTCCAAAGCAGCCAGTCGCTGCTCGAAACTACTGACCGTCGGGTTACCGTAGCGGCCATAGGTGAAGCCCTCCTCATCGCCAGCAAAGCGACGAGCCGCAGCATCGGCACTGGGTTGCACGTAGCCGCTGGTCAGGTACAGGGCTTCTGAGTTTTCACCGTACTGGCTGGGCTGCACAGCGGTACGCACAGCCAATGTGTCGCTGTGCAGACGTTGGGGATCATCAGGTGTAGTCATGTTGGTAGTTTTCGTTATTCATCATGATTGGGCAGCGTCAGTCTAGAAGACACCCCCTCCACTTCATCCACAACAAGCCGACTCGCGTTGAGCCGCTCAATGTCTTCAGGCGTGATGTCACCCGTGACATAAACACCATCAAAACAAGATGCATCAAAACCGTCAATGCGCGGGTTAAGTGCACCAATGGCCTTCTTCATACCAGCCACATCTTGGTAAATCAAAGCGTCGCAGCCGATGAGCGCACGCACCTCCTCCACGCTGCGCTTATGCGCCACCAATTCATTGCCACTTGGCATGTCGATGCCGTACACATTAGGGTATTGAACAGGTGGCGCGGCGCTTGCCAGATAAACCTTGCGGGCACCGGCGTCACGCGCCATTTGCACAATTTCACGACTGGTGGTACCGCGCACAATGGAGTCATCCACCAGCAGCACATTGCGCCCCTTGAACTCACTGACGATGGCGTTGAGCTTTTGGCGCACAGATTTTTGACGTACCGACTGGCCTGGCATGATGAAGGTGCGCCCCACGTAGCGGTTCTTCACAAAGCCTTCGCGGTAGGGCAGACCTAGCAATTGCGCCAACTGCGCTGCGCTCGGGCGACTTGACTCCGGAATAGGAATGACAACATCAATTTCATTGGGTGGCACCGTAGAGATCACCCGCTTGGCCAAGGCTTCGCCTAAATTCAAGCGCGCTTGGTAAACAGAAATACCGTCCATCACCGAGTCCGGACGCGCCAAATAAACGTATTCGAAAATACAAGGGTTGAGCACCGGCGCTTGGGCACATTGTTGCGCATGCAATTGGCCACTCGCATCAATGAAGATGGCTTCCCCAGGATCAACATTGCGTTCCAAACGGTGCAGCGTGCCTTCTAGCGCAACCGATTCGCTGGCAAACATCCAAGCGTCATCACCCCGACCCAAGCACAGTGGCCGAATCCCATGCGGATCACGAAAAGCAAGCATGCCATGCCCCGCAATCATGGCAATCACGGCATAAGAGCCCTTTACCCGAAGGTGCACTTTGCGCACGGCCTCGAAAATATCGCGTGGTGAAAGCGGCATACCGCGCGTAGTGGCCTCAATCTCATGCGCCAAGACGTTGAGCAAGACTTCTGAATCGCTATCGGTGTTGATGTGGCGGTGATCAGCACCAAACAAATCGCGTTTGAGCGCATGGGCGTTGGTGAGGTTGCCGTTGTGGACCATCACAATGCCAAAGGGCGCATTCACATAGAAAGGCTGGGCCTCTCCCTCACTGTAGGCATTGCCGGCCGTGGGATAGCGCACCTGACCCAGACCAGAATTACCGAGCAAAGATCGCATGTTCCTTGTTCGAAACACATCGCGCACCATGCCTGCTGCCTTGTGCATGAAAAATTTGCAGTCTTTTTGCGTCACGATACCCGCAGCGTCCTGGCCACGGTGCTGCAAAAGCAGCAACGCGTCGTACAACAACTGATTGACCGGCGCTTGACTAACAACGCCTACGATTCCACACATACAAGGTCCAATCTTTGTTTGCCGCTGTCAGGCCGGCAAAAATGGTTCAAATTGACGCGGCAACGCCGGTTTAATACTGCGCAAAATCGCCATGCTGGCCTGCACACCAATCGATTCTTGCCACATGACGCTGGCCTGCATAGGCGTCATGGCCAACAGCACCGTGGCCAACAAAAGCAGCAGCACGCCTCTTGATGCGCCAAAGATCGCTCCCAAAATGCGGTCAACTGGGCGCAGCCCAACGCTGGACATGATTTTCTTGAACAAGGCCGCGATCAAGCCTCCGGCCATGATCGTGACAATGAAGACAAGCAAAAAACCCGCGGCGTAACGCACGATCTCACTGGCACCACTCAAGGGCAGGCGCAAGCCCACATCCATGGCCAACCACTGGGCCAGCACAAGTGCGGCAACCCAGCTAAGCAGTGACAACACCTCGTAGACCAGACCCCGCCAAGCGCCCAACAGCACCGAGGCCAATAAAACGGCGGCGAAAATCCAATCAAGTACAGCCACAGCGTTACAAACTCAAAATCGCCGTGGGCAAATTCAGCTTCCTGATTTGCTCGGCAGCCTGCTCAGCCTCTGCCTTATTCCCAAAAGGCCCGACCCGAACCCGGATGCGTGGCCCATCTTTGGTCTGGGCGACCTGGGTATAGGTTTTAAGGCCCGCTCGCTCAATTTTCTGACGAACATCTTGGGCGCGTCCAGATTCTGCAAAGGCTCCTACCTGGACAACAAAACGCGCCGCATCGACTGGCTGCACGGCGGAGGAGACAATGTCTTTGCCATCAAGCAGCGACTGCACACGTTGCGCCTCCGCCGACTTGGAAGCCTTCAGTTCCACCTCTTTGGTTTGAGACTTCTGGTCCGGCTTTTCCGCCCCCTTGTCCATGGCGGCGACTTTGGGCGCATCAACAGGTAGTCGTGCTGGCAACGCCGCTTTAACGTCTTTATTCTGCGCGGTCTCCGTGAGGACCATTTCGCCATTGACTACCGTACCACTGGCCACTGGTGCGCTGGCAATCGCTGGGGGCGCAACCAATGGCTGAGCCGGCGTCATCGGTTTGATCTGATCAGGAAAAACAATCGGGGTGTCAACCGGTAGCGGTCTTGGCTGCTTATCAAACAACAAAGGCAAGCCCACCACGCCAAGCACAACCAAAATGGAAGCGCCAGCCAAACGGTACTTGGCCCGTAGGCGGATCTGTTCCACGCTTTGCGTGGGTTGCGCACCTGCAACGGGGTCGCTGGACGCTTTGCGAAACTTAAAAAAAGCCATAGGGTGCAGGTAAAAAGTTCAGCTTGTTGGCAGGTGCTGGGCCTGCAAACGCGGGACACCGTGCTGAAGCACGCCACCCACTGTGTAAAACGACCCGAACACCACAATTCTATCAGTGGGGGTTGCCCTGGCCAAGGCTGCTTTCAAGGCGGATTCTGGATCTGAATGGACGCTGGCTGTGGCCTCTTTTCGCGTGTTTTGAGCCGTCCACAGGGTGCACAAGTCAGCGCCCGAGCGTGCGCGGCCGGTGGGCAAGTCTGTGAAATACCACGCATCGATCAGAGGCCCCATGCGGGCGAACATGGCCAACACGTCTTTGTCCGCCATGACCCCAAACACCGCGTGCGTGCTCGAAAAAAAACCCATGGCATCCAGATTCAATGCCAGGGCCGCGGCTGCGTGTGGGTTGTGCGCCACATCCATGACCAGCGTAGGTTGACCCGGCACTATTTGAAAACGTCCAGGCAAATCGACAAACGCAAAACCATTGCGTACCGATTGGGCAGTGACGGGCAGCCGCTCACGCAACGCCGTCAAGGCTGCCAGCACACCACCGGCATTGATCAGTTGGTTGGCACCGCGCAGCGCCGGATAGGCCAGACCGCTGTATCGCCGCCCCCTGCCCGCCCAGCCCCACTGTTGCTTGTCCCCGGAAACATTGAAGTCAACGCCTACACGCCACAGGTCGGCTCCAATTTCCAAGGCATGGTCGAGCACGCTTTGCGGCGGAACGGGGTCACTGACCACCACTGGGCGACCGGTGCGCATGATGCCCGCTTTCTCACGACCAATGGTTTCTCGGTCTGGACCCAAGAGCGCGGTGTGGTCCAGGTCAATGCTGGTGATGATGGCGCAGTCAGCGTCAATGATGTTGACTGCATCCAAGCGACCACCGAGCCCTACTTCCAGAATCGCCACGTCGATCTCACTGTGCTGCATGGCATCCAAAATTGCCAAGGTGGAAAACTCAAAATAAGTCAAAGAAATCGCGTCGCCCTGGGTAGTGCGCGCCAGCTCTACGCGGGCAAAAGAAGCCACCAATACGCTGGCGTTGACTGCTTGCCCTCCCAGCCGAAAGCGCTCTTCAAAGTGCACCAGGTGTGGCGAGGTGTACACCCCAGTGCGGTAGCCCGATTCGCGCAAAATCGCCTCCAGCATGACGCAAGTTGACCCTTTCCCATTGGTTCCGGCAACCGTGATCACTGGGCATCTCAAAGTAAGCCCCATGCGGCGCGCCACCACGCGCACCCGATCAAGCCCCATGTCGATGGCGACAGGGTGTAATTGTTCGCAATGGTCTAACCAATGCTGCAAGGTTGTGAAGTCATGATTCATAGCAGCACCTATTGTCGCGCAGAGCCGCGGCAAGCCGCCCTAATCACCCAGCAAAAATTTGACCCATCAGTGATGGCATGATGACAACCATGATCACACACACACCAGCCGTCACCCTTTACGGCATCCCCAACTGCAGCACTGTTAAAAAAGCCCGCCTCTGGCTAGACGAACAAGGTGTTTCGGTGCTTTTTCACGACTTCAAAAAACAAGGCGCTCAACCAGTTTTGCTCAAAAAATGGCTGGAACACCACGACTGGGAAACCCTGCTTAACCGCAAAGGCACCACTTGGCGACAACTTGGGCAAGACGCACAAGCGGGTGTACGAGACGCTGACTCGGCAGCCGCACTGATGTCGGCCCACCCCAGCCTGATCAAACGCCCAGTCATCGAATGGCGTAGTGGCGCCGTGACGGTTGGTTTTAATGCCGACGCATTGACCCCACACCTGCACGAAAAACGACATCCTTCCTGAAGAGGCAAGTCATCGGCTGCGTGTGCGCCCACCACTCAGCACGACTGGGTGGGCGATGCTCACCTAAAATGTCCAACTTACCTGTTTTGTCCAATCTGCTCACCATGCCCACCACTCATCTCAATGGCGTCAGCGTCGCCACCCAAGCCAACGTCTATTTCGATGGCAAATGCGTCAGCCACGCACTGACCATGCCGGATGGAACGCGCAAATCAGTTGGGGTTGTGCTCTGTGCCACACTGACCTTCGGCACTGGTGCACCAGAAATCATGGAATGCGTGGGTGGCGACTGCGAATACCGCTTGCCAGGCAGTCAGGACTGGGTCGCCTGTGGCCCCGGCGAGCAATTCAGCGTGCCAGCTAACGCCAAATTTGATATCCGCGTGAGCACGTCTTTTCACTACATCTGCCACTACGGCTAAGTACCATGAGCGCAACTATTCTTCAAAATATACCCGTCGGCGAGCGCGTCGGCATTGCTTTTTCCGGCGGCTTGGACACCAGTGCAGCACTGCGGTGGATGAAACTCAAAGGCGCACTGCCGTATGCCTACACCGCCAACCTGGGGCAACCTGACGAGGAAGATTACGAAGAAATTCCTCGCAAAGCGATGCAATACGGCGCTGAAAAAGCCCGCTTGATCGACTGCCGAAAACAACTCGCAGCCGAAGGCATTGCCGCTTTGCAAGCCGGCGCGTTTCACATCACTACGGCCGGCGTCACTTACTTCAACACCACCCCAATCGGGCGGGCCGTCACCGGCACAATGTTGGTCTCGGCCATGAAGGAAGACGGCGTCAATATTTGGGGAGACGGCAGCACGTTCAAGGGCAACGACATCGAGCGTTTCTACCGTTACGGCCTGCTGACCAACCCGGCTTTAAAAATTTACAAGCCATGGCTAGATCAGGCCTTCATTGACGAACTGGGCGGCCGCGCAGAGATGTCAGCCTTCATGACGCAACAGGGTTTCGGCTACAAAATGAGCGCCGAAAAGGCCTACTCCACCGATTCCAACATGCTTGGAGCCACCCACGAAGCCAAGGATCTGGAGTGCCTCAATACCGGCATGAAAATTGTCACCCCCATCATGGGTGTGCCGTTCTGGCGTGATGACTGCGTGGTCAAAACCGAAGAGGTTTCAGTTACCTTTGAAGAAGGCATGCCGGTAGCCCTGAACGGCGTGCAGTTTACAGATTTGGTCAGCCTGATTTTGGAAGCCAACCGCATTGGGGGCCGCCACGGCTTGGGCATGAGTGACCAAATTGAGAACCGCATCATTGAAGCCAAGAGTCGTGGCATTTACGAAGCGCCGGGCTTGGCTTTGCTGTTCATCGCCTATGAGCGCTTGGTCACAGGCATTCACAACGAAGACACCATCGAGCAATACCGTGAAAGCGGCCGTAAACTCGGGCGCCTTTTGTACCAAGGACGTTGGTTTGATTCGCAAGCCATCATGCTGCGTGAAACCGCTCAGCGCTGGGTGGCCAGTGCCATTACCGGCACGGTGACATTGGAGCTGCGCCGGGGCAACGACTATTCCTTGCTTAACACCGAGTCGTCCAACCTGACGTACGCACCAGAGCGTTTGAGCATGGAAAAAGTCGAGGATGCACCGTTCTCACCGCTGGACCGGATTGGTCAGCTCACCATGAGGAACTTAGACATTGTGGACACACGCGCCAAACTTGGCACGTATGCCAAGGCAGGTTTACTTTCCTTGGACAAAGGTGGTGACCTGCTGACCCTGAGCCGCGAACGCAAAGAAAACTAAAAGGCCTTGAGCGATCAAATGGCCTGGGGCGCTGGGCCAAGCAGGCGCCTACAGGCTATTTAACGCAGGTATTGCTGGGCGATCGGTGCCAAGGCCGATGGCGTAATGCCCAAGGCCTGCAGGTCGGGGAAATGCCCTTGTGACACATTGTCGACCTGCATGGAATCCAGGTTATCAGCACTCATCATGGGCACGCCCGGCGCCAGTGCCATCATTGCAGCCTGCAAGCGCCCAACCCACAGTGGAACGCCCCAAATCGGACGCCCCCAGCCCCCACACAAACCGCTGAGTTGACCCGACAAACGCACCAGTTGCTTCAAGGTGAAAACCTCAGGCCCACAAGCCTCATGGATGCGAGGCGAAGCCAATGCGCTGCGCCCCTGCAAAAGGGCTACCACGGCCGCAGCCACGTCCTCCACCCAGACAGGTTGGAAACGTGATTGGGCGCTGGCCAAAGGGACAAGCGGCAGCACTTTTTGCAGCCGGGCAAACACGTTCATGAACTTGTCTTCAGCACCAAAGATCACACTCGGGCGAATGATGCTCAGATCAAATCCTGTTTGCGACGTCGCCCCAGCTCCCAAGGCATTGGCCGCTTGAATCAAAACCGCCTCACCCTCCCCCTTGGATCGCAAATACATGGATGGGGCTTTGTCCGGCTGCAACGCATCCGCACCCATGGCACTGATATGGACCACCCTGGGCACCGCGCGCTCAATACAGGCACGGGCCAGCTTTTGCGGCAAAGCCACATGCACCTGCTCAAAGACGGCCTGACTGCCATGCAAGACGGCTACCAGATTCACAACAGCGCCTTGTCCAGCCAGCGCCTGACTCAGCGCTGATTCGTCATGCACATCCAGTTCCAACACCGTCAAACCAGGCAGCAGCATGATCTCGCGCGCATTGCTTCGCCTGCGCGTGGCCACAGTCACCTGCCAGCCCGCTCGGACCAATTTTTCACACACATGCTGACCGACAAATCCGGTTGCACCCAATACAAAAACTTTTTTCATGTCACTATCATGCCTTCAAAAACAGAGTCAGACCCAAACGGGGGCTTTGTGCGCACCAAGCACCAAGCGCTAATGTTCATACCACAACCGGCTCGGGCTCGAGCATGATGCCAAAACGCTCGTACACGCTGGTTTGGATAGCGCGCGCCAAGGTCATCACCTCCCCACCCGTGGCGCCGTCTGGGCCATCCACGCTGCCACGATTCACCAACACAAGCGCTTGATGTGTGTACACACCGGCTTGCCCGACAGACTTGCCGCGCCAGCCACAGGCGTCAATTAACCAACCCGCAGCCAGTTTGATGGTGCCATCGGGCAGCGGGTAATGCACAACCGTGGGGTCACGGGCAATGATGTCGACGCACTGCTCAGGACTGACGGTTGGGTTTTTAAAGAAACTGCCAACGTTGCCAATGTGCGCTGGGTCGGGTAATTTGCTGCGTCGAATCGCGCATACCCATTCAAAAATTTGCTGTGCGCTTGGCTCGGGACAGTTCTCAGTAAGCATGCTGCGCTGCAAGTCCGCATAGCCCACCTCTGGTCTCCAAATCTTGGGCAGAGCGAAGCGAACGCGAAGTATCAAGGCACGCCCGCGCAAGCCCATGGCTTGATGACCCATTTGAAGGTCAGCCGCACTGTCATGCTTGAACACCGAATCTCGGTAAGCAAACCCACATTGCGCCGCTTTGAGCGTGAAGACGCGTCCAGTTTGCAGGTCGATTGCGTCCAATGATTCAAAGCGGTCTTGCAGTTCCACGCCGTAAGCCCCGATGTTTTGCACTGGTGCGCCACCCACGGTTCCTGGAATCAAGGCCATGTTCTCAAGGCCCGGCCAACCCTGGGTCAAAGTCCAACTCACAAAGCTGTGCCAGTTTTCTCCTGCACCAGCCTCCACCACGTAGCTGCGCGCGTCTTCACCTACCAAACGGCGACCCATGGTCTCGACTTTCAAGACCAAGGACTTCACATCTCCGGTCAACACAATGTTGCTGCCGCCACCCAACACAAACTTGGGCAGCGCAGCCAAATGAGGCGCTGCAAGCACGTCAAGCACGTCTTGTGCTGAGGCGATGCGCACCAACGCTTGCGCCTTGGCGACAATGTGAAAACTGTTGTAGGCCTGTAGGGGGACATTGTTCTGGACTAACATTGCAACATTGTCGCCTGACCGGTACAAGCCATTCAGCCTCAGCCGAGCATGAATGTGTGACCGGCACACCATGCACCCAACCGAAGATTTAAAAAAATGCCCTCTTTTGACACTGTTTGTGAAGCCAATATGGTCGATGTGAAACACGCTGTGGAGAACACCGCCAAAGAAATCAGCACCCGTTTTGACTTCAAAGGAACCCCAGCTTCCATTGAACTCAAGGACAAAGAAATGACACTTGTCGGCGAGGCTGATTTTCAGCTCAGCCAGATTGAGGATATTCTGCGCAACAAACTGACCAAGCGCAACGTGGATGTCCGTTTCCTGGACAAAGGTGACGTTCAAAAGATGGGCGGAGACAAGGTCAAACAGATCATCAAAGTGCGCGAAGGCATAGAGACCGAAATGGGTAAAAAAATCCAGCGCCTGATCAAAGACAGCAAACTTAAAGTGCAAGCGGCCATCCAAGAGAGCAAATTGCGTGTGACAGGCGCCAAACGTGATGACTTGCAAGCTGCCATGGCCCTGATCAAAAAAGACATTACCGATGTGCCGCTGAGTTTTGATAACTTCCGCGATTAAAGACTCTGACCAACAACAGATGCATCACGCCAAAGCATGAAAATTAGTCTAAAAAGCGAAGACGAGTACGAAGACTTGTTGGGTATGTGGTCGGACCTGGAATCTGCTTTGGGCATCACATTAAGCCATCCTCATCACGTCGAGGAGTTTGCCCAGCGCATCGGCCAATACGATCTCTGGATGCTCGACCTGCTCAGGCATGACACCGACGTGGGGCTCTACCTCTTGTTTCAATTGGCTGGCAACACCACCATCGGCTACAGTGCATCACATGCACTGGTGTGCGCAGTGCTGTGCCATCTGGTTGCAACGGATTTCGCACTCTCCAAACATGAGCGCGATACGCTGGTTCATGCTGCCATGACGATGAACTTGGCCATGACCGCGCTGCAAGACGAACTGGCCACGCAAAAGGCACCTCCCAGCAAGGATCAGCTACAAGCCATCCATGAGCACCCTGAGAAGACCGCTGCCATGCTACAAAGCCTCGGAATGAGTCAAGCTTTACTGCTCGACACCATTCGCCTTCACCACAGGCCAGATGCACAGGTGCAAGCGCTGGAACAATTAAAGCCAGCGGACAGGCTCAGCCACCTGTTGCAAGTGATTGACCGTTACGCGGCCATGATCAGTCCGCGCCAAACCCGTGAGGGGCGCAACGCTGCGGAATCCGTCAAGCAGACACTACAAGGGGTAAGCGCTCACGACAACCAAGTCGGCAACTCTTTGGTGCGTATGGTCGGTCTGTCCCCTCCTGGAACCTTGGTCACAATGGACGACGGCAGCGCCGCGATCGTGCGTAAACGCGGCCAAATCGCCAAATTTCCTGATGTTGCAATCATCGTGGACCACACAGGTCAAAGCCTGCGTCCGCCCAGGTTACACCGAACAGCCCAGGGTGCACCATCGATCAAAGCAGCCTTGTCTGCGAGAGCTATTCAGGACAGACTGAACCATCACAGCATTTTGCGCTTAGGCGTGTAGGGCGCGGAGCCGACGGTGTTCTAAGTGCCAGCAATGAAGGCGAGCGTCATGCGCGCAAATTTACCGCCTTCATGCCCCTTGGACAGGTTCTCAATACCAGCTTGGTAAACATCCTCCCCCAAACGAAGCCGGCGCTTTTCCAAGAGGTAAGCACTGTAGTCTTCGACAAACTCGGGGTGCGGCTGGATACACAAGACCTGATCGGCTACCGCAAACGCCGCCACTGGACAAAAATCACTGGCCGCCAGTAATGTGGCGCCAGTCGGCAATTCAAACACCTGATCCTGATGGCTCGCCAACAAGGCAATCTCATGCAGGTCGTGCTCACCTGCAAAATTCGGTACCAACCATCGATAGGTCATGCGCCCAGCGCCCCATCCATACGGAGAACGGCCCACTTTGGCGCCCATGCAAAGCGCAATCAATTGGTGACCCAAACAAACGCCAATCAGCTTTGTTTTGCCTGCAGCATTCAGCAAACCGTTGACTTTCTCACGCAAGGTCACAACCCATGGATCGGTGGAAAAAGCATCTGCCCGTCCACCAGTCAGTAAGACGGCGTCATAAGCGTCAAAGGAATCTGGATATTGGCCGTCAACCGTGTTGAAAATATCAAACGTTGCGCTCGCGCCAGCATCACGCAGCAAGCGCTCAAACATGGCGCCATAGCCCACATAGCGCCCGGCCACAGCCGGGTCAAGATGGTCATTTTCAAGTATGCAAATTTTCATGAAAGCGCATCACTTGTGTTTGTCTGCGCGCTCGTGGCGTGGCACCTTAGCAGGCTTGTCTGGATGCGCCAGGCCTGCCTGCGTTGGTTTTTTACCCAAACGCGGCTCTGTGCCTTTAACCAAGCGGTTGATGTTGGCGGCATGTCGATACCAGAGCAACAAGCCCATGACGCCCATCGACAAGGCCACGGGACTGCTTGCCACCCACAAACCGCCGTCCCCCATCAGGTAGGCCATTGGTGCTATCGCCGCTGCCGTGATCGAAGCCAAGGAGGAAAATCGAAACACCGCTGCCATAAAGCCCCACACCAGCAGCGCGACCAAACCCAGCCAAGGATTCACACCCAACAACACCCCAAGCGCAGTGGCAACACCCTTACCCCCCTGAAACCGAAAAAATACCGGATAGACGTGACCTGCAAACGCGGCAATGGCCACCATGGCAACGCTACCCTCATCAAGACCATAGGGTTTGCCATACAGGCGCACCAAGAGCACGGGCAGCCAACCCTTGGCCGCATCCAGCAGCAAGGTAACCACCGCAGCGAGCTTGCTCCCGGAGCGCAAGACATTGGTGGCGCCTGGGTTTTTGCTGCCAAAAGTGCGTGGGTCGCTCAGGCCCATGACCCGACTCACCATCACGGCAAAAGACAGTGAGCCCACGGCGTAAGCACCCAGTGCGGCCACAAAGGGCCAAATAGCTTGCATTGATTCCAAAAAAAATCTCCTTGATCAGCCGTCCGTCCGACGGATAGGTATTCTGACACCCAGCACGAGCCCTGCCGTGTTCACTCGTTCAATTCAATGGCGCAATGTACTGTTGTGGCACCGAGTAAGGTCACACACCATTGCGGATCGATACCCACCAAAAAGCCACGGCGCCCACCGTTGATGAGAATTTTGGGGAAACTGAGCACACTTTCTTCCAGATAAACCGGCATCGCGCGGCGCACTCCAAAAGGCGAGACGCCTCCGACCAAATAGCCGCTGTGCCGGTTAGCCGCCTCTGGCGTACAAGGCTCAACCGTTTTGGCACCAATTTGACGCGCCAGCATTTTTGTAGAAACCTTACGATCACCATGCATGAGCACCAACAGGGGCTTGGCATCTTGATCCTGCATCACCAAGGTCTTGACCACCGCGTGCGGGTCCCAGCCCAACTCGGACGCGCTGTGCAAAGCGCCACCGTGCTCGAGGTAATCGTAAGGGTGTTGGCTGAACGCCACCTTAGCCGACCTCAAAAAATGGGTTGCTGGCGTGGCGCTGATGTGCTCTTTCTTAGCCATCAAACCCTCACATAGCAGGGTCGCGAATCTCCCACCGAATGGCGTCGATCTGCGCCAACAAATCAGGGCTCAAGCTGGCTTCCAACGCTTTCACATCTTCCTCCAACTGAGCCACCGAGGTGACACCGATGATGGTGCTGGCAACTTGCCACTTGGTGTAACAAAAGGCCAAGGCCATTTGCACCGGCGTCATGCCGTTGTCACGGGCCAGCGCGTTGTATTGGCGGGCTGCTTGCAGCGCAGCCGGACGGCCCCAACGCTGTTTTCGGGTGGACTCGAATTTCGTCAGCCGAGCGAGCGCCGGCGCGCCCTCGCCCGTCAAACCAGTGAGGTCGTATTTGCCGCTCAACAAACCAAAAGCCAATGGCGAATACGCCAGCAAGGAGACATTCAGGCGATGCATGGTTTCATCCAAACCGTTTTCAACGATGCGACTAAGCAAACCATAGTTGTTTTGCACCGTGACCACGCGCGGCAATCCATGTTGCTCGGCCAGGCGCACAAATTCATGCACACCGTAAGGTGTTTCATTGGACAGGCCCACAGCTCGCACCTTGCCGGCTTGAACCAGCTTGCCCAAAGCCTCTAATTGCTCATGGATGCTGGTTCCCTCAGACTGTGCCACTGGCTGGTAGTACATGCCCCCGAACATCGGCACCGTGCGGGTTGGCCAATGGATCTGATACAGGTCAATCACGTCGGTATGGAGGCGTTTCAAACTGCCATCACATGCGGCCAAAATATCGGAACCGGTCAAATCACTGCTGCCACCACGAACCCATTGCATGCCACGCGATGGCCCGGCAACTTTGGTAGCAATCACTAATTTTTCACGCACACCGGCGCGCTGAGCCAGCCATCGACCGATGATTTTTTCCGTCAAATTAAAGGTCTCTGCGCGCGGCGGTATGGAATACATTTCCGCGGTGTCGATGAAGTTCACACCAAGCTCCAAAGAACGGTCCAAAATTTGGTGCGCAGTGGCTTCATCGACTTGTTCACCAAAGGTCATTGTCCCCAGACAGACAGGGGTAACACGCAGATCCGATTGGCCGAGTTGAATGGTTTTCACATTTATCCTTTTCTAAATAAACAATCTCACGCGTGCATCGTGCACCGTGCATGCTGCGCAGTTTACGTGCTCAGTCGCGCCCCTCGACCTGCGCGCGCTCTGCCTCCAGCAAGCGCAGAACCCGGCGCTGCACCTTGCCTGTGGTCGTCATGGGCAAAGCGTCAACAAACTCAATATCCTTTGGGTATTCATAGGGCGCCAGCTTGCCACGCACATGCGCTTGTAAGCTGGCGATCAGTTGGGCATCAAAAGTCTGCACATCAGCTCCTGCCCCAGCGCGCTCAGCGAGCCAGTTCGGCGCCAGCACGACAAACGCTTTAACCACCGCACCGCGTTCGGCATCGGGCTTGGGTACCACCGCCGCATTGGCCACGGCTGGGTGTTTAAGCAAGCAGTTTTCAATCTCACCGGGACCAATGCGATAGCCCGCGGCTTTGAAGACATCGTCACTTCGCCCCTGGTACCAAAAATAGCCCTGCGCATCACGGCGCGCCAGGTCGCCTGTACGGCACCAGTGACTCGTGTATTTGGCTTGGGTCGCCGCGTCGTTACGCCAATACCCCAAAAAGAAAATAGGGTCTGGCACCCCATGTACATCCAAGCGGTGCACGGCCACGTCACCGATTTCCTCAGCAGCACACTCACGTCCCTGCTCATCGATCACCGCCACCCGGTGCCCGGGGTAGCCCATGCCCATGCTGCCGGGCCTGGGCGGCCAGATCTTGGCACAGTTACCAACGACGTAATTGATTTCAGTCTGTCCAAACATCTCGTTGACGGTCACACCAAGTTGGGCCTGGCAGTAGTCAAATACGGCGTCGCCAACAGCTTCGCCAGCGCTCATGATGGCCTGCAACTTCAGACCAAACTGTTGCTGCACCGTCTGGGTTGAGCTGCCCGCATATGACTTCATCATGGACTTGAGCGCGGTGGGGAATAAAAACGTATGCGTCACGTTGCAGTCACGTAGCAATTCAAAAGCGGTTTGCGGGCTGAACCGCCCACCGAAACCAACAATGCAACAACCAAAATACAGGGTGGGCAGCAAGGCATCCATCAACCCGCCCGTCCACGCCCAATCCGCTGGTGACCAAAAAATGGCATCAGACCCTTGCACCACCGGATCAGGCACCACAACATCGCCGTAACTAGCAAAGCCAAAGCCGTTCTGACTGCAAACAAAGCCAGTCAGATTACCAACCAAGGCCCTGTGGGGAATGCTGGCGCCTTTGGGGTTACCTGTGGTGCCGCTGGTGTAAATCAAAATAGCAAGGTCATCGGCCAGAGTTTGAACCGGCTCAAACTGCGCCGACGCCCTCGCCAGCTCGTGCGCGTAGTCGCTGTCAACGCCTGCGCTGCCTTTCGTGTCAATGCCAATGAGTTGCCGAAAGCCGGGACAGTCGGCCCGCGCGATCTGCAAGTTGCTCACAGTTTGCAGGTCGCAAATAGCCACCGCGGCGGCGCTATCTTGTAGACGAAAGGCCAAGGCATCGGGGCCAAACAATTGCGACAAGGGCATCGCCACTGCCCCCATTTGCAGCACCGCCATGTACGCAACCGCGGTCTCCACACGCTGGGGCAGCACGATGGCCACGCGGTCACCGACGCCTACGCCGGCGTCTTTGAGCACGTTTGACAACCGATTAGCCTGCTCCTGCAGGTAGGCATAGGTGTAGCTTTTGTCGGCACTGCCACCGTTGTAGACACGTACGGCCAAGCGCTGTGACGTGCGCGGGTCAGCAGCCCATCTTCCACAGCACACCTGCGCCATGTTGTAGCGTTCCGGAACCTGCCAACGAAAGCCTGCATGCATGTGCACATACGGCGCTGGCAAGTCCCAAGCCGCAGCTTGGCCGAGATTCGGTTCACGAACCGCCGAAGGCGATGTACCCAAGGTCATGATCAAACTCCTTATGATTCCTAAATGTACCAAGTCAAACGCCCCTCCAGATCCACTTTTTTAGCAATTCGAACGCTGCAATACCACGTTCGCATTTGGGGCGAGCCCGGACCCGAAAAAACGCCCCTGATCCTGCTGCACGGTTGGATGGACGTCGCCGCGAGTTACCAGTTCATGGTAGACGCCCTGGGCTCACAACACTACATCGTGGCACCTGACTGGCGGGGCTTTGGTTTGAGCAGCTCAGACGGTGCCGACTGTTTTTGGTTTCCAGATTACCTGGGCGACCTTGACGCCCTAATGGATCACCTTGCGCCCGAGTGTCCAGTGAACCTGGTGGGGCACAGCATGGGCGCCAACGTGGCGATGTTGTATGCCGGCATCCGAGCCGGGCGTGTGCGTCGTTTGGTGAATTTAGAGGGTTTTGGCATGCCGGCCACCCAAGCCGAACAAGCGCCAGGACGATATGCCCAATGGCTTAACCAGCTCAAGCAGGCGCGCGCAGGCCAGCGCAACTTACGCAGTTACGACACGCTGCAAGCGGTAGCTGACCGCCTGATGCACAACAATCCGCGTTTGACGCAAGACAAAGCGCTGTGGCTGGCAGGGCACTGGTCAATTGAACAACAACCGGGCCTTTGGACGATTCTTGGTGAGCCAGCACACAAGCTGAGCTCTGCGCAGCTGTACCGCGTGGACGAAACCTTGGCCGTCCACCGCCAGATCACAGCCCCAAGCTTGATGGTGCAAGCCGCAGATGACAACCTCTCTCACTGGTGGGGCGACAGTTTCGGCCAAAGCGAACACCTAGAAAGGCTCAAAGCAGTCCCCAACTTAAGGGTCGTCAAACTGCCCGAATGCGGCCACATGCTGCACCATGACCAACCTGAGCGTCTGGCCGAATTGATCGAAGACTTTCTGGCCTGAGACCTCATGAGAAAATAGCCGGTTATTGAAACCATCAACACCCTAGGATTTGCATCATGGAAGTAGAACGCATCAACGCCTTAGCCGCCCAACTCGCCGATTTAAGCGAGCGCAGCGTGGAATTACGGGGGTATCTTTGACTTCGATGCCAAATTTGAACGCCTGAGAACCGTCAACGCGGCGCTGGAAGACCCCACGGTTTGGAACGATCCCAAGCGGGCACAAGAGCTGGGTAAGGAAAAGAAATTGCTCGAGGGAGTGGTTGTGACCTTGACCGGCCTGGAAAGTGACTTGGCCGATAACACCGAACTGTTTGAGATGAGCCGCGACGATGGCGACGAATCGGGCTTGCAACAGATCGAGGGCGATGTTGCTGGCTTGGCCGAAATCGTCAAGGGCCTGGAATTCCGGCGCATGTTCAACAACCCAGCCGATCCCCTGAACTGTTTTCTTGACATTCAGGCCGGCGCTGGTGGTACCGAAGCCTGCGACTGGGCCAGCATGTTGCTGCGCCAGTACCTGCGCTATGCTGAGCGCAAGGGCTTCAAAACCGAATTGGAAGACGAAACACCAGGCGACACGGCTGGCATCAAGGGTGCATCGATCAAGATCGAGGGCGAATACGCGTTTGGCCTGCTGCGCACTGAAACCGGTGTGCACCGCTTGGTACGAAAAAGTCCATTTGATTCCTCTGGCGGGCGTCACACCAGTTTTGCCAGCGTGTTTGTGTACCCCGAGGTTGATGACTCCATCGAGATCGACATCAACCCCTCAGACGTGCGGGTCGATACCTTTCGGGCCAGCGGCGCGGGCGGTCAGCACATCAACAAAACTGACTCTGCTGTGCGTCTGACACACCTGCCCACCGGCATTGTGGTCCAGTGCCAGGATGGTCGCAGCCAGCACAGCAACCGCGACGTGGCATGGAAGCGCTTGCGCAGCCGACTGTATGACCATGAGCTGCGCAAGCAGCAAGAGGCGCAGCAAAAGCTGGAGGACTCCAAGACCGACGTGGGCTGGGGTCATCAAATTCGCTCTTACGTGCTTGACAACAGCCGAATCAAAGACTTGCGTACAAACTACGAGACTTCGGCCACCCAAAAGGTGTTGGACGGCGACTTGGACGCATTCATTGAGGCGTCACTCAAACAGGGCGTGTGATGCAGACACGTGCCCTTATTTTTGACCTGGATGGCACCATGATCGACTCATTGGGCTACCACGCCAAAAGCTGGGCAGGATTTATTCAGCAGCACGGCCTGCAGCTCGACGTACACGCATGGATGCGCGGCGCCAATGGCCGCACCGGCATCGAATGCATGTGCGAGCTCTTCGGTCGACCCCTGTCAGAAGAGGAGGCCAGGCCACTGGTTGCACAAAAAGAGCAGATGTACAGAACGCTTTTTGCGCCGGCGTTTGCCGAGATTGCGGGTTTTACGCAGTTCATCGAACAAGTCTGCGGCGGTGGTTTGAAGTTTGGTATCGGCACAGCTGGTGAGCGCGACAACATTGCTTTTGCGTTAAGTAAACTCGCGTTGAGCAACCTCCCCCAAGCCCAGGTGGGTGGCGACGAGGGGTTGGCAGGCAAGCCCGATCCGGCTATATTTTTAGAGGTCGCCAGGCGCCTGAACGTGCCAGCTCAGGACTGCATCGTGTTTGAAGACGCGCCTTTCGGCATTGAGGCCGCGCGACGCGCTGGCATGCGCGCGGTGGCCATTTGCAGCACCCACTCAAGCGCGCAACTCTCGGGTCCCCACGTGATTGCCAGCGCGCGAAATTACTTAGAACTTATGAATACCAATTTTCTGGAGACTTTACATGTTTCGACCCCTTGACGCATCTGCGCCGGTGATGGCCATTCATCGCAAAGACTATGCGGCCCCTGCTTTTTGGGTGGACACAGTTCACCTTAGCTTTGACCTGGACGCCGCCAAGACCCGCGTGCTCAACAAAATGACACTGCGACGTAACCAAGACGTGCCAGCGCAAGCGCTCGTGCTCGATGGCGACGAGCTGAACCTTGCGCGGGTACTGGTCAACGGTGCAGGCACCTCTTTCAAATTGCAAGACGGCCAACTGGTCCTGGAGAACCTACCCGCTGAAGGCAGCTTCGATTTGGAAATTTTCACCACCTGCGCACCGGCCAAGAACACCAAACTCATGGGCTTGTACGTCAGCAACGACTCTTTTTTCACCCAGTGTGAGGCCGAGGGCTTCAGGCGAATCACCTACTTCTTGGACCGGCCAGATGTGATGGCCAGCTACACCGTTACCCTGCGTGCAGACAAAGCGCACTACCCCGTTTTGCTGAGCAACGGCAACCTGACCGACCAAGGTGATTTGGACGCAGGACGCCACTTTGCAACTTGGGTCGACCCCCATCGGAAACCCTGCTACCTGTTTGCGCTGGTGGCGGGCAAACTGGTGTGCAGGGAACAGCGCATCACATCGCGCGGCGGCAAAGCGCATTTGTTGCAGGTGTATGTGCGCCCTGGTGACATGGACAAAACTGAGCATGCCATGCAGTCACTGATCAAGTCTGTGATTTGGGATGAAGCGCGCTTTGGTTTGCCGCTGGACCTTGAGCGCTTCATGATCGTGGCCACCAGCGACTTCAACATGGGGGCCATGGAAAACAAAGGCCTCAACATTTTCAACACCAAATATGTTTTGGCCAACCAAGCCACTGCCACTGACGTGGACTTTGCCAACATCGAGAGCGTTGTGGGGCATGAGTACTTTCACAACTGGACCGGCAACCGAATCACTTGCCGCGACTGGTTCCAACTGAGCCTAAAGGAAGGCCTGACGGTGTTCAGGGATCAGGAATTCAGCATGGACTTGTGCGCCGAGCCGTCCGCACGTGCGGTCAAACGCATCGAGGATGTACGCGTTCTGCGTACCGTACAGTTCCCCGAAGATGCGGGCCCCATGGCCCATCCTGTGCGTCCTGACAGCTATGTAGAGATCAATAATTTCTACACCGTCACCATTTACGAAAAAGGCGCCGAAGTGGTGCGCATGATGCAGACCCTGGTAGGACGCACTGGCTTTGCCAAAGGGATGGCACTGTACTTTGAACGCCATGACGGCCAAGCCGTGACCTGCGATGATTTTGCACAAGCGCTTGCGGATGCCAATCCACAGTCAGCTCTGGCCGAGCTGTTACCCCAGTTCAAACGCTGGTACAGCCAAGCCGGCACGCCGGTTCTAAGCGCCGCCGGACACTTTGATGCCAGCGCCAAAACTTACACCCTGACCTTCACCCAGAGCTGCTTGAGCACGCCTGACCAAGCGCACAAAGAGCCCTTTGTTCTGCCCGTTCTTCTGGGACTGCTGAGTCTTGATGGCACCCCCCTACCCTTGCAAGTGGCGGGAAAGCACGTTGGCGCCGAGCACCTTTTCGTGATGAGCCAGGCCAGTGCCTCGATCACGTTTGAGAACCTTGAAGCGCAACCTGTGCCCTCGATACTGCGTGGCTTCTCAGCACCGGTACAACTGAGCTGGGACTACAGCGACGCTGAGCTGCTGACATTGCTGGCAAACGATAGCGATGCCTTCAACCGCTGGGAAGCCGGTCAGCGCTTGGTGTTGCGCAGCGCTGTACGCGCGCTCACCAGCCCCGAT
This sequence comes from uncultured Rhodoferax sp., assembly GCA_963925275.1. Taxonomy (GTDB): domain Bacteria; phylum Pseudomonadota; class Gammaproteobacteria; order Burkholderiales; family Burkholderiaceae_C; genus Rhodoferax. Next base: position 51,652 of record CAWUSQ010000018.1, read on the forward strand.
GCCGCGCCCGAGCGCTTGCTAGACACAGCGGTGGTGGACGCGCTGCGCCAGGTCTTGCGACACCCCCAGCTCGATGCTGCCTTCAAAGAACTGGTTCTGACACTACCTTCAGAGACCTACATTGCCGAACAGTTAGCGGTTGTGGACCCCCAACGTATCCATGCCGTCAGGGAAAGCCTGCGCGCGCAACTGGCCGGCGACCTGCAGGCCGATTGGCGTTGGGCATTTGAAACCCACAGCGACAACGGCGGCTACAGCCCCGATGCGCTGTCCAGTGGCCGACGGGCCTTGGCTGGCATGGCTTTGCAGGCCTTGTGTTTGGCCGCCCGCGCCAGTGGTGACCCAGTCTGGCCGGGCAAAGCCTTGCAGCGTTTTAAGGACGCAGACAACATGACCGACCGCTTCAACGCTTTGAGTGCACTGGTGCAAACCGGCCATGAGCACGCTAAAACGGCCTTGATACGGTTTCATGCCTTGTTCAAAGATGAAGAGTTGGCACTGGATAAATGGTTTGCATTGCAGGCTGGCACCTGTGATCGCGGCGGTCAGGTTTTGCCCGCAGTGCGTCAATTGCTCAAGCACCCCGACTTCAGCCTGCGAAACCCCAACCGCGCGCGCAGTGTCATCTTCAGCTACTGCAGCGCCAACCCGGGGGCGTTTCACCGAACCGACGCTGGCGGCTACATTTTCTGGAGCGAACAGGTCTTGGCGCTCGACGCCATCAACCCACAAGTGGCCGCTCGCCTCGCCCGCGCGCTCGATCGCTGGAAAAAACTCGCTGAGCCCTACCGCAGTGCTGCCTGCGAAGCGCTCAAACGGGTGGCTGCAAAATCCGATCTGAGCAAAGATGTCCGTGAGCTCGTCAGTAGAGCGCTAGCAGACTGAAACCATTTGATCCAACAAAGGCCATTAAATGAACAACAAAATTTCATTGACGCGCTACTTGGTTGAACAGCAGCGCATGCAAGGACACATTCCGCCAGAGCTACGGCTCTTGCTGGAGGTGGTGGCACGCGCATGCAAACGCATCAGCCAGTCTGTCAGCAAGGGTGCACTAGGCGATGTCATGGGCAGCGCCGAGAGCGAAAACGTACAGGGTGAAATCCAGAAAAAGCTCGACATCATTGCCAATGAGGTTTTAATTGAAGCCAACGAATGGGGCGGACACTTGGCGGCCATGGCCTCTGAAGAAATGGATGCTATTTACGTGGTCCCCAATCGCTACCCAAAAGGCGAATACCTTTTGCTGTTTGATCCCTTGGACGGCTCAAGCAACATCGATGTCAACGTGAGCATTGGCACCATCTTCAGCGTGCTGCGCATGCCCGAAGATGACCGCGGCGTCGATGAGGGCGACTTCATGCAAGCTGGCCATCGCCAGGTCGCGGCCGGCTATTGCGTGTACGGCCCACAGACCACCTTGGTACTAACGGTAGGCGACGGAGTAGCCATGTTCACATTGGACCGGGAACAAGGCTCGTTTGTGCTCACCCAGGAAAACGTCAAGATACCCAAGGACACGCAAGAATTTGCCATCAACATGAGCAATATGCGGCACTGGGATGCACCAATACAACGCTACATCGGAGAGTGCTTGCAGGGCGTGGAAGGTCCGCGGGGCAAAGACTTCAACATGCGCTGGATTGCTTCTATGGTGGCCGATGTGCACCGCATTCTGACCCGCGGGGGCGTGTTCTTGTACCCCTGGGACAAGCGTGAGCCCAACAAACCTGGCAAGTTACGCTTGATGTACGAAGCCAACCCCATGGCTTGGTTGATTGAGCAAGCCGGTGGAGCCGCTAGCAATGGTCACGAACGCATCATGAACATCATGCCGACCCAATTGCACCAGCGTGTGAGTGTGATTTTGGGTGCTCAAAATGAAGTTGAACAGGTAGAGCGCTACTACAAAGCGCACAGCGAAGCGCATTGATCCCATCGGTATAATTTGGCCAGGATACAGCCGGTGTAGCTCAGTCGGTAGAGCAGCTCATTCGTAATGAGAAGGTCGGGTGTTCGATTCATCTCTCCGGCACCAATATTGATAAGGGTTCATTGCTATTAACTTAGTAGTGAACCCTTTCTCTTTGATGGTCTTACAGGCTATTTACAGACTGCGGTACATGGTTTCGTACCAAATCCAGCGCCAGTAAAGCAAACCAGCAGACGAAAAAATGCAGCGGGTAAGACTTGGCCTTGCTCATTTGCTCTTGTGTCTTAATTCCCAAGGCGGCACAGGCTTGGCATTGGCCTAAAGTCCAGTGCGACCTCAGCCTAAGACTGACTCACCTCTCCATCTGAAAGTCAGCCACACACTTCTACATAAATGAGTTCTTGGCAGCACCACCTAGCTTCTTACCGTTCTTGTCGATAAACTTGGCTTCACAGCCTGATGCGCTCAGTGCGTCGGCTTCGCATTTGCACATGTTGGCCTTGCTTGCACCAAGAAGTGAAAAAAATAGGCCTTCATTGATACTCAATCCGTAATTTCTTCGGCTCGCAGTTGTTGAGTGCACGCAGTTGGTGCGTAAACGTTTAATTAGATAAAAAAAACTGGCACGGTATGTGCATTCGTAAAGGCAGGGGAATTCCGTAGTATTCTCGCGGCCTAAAGCAGCGTGGGTAAATTCCCTCTTATTGCCCTATGTGTCAAAAGCATACAACTGAAAAGAAAGTATTTCATGATTTCTAAAACACGTTCATTTGCCATCACCGTGCTCGCTGGTCTCGTGCTCGGTACATCAACGCCAGCTTTCTCAGCGATAACGCTCAAATTCCATCATGACCTTCCCGAAGACAGTGCGCAGCATGTCGCCGCGGTCAAGTTCAAGCAAGCCGTGGAAGCGCGCACCAAGGGTGAGATCGCTGTCAGTATTTTTCCAAATAACAGCTTAGCTGACGACGTTCAGGCTACGCAACAAATGCAGATTGGCGCGATCCAGGGGGGCATCATCCCAACCGCCAAGCTGAGCAATTTCAATCCATCGATGCAGTTGGTGGACTTACCCTTTCTATTCCCTTCTGCCAAAGCCGGGTATGCCTTTTTGGACGGCCCAGTGGGCGACCGTTTGCTCGCAACCATGGATAAAGTTGGCCTTAAAGGCGTGACCTTCTGGGAGAGTGGTTTCAAGCAATTCACGTGCAATTCGAAGGTTGACCAGCCCTCCGACTTTCAGGGGAAAAAAGTGCGCGTTATGGAAAGCCCTTTGATCATCTCGCAATTTAAAGCGTTGGGTGCCAACCCTGCGCCGATCGCGTTTTCAGAGACCTACAGTGCCTTGCAGCAGGGTGTAGTGGACTGCCAAGAAAACCCACTGGTGTCCATCGTTAAGATGAAGTTTTACGAAGTTCAGTCCAATGTCATCATCAGCAACCATGCCTACCTTGGGTACGCATTTTTGTTTAGTAAGCGTTGGTTTGATGGACTTAAGCCAGAGTACCGAGATATTTTGGTGGCCGCAGCACGGGAAATGACCAACTTTGAGCGTGAAGAGACTGCACGCCGTGAAGCAGGCTACTTGGCCGAGATCAAGAAGAGCAAAGCGAAGGTATCGATGTTGACTGCGCAACAAGCGAAAACTTTCCGCGAAGCCACTCGCCCGGTTTACCTGGAGTTCGAAAAGTCGATTGGTAAAGCCTTGTTGCAAGATGCGATCAAGGCCATTGATTTGGCAGCTGCAAAGAACTAACCAGGTCAGGGGACAAGATGGCGATATTGCGTTTACTCGATGCCATCTTGTCTCGCATAGAGCAAGCCTTGATCGGCGGCCTCTTGCTGCTGGCATCGTTTGTGTTGTTTGCCAATGTCGTCGCGCGGTATGGTTTCAACAGCGGCTTTTCTTGGGCTGAAGAGCTCACACGCTACGCAATCGTCTGGATGGTCTTTGTCGGCTCAAGTGTGGCAGCACGCAACGGTGCGCACATTGGCGTAGATGTTTTGGCCCGAATTTTGAGCGGTTCACGCTTTGGAAAGGTGCTGACTTCAAGCGTGGACCTGCTTTGCATCACCTTCAGCATTTTTCTTATCGTTCTGGGATGGGAGTTGGCGGCCCAGGTCAGGGAATTTGGGCAGCTGAGCCCCGCGATGCAAATACCGCTGTGGACTGTGCAGTTGGCGATCCCAGTTGGTGGTGTGCTCATGGCACTGCGGTTTTCGCAGCGTTTTTGGGGCGGACTCACGGGCGCCTCAAACACTGCCCAGCTAGAAAACCTCAATTAGCCATGACCACCGTATTCGTAACTGCCTTGCTGACGCTTTTGGTTTGGGGCGCGCCAATTTTCATTGTGCTCTCAGCGGCTGTTGGTTTCGTGATGTGGCTGGAGGGCGGTATGCCCCTGGCGATCGTGGCTGAACGTCTATTTGCAGGCTTAGACAGGTTTTCACTGATGTCGATCCCGTTTTTCATTCTGACGGGTAATCTTATGAACGCGGGTGGACTTTCGCGTCGCCTGATTCATTTGGCAAATCTGCTGGTTGGCCGTGTCACCGGTGGATTGGGTATCACGGCGGTTTGTTCCAGCATGTTTTTTGGTGCAATTTCAGGCTCCAGTCCAGCGACGGTTGTAGCGGTTGGATCCATTCTCTATCCCTCATTGATCAAAGGTGGCTACGGGTCACCTTTCTCCATCGGCGTCATCGTGGCTTCTGGGTCGCTGGGCATCATCATTCCACCGAGCATTGTGATGATTGTTTATGCCGCCGTGACAGGGGTCTCAGTAGGAGCCCTTTTTATTGCAGGCGTGGGTGCAGGTATCGTCTACGGTCTGTGTTTCATCTTGTACAGCGTCTACTATGCGTGGCGTCACGATGTGCCACGTGGTGAGGTGCCGCCTTGGCACTCCATATGGAGCGCAATCAAAGACGCTTCCTGGGGCCTGGGTGTGCCTGTGCTTGTCTTGGGTGGTATCTACGCTGGTATTTTTACGCCGACTGAGGCTGCAGCTGTATCGGTTATCTATGCACTGTTTGTTGCCACCGTGATCTACCGTGAGAAAAGTCTGTCTGAAATTTGGTCTTCCGTCCTAGAGTCTGCAAGCGCAACAGCACAGATCATGATCATCTTGGCCGCGGCATCTGTGTTGTCTTGGTACCTGACAGCCAATGGTTTGGCTCTACAGACTGCCCAGTTCATCTTGTCTTTAAGCGACAACCCCGTGGCTATTTTGATGCTGATCAATGTGGCGGTACTTATCGCTGGCATGTTTCTCGACGCCGCATCGATCATGGTCATACTTGGACCGCTTTTGTACAAAGTGGGAACCCAGATTGGCGTCGACCCTATTCACCTGGGTATTATTTTGACGGTGAATGGAGCCATTGGCATGTTTACCCCACCATTTGGCCTCAATCTTTTTGTAGCAAGTAGCCTTGGTGATGTGACTTATTCCCAGGCTGTTCGTGGATCATTGGTTTTTGTGCTGATTGCTCTGGTTGGTCTTGTAGTGGTGACCTACGTGCCGTCAATCAGCATGTGGTTACCGCGCCAGGTGTATCCGGGCTTGTAAGTTCGGGCGTGTCCTGCGTGTTGTGGATACGGTCAAATAGACCTTACTCTTCTAACCCTGACCAGAAATTCACCCCAGTGTGATGCGCCAGTTCAGCATAGCTAATGGGCTTACTACCCTTCACCGCGTCATCGTTCAGATACCAGTTCGCCCATGCGCGGTTGTTCGCTTCGTCATAGACCAGCTTTAACAGGTACTTAGGCGCTGGAACCTTGCTCGGCCTGGTGCTAAGCTTACCGCCATGAATGCAGCGACCGCTTCCCGTTTGATCTGTTTCAACAAGCCTTATGGTGTGTTGAGCCAATTCACACCCGAGGGTCACTGGCGTAGCTTGAAAGACTTCATTGACCAGCCAAGCGTTTACGTGGCGGGTCGACTCGACGCCGACAGCGAGGGCCTGCTGCTGTTGACCAACGACGGCAAGCTGCAGGCGCGCATCAGCGACCCACGCCACAAGATGGAAAAAACCTATTGGGTGCAGGTCGAGGGTGTGCCCGATGAAGCCGCGTTGTCTACCTTGCGACGCGGGGTGAAGTTGAACGACGGCCTCACAAGGCCGGCCCGCGCACGCCTGATGCCACAGCCCGACCCACTTTGGGACCGCGAGCCACCTGTGCGCTTCAGGCAATTCATTCCCACGAGCTGGATAGAGCTGGTGATCAGCGAGGGGCGCAACCGGCAGGTGCGCCGCATGACCGCCGCCGTGGGCTTTCCCACGCTTCGCCTGATCCGAGCAGCTATCGGACCGCATTCGCTGGATGGACTGGGGACAGGTGAGTGGCGGGGTTGAGCAATCGGGTGATAGATGCGTGCCCTTAACCTAGGACAGTTAGAGGCGTTATTTAGAGTCTTGGGCTCTATCCACATTCGGCAAGAACTTCACCCCAGTGCGATGCACCAGTTCAGCGTAGTCAATGGGCTTAATTCCTTTGACCGCGTCATCGTTTAGATACCAGTGCGCCCATGCGGGGTTCATAGACAGGGCCAGTGATGGCATACACATTGCCCTTGGTTGCTCTGGCGTATTTGCGGGTTGCTGCTTCAGCAGACCTAGCCCAAACCCCCTCAGCCACACACTGCTTCATCAACGCTGTCTTGGTAACAACACCGAGCTTATCGCTGCAAAAGTAGCGTAGCCGTTTGGCAACAGACAGCACCCACTGGACACCACACCGCTGCACGGCCCAAAAACCAATCACTGACCATCACGCGCTAGGCTACAACTTAACCGGGTAAAGCGCCCGTCATGACATAACGCAGCGCCGCCGCCACCTGTTGTGGGGTTTCAGCCACCACGAGGGCTGCAGCATCCACTTCCTTCAATGCATGCTGATGATCAGCCCCATGTATCACGATCAGGGGCTTGCCCAAAGCCGCCGCATAGCCTGCATCAAAAGCAGCATTCCATTGTTTGTATTTTTCGCCAAAGCGCACCACAATCACATCTGCTTGCTCAATTCCATTGCGGGTGCGGATTGCGTTCAGCTGTGCCCCTTTGCGGTCATGCCAAAACTTATCCGTCTCGGCACCTAAAATCGCTACGCCACAATCATCACTGGCGGCATGATCTGTGACCGGGCCATCAAATGTCAGATTCAGGTCGTCGCAAGCTGAAGTAATCTGGTCTCGCCAGTCGGTATGAATTTCGCCAGATAGATAAACACGCATCATTTTTTCCTGTTTTGAATTTGAGTTTCAGTTTCCGCAAGGGATCAAGATAAAAACCCCAAGCTTCTTGCCGTTCTTTTCGATAACCTTGGCTGCACAGCCTGATGCTAATGCTGGGGATCTTCAAGCTACATCATGAAAAATGTCTAGCCATTTGGGGGAAGGCCATTATGCAGGCAGTCTACGCAGTGGCGTCCCTTTCGATTGGACACAGGTTACGCTCGAAGCACAGGATGAAATAGTCCATAGGACCCAAGACGGTGGACGACGCGGGTTGACGAATGCAACCTGCGTTTTGAGGCTATACCTGTTTCTTCGCTCAGTTGCACTCGGCTCTCATCAATGGGGTGGAATGCAACGGTCATGTTGATTGGGATCATGTCAAGCTTCATTGATATGCTCACTTATCCAGCCCGCCTAAACGCCCAAGGCGCTACAGGCTTGTGTTCCAATCTTGGCTCTTCTGACGCTTTGGTGAACACTTTCCCCCCATGACAACCACTGTTGCAATTACCCACATTGTTGGCGCATTGGTCGCCCTCGAGATCCTTGGTATTGGCTTCATCCAGTTCGCCAACTGGACGGATGCCAAAGGCCGCTCCAGGGCGCTGGCCGAAATCGCCTCGGCGCTTGCCATCCCATTGGCTGACATTGAAGATCCAGCCCACAGCACCTCGATTGTTGAACACCTGCGCATTCGTTTTGACCCAGCTTTGCTCGATAACCGCTTGTCTGACCTGTGTGGCACCTTGCAGGTTTATTGGAAATGGGCGGGCTACTTGGCGCAGTACGGGTTTTTGGTGTTGGTGATGTGGCAGGCCATGACGTACGACAAGACGGTCAGTGTGTACGCCTGGCTGGTGTTGGCCATTGCGCTGGTGGCCTGGGCTTTTTCTCTGCTCTTTAGCTGGCTTTGCCACGTGAGCACTGGCCGCTACCCTGGACAGGCCCGCCGTACGCTGAAAAAGCTCAGCCGAATCAGCTAGCTGTGGCGGTGCGCTGGCGACCCGCCACAGCGCTGTGCCGTCAACACCACTAGGCCGCTAGCGGGCTTACAGCCTCTAGGCGCCACGATTTGGATCGGCCTGGTAGGTTGGCAAGTACTGGCAGCTGTCATTGCTCAAAAATTGGCTGAGTTTGAAGATGCAGTAAAGTAAAGAAACTATGACAACAGATCACGGCAGAACGGTTTTGGTGGCTGGGGCAACTGGCCTTGTGGGTAGGGAAATCGTCCACGCACTGCTGGCCGACCGTGCGGTTGAGGCGGTTCACTGTGTGGGTCGCAGACCACTGTTGCTCAAGCACCCCAAACTCCATAGCCATGTGGTTGATTTCGCTGCGCTGCCTGTCCTTGCGAAGCTAGATGAATGCTATATCGCATTGGGCACCACCATCAAGGTCGCGGGTAGTCAGGCGGCCTTCCGAGCAATAGACCTGGACGCCGTTGTGGCAGTAGCGAAGGCCGCTCAGTCAGCAGGTGTCGAAAAATTGGGGGTTGTCAGTGCAATAGGGGCCGATGCCAAATCTTCGGTTTTCTACAACCGCATCAAAGGCGAGATGGAGCTTGCCCTGGCCAATATCGGGTTCAAAAGCCTGGTGATTGCGAAGCCCTCATTGCTGGACGGCAATAGAGCCGCCCTAGGCCAACCAGAGCGTGGCGGTGAGGGCATTGGATTGTGGCTTGCGCGTCGCCTGCGCCCTCTTTTACCTGTGAATTACCGTGCGATATTGGCCAAAGATGTCGCCCATGCCCTGATCCGCTCGGTTCAGGCAGCCAAGCCAGGCACAGTGACGCTCATGTCGGGTGAAATGCAGGGCAGCCAATAACACTGGCAGATATACCGTCTCAGTAGATGTTGATTAGCTAAGTTTGCGCCACTCGGTAGGTATTGATTTGCACAGTTTGATTTTCAATTTAGCGGTGCTTGTGCTGGCGTCGAGAAACGAATTAAGATCTCATTGACTTCACTCAGTCCAATTGAATATCGCGAGCGTTTTGGGTTGGCAGCATCAATCAGTCTAAGTTTTTTACCATACCCCGACTGGCTCAGTTTGTCTGGCCAATCAACAGCTGTGCAATACTTCAATCAGTAACCCGCCTAAGCCATTCACTCTGTTTCAAAATCCATGAATATCAACGCAGATTTCAGTCAGAAGGTGGTGCTTAACCATCATGATTTACCGTGGCTATCGAGCCCCGCAAAAGGTGTTGATCGGCGCATGCTGGATCGCCTCGGTGACGAGGTGGCCAAAGCAACTTCAGTTGTTCGTTATCAGCCAGGCGCCAAGGTTCAAGCGCATACCCATGAATTTGGAGAAGAGCTATTGATTTTGGACGGGAAGTTCAGTGATGAGACCGGCCATTACGCTGCTGGCACTTACATCATGAATCCTCCGGGCTCTTACCATGCGCCATTCAGTGAATCAGGCTGCACCCTCTTTGTGAAGTTACGACATCTGGGTCCAGAGCAAGTTGAGCGCGAAGTCATTGATACGAATACAGCTACTTGGCACCAAGGCATGGTTCCTGGACTCAAGGTCATGCCCTTAATGCAGCAAGGTAGCGGATCGACCTTGGTTCAATGGGCGCCTCAAACGTACTTCAATGCGCACAGGCACTTTGGGGGAGAAGAAATCTTTGTGCTTCATGGCGTGTTTGAAGATGAGCACGGCCGCTACCCAGCAGGCTCTTGGATCAGAAGCCCTCATATGAGTCTGCACCAACCCTTCAGCAAAGAGGGCTGCACGATCTTTGTGAAGACGGGGCATCTTCTTAGCTAGACGGGCTTACTGCCCCTGCCTTCTGAACTGGCAAGGCGACACTGGGTTGGCATCAGCCCGCAGACTTTGCCAAGATCAGCCCCTATGCGTTTGAGCGGAAACGTCAAATGCGCTATGAGGCGTGTCTAGAACTTTGGGGAATCCATTAATCGTTAGTTCTGGCAACCCAGTAGGTTGCACCCTCTGGCCCGTATCGTTCAGAATGTGGCGTTCCGCTGGACAGCTCAAAGGTACCACCCACTGTCAGATGCTTGGTGTTCCCTTCAGTTGTGAGCCACAGTTCACCCTCAGCCACAAGGGCCTTCGCACTGAAGGAGTGGGTATGGGTTTGCAGCAAAGTATCTGCGGCCCATTTGCGCTCAAGCACTTCATGCGCCCCAGTAGCTAGTGATTGTTTTTTGAATTCGTCAAATGTGATGTTCAGCATGGTCGGTAACGTCGGTAGGTTGAGTCTGCTTGCGCAAACGAAGAGTGCCTAAATACTGAAAACGCTTCAGTGACAGAGATGTACCACCTTTCTCAATTGGCAAGCTCGCCGAATCGGTAAGAAAGTAGCCCTCTGCTGTGTATTAAGCACATGGAATTAACAGCCTAACATCCAGTGTCCCACCTCTATTGTGTATTCAGAATCCGTACAAACCCTAGGAACGGCCTAGCGGGAACCAAATCCAGCGGCAACCACCTCACCCCGGCATGAACTTCACCCCTAGCGGTCGCTTTATTGAAATGTTCACCCCGGAACCTACGGGCAAGAGCAGGCGCTTCTATGGGCGGGTGGCTCTTCGTGGAAACCTATTTTTGAAATCGACCTGGTGAGCAGCTTGCACTGCGATTCCAAGCGGCTCCAGCCGACCTGCCTCAGCAGCTCAAAATAGGGTCTGTTCATAGACAGGCTGGCTTCGGCCATAAGCCGACGTTGTGGAGCGGCCGCTGAAGGGGGGCCAGGGTCAAGCGTCTGGGCCGTGCGGTGAATCGTCATCGCCCCCTTCGGACTGGGCCGGACTGCGGTAGTTCGGGTCCTTGCCGTCGGAAAAGCGATGCACCCTGAGAAACTGCCACTCAAGCAGGAAGATGGCGGCGACACCGCCTGTCGCCCAGCCCAGGATCATCGGTTCCTGCCGGACTTTCACCCACAGGAAAACGCCCAGCAGCAGGGCATCCAGGACCATCGCCGTGATCAGAATGGCAGGCTTGGCATGCACTTCGCTTCTCAGGTGTCGCAACAGGCCCCAGTGGACCCCGATGTCCATCAGCAAGTAGAAGATCGCGCCCAGCGCGGCAATCCTACTGAGGTCGAAAAACGCCGCCAGCAGCGCCGCCGCCACGCAGGTGTAGACCAGCATGTGGGTCTGCAAATGGCCCGTCATGCCCAGATGCCGATGCGGGATCAGCTCCATTTTTGTGAGCATGGCCAGCATGCGTGACACGGCAAAGACACTGGCCAAAAGCCCCGATGAAGTAGCCACAATCGCCACCGCGATGGTGAACCAGACGCCATACTGACCCAGGGCCGGGCGCGATGCCTCGGCCAGGGCGTAATCGCGGGCCTTGGCGATCTGTTCGATCGACAGCGTGGAGCCGACCGCCCAGGAAACCAGCAGATAGACGATCAGACAGATGGCCAGTGAGATGATGATCGCCCGACCGATGTTCTTCTCGGGGTTCTTCAGTTCGCTGCCACTGTTGGTGATCGTCGTGAAACCCTTGTAGGCCAGGATGCCGAGCGCCACTGCCGCGATGAAACCTTCGACCCCGCCAGCACCCAAGCCAAAGTCTGTTTCGGCGCCTAAGGGACGGAACGAGAAACCGGCGAACCACAGTGCCACCAGCGCAAACACCAGCACCCCTGAGACTTTTAGCAGCGCGGAGAACACCGCGATGCGGCTGATCACGGCATTCGTTGCGACGTTGATGGCAAAAACAACGGCGATCAGCGAGACACCAAGGACTGGCACCCACAGCGGGTTGGTCGGCGCGTCCACCGCCTGCACCACGTAAGTGCCGAAGGTCCGGGCGACAAGGCTCTCATTGATGATCATCGAGAGCACCATCAGCAAGGCCAGACCGCCTGTCATCACGCTGCGTCCGTAGGCCTTTTTCAAAAACATCCCGATGCCGCCAGCCGACGGATAGGCGCTGGCCAGCAAGATATAGCTATAGGCACTGAATGCGCTGACGACGGCTGCGCACACGAACGCCAGGGGAAACAGCGGACCGGCGAGTTGAGCCAATTGGCCAGTCAGCGCAAAGATGCCGGCACCGATCATTACGCCAGTGCCCATCGCCACGGCGCCGGCCAGACTGAGGCTGCCTGCCTCGTAGGCGCCAGATGATCCATGGTTACTGTGATCGCTCATCAGATCCTTCACGTTGGTTGCACTGTCAATGCGAGCAACAGACTCGCAAATGTAGAAATCGGGCCGATGCGCAGGTTCTGACACCGGCGACCTGCCCTGCGCAAGTTGTCGCCAGCCAAGGCCGCCTTACTGCCTCAACGATTTCTCGTGCTCAGCACCGAACGGGACCTTCAGGTGGTCTCTAAGGGTCTCGATCAGAGAGGGCCGTGGGCCAAGTTGACAGCGTAGCAGCGCGTGACCTTGCATCACCAGCGTACCGAACGCAACTTCGAGCGCGAAGTCGGTCGTGATGTTGTCGCTTCTTTCATTGTACGAGTAGGCGGCGCCAATCGATCCAAGGTTGCAGGTGGTGTTGCAGCTGGCATCACCTTGCCCAACTCAGCCCCTATGAGTTTGAACTGCAGCGTCAAACTGCGCTGCCAAAAGTCTCTGGAGATTTGGGGAAATACCAGTGGCTCAATTTCCAGTTGTAGGCCAGTGGCAAGCGTTTTGAGCAAGAAAAATCTTGTCCCGTATTTGAATATGGGCAGGAGTGAACCCGGGCGGTACATTAGCTACTGCACGTTGCCAACCTTGAGACACAACTACCGATGCTCGACATTGCCGCCATCTGCCTGGTCGTCACCGCGTTGCTGACCTATCTAAACCACCGTTTTGTGGGTTTGCCCACGCCAATTGGCGTGATGGTCTCGGCGCTGGGCCTGTCCTTGCTGCTGGTGGCGCTGGACGTCTTTGGCATCGTGCACGGCCTGCGCGACTACGAAGAATCGCTTTTGCGCTCGATCGATTTCTCCAACGTGCTGATGCAGGGGATGCTGTCGCTACTGTTGTTCGCCAGCGCCCTGCACGTCGACCTGAGCGAGTTGCGATCCTATCGCTGGCAGATTGGCGCGCTGGCCGTCGTGGGGACGCTGTTGTCAACCATGATCGTGGGCACCGCCCTGTGGCTGGCCCTACCCTGGGTCGGTCTGCCAGTACCCTTCCTCTATTGCATGCTGTTTGGCGCGCTGATCTCGCCAACTGACCCCATTGCGGTGACGGGCATCCTCAAGTCAGCGGGTGCCCCCAAGGATCTCGAACTGGTGATATCCGGGGAGTCGCTGTTCAACGACGGCATCGGCGTCGTTATCTTCTCGCTGTTGCTGGGCATCCTGGCAAGCGGAGAAGTGCCAAGCTGGCGTCATGCCGGCGAATTGTTGCTTCATGAGGCCGGCGGCGGCCTTCTGTTCGGGCTGGCACTCGGCTACATCACGTTCCGCCTGCTGCGCAGCATCGACCAATATCAGGTGGAGGTGCTGATCACACTCGCTGCGGTGATGGGCGGGTATGCACTGGCCAGTCATCTCCACGTCTCTGGGCCGCTCGCCATGGTGGTGGCTGGCCTGATGATCGGCAACCACGGTCGGGCGCTGGCGATGTCAGACACCACCCGCAAGCACCTGGACATGTTCTGGGAATTGATCGACGAAATCCTTAACGCCGTGCTGTTCGTGCTGATCGGCCTGGAGGTGATCGTGGTCCGTTTTCCCGCAGGCATCGCCACGGCGGCAGTGCTGGCCGTGCTCGTGACCCTGGCGGCACGTTGGCTGGCGGTTGGGTTGCCGGTCAGCCTGTGGTACCAGGCGCTGCGCCTGCCCCGCGGAGCCGGCACGGTGCTGACCTGGGGCGGGCTGCGCGGCGGCATTTCGGTCGCACTCGCGCTGTCGCTGCCATTTGGTCCGGAACGTGAGACGCTGCTGGCGCTGACCTATTGCGTGGTGGTGTTCTCGATCCTGGCGCAAGGACTTACCATTGGGCGCGTCGTGCGCCATACAGTCAAACCGCGATCCGATTCGAAACCCTGACATCAAAGGGTTTGGCGCTAGAGACTGCCCAGCTCATCGTCTCACCGCGCGACAAACCCGTGGCTAATTTGATGCTGATCGATGTGGCGGCATTTATCGCTGACATGTTTACGCCACCCTTTAGCCCCACTCTTTTGGATCGGTAATCTAAGTGATATGGGTTATGACCAGGTCGTTCGTGGACCATTGGTTTTCGTGCTGATTGCCCGGGTTGACCTTGTAGCGTTGACCTGCGTGCCCTCCATCAGCATGCGCTCGCCGTGCCAGGTGTATCAGGGCTTGTAAGGCCGGGTGTGGCCTAGCGTTTGGGTGAAAGGTCAGATGGCAAGAACGCGTACCCCATACATTACTGCCGCTCAGCCACGCACCTGAAGCCAATATAGACCACCTGAGTGTCCCGTGGTTTCGTCGCAACGTCTTGTTCAAGTTGACGCTCGGGGCCGTACCACCATGAAGCGCCGCGGGTGATGCGCTGGTTGCCATCCCCCGTGGCAACCCACTCCCACACGTTGCCACCCATATCCCACAGCCCATTTACGCCGGGCGTGGTCTGCATGACAGGCACATGACCACTGCCGCGGCTGAGTGCGCCAGGTGGGATTGACTTCGCCGCGGCAATGCGGTTTCCTAAGTAATGACTGCCACTGGCGTTGTCACCATTTGGGTAACGGTAGCGTTTTCCGACAGCCCAACCCTTCGGGGCGTGGGTACGCTGCTCAAGGTAGGCTGCATTCACCCACTCGGCATCGGATGGCAGGCGTTTACCGGCATGCTGGCAAATGCTCACAGCTTCATCAAACGTTAAGTGAACCGCTGGTTCATCAAGTGCGGCGGGGCGACCATAGGGAGCGCGCCAGGTCCATCCGCTTTTTTGCACCCAGCCCGACTCATAAACAGAGCCTCCGCCGGCTTTCTCGGCGGCGCTTACAAAATCCGTTGCGTCAGCATAGGCCAACACTTGCCCAACCGTGACTTCGTGTGCATCCCATAGCAACTGATTGATCAGACGTTGCGGTGCCAACCCTGCGTACAGTGGCGTACAGGTACCGGTAAAAATACCAAGCAAAAATAACAGTCGGCCTAGAAAGTGCATTCTCATGTTGTCGCATTATGGTCAATACCACAGCCAATATTGATGCAACAACAGCATGCACTCCATGTTTTCTTCAAGGTTCGCTCCCGTTGATGTGGCACATGCTGGCACTTTAGTCGCTGACCTGCCCTTGCGCCAAACCAACGCACTGAGAAGTAGTCCACCTAGGTCAATTGACCAAACCCACACTCGGTATCAAGTTCACACCTGAGCGCTCCACAAGCCCAGTGCGTAACTGACGATTACCCACGAACCCCGCATTCTGTCTGTCGTGGACACAGGGTGAAGCATCAGGTCATGCCCGCTACCAATTGCGCTGATGCGCAGGAAGTGGTACGGTATTCCCTCGGCCTCAATTCAGTGGCCCCCCAAGATGGTCAAGATATGAATGCACAACCCCTGCCGCCTTCCATCCAATATCGAGCCGGCACCGGCGCAGCGAAGGGCTGGTGTCTGACTGGGCAGCATGGCCCTTGTACGTGTTACACGATCGGCCGATGCTCTGCGTCGCGTGGAGCACGGGCTTGAAAAAGACCATGAATGCCGCGAACGGATCGCACGCAGAACCAAACTACCGTTGGGTCGTCTTAGCCGCGGTTGCCCTAATGTTGGCTGTGGCTATGGGGCAGCTCGTCAATGGGCTGTCGGTCTACATCATCCCGCTTGAGAAGGCCTTCGGCTGGCCACGTGCGGACGTCGCCCTCGTGAATACCTTCGGTCTCTTCGGGGTCGCTTTTGGGGGAATCGTCGTCGGGCGCGTGGTTGACCAAATCGGTACGCGACGCGTTGGTTTGGCGGCGGCGGCGGCGATGGCGACTTGCGTCATCCTCAGCGCATACGCGACCGCACTCTGGCAGTTTTATACGCTGTCCTTCGTGTCCGGCTTTATCGGCGGCGGCGCCCTTTTCGCACCACTTATCGCGCTGGTTGGCAATTGGTTCCGTTTCGGGGCTGGACTCGCAATCGGCATCGCGTCGGCAGGTCAGGCTATCGGCCAGGGCGGCGTGCCCTTCGGAGCCGCCTTCCTGATCAACGCGCTGGGCTGGCGTGGGGCGATGTTGACGCAGGGCATCGTCACGCTGCTGGTCCTTGTGCCACTGGCGATGCTGCTGCGCGACCCACCCTGGCACGGTAGCGCGGCGGCAGCGGCCGCTGCCGCGGCCGAACCCCTGCCCTTGCCACTGGCGTTGTCTGTACCCTGGTTATCCTTGGCTGTACTTGCTTGCTGCACTTGCATGGCGGTTCCGCTCATGCACCTGGTGCCACTGATGCAGGGCCAAGGCATCTCTGCAGCGGATGCGGGAGGCGTGCTGTTCACCATGCTCATCGTCGCCGTCGCCGGCCGCGTGGCCTTCGGCCGCCTGGCCGACCACATTGGACCAATCCCAGCGTTCATGGCCGCGTCGCTGTGGCAGACTGTCCTCGTGTTCTTCTTTACCCAGGTGCACAGCCTGGGCAGCTTCTACGTCTTCGCGGTGGTATACGGGTTTGGCTACGCGGGGGTGATGACCGGCGTGCTGGTCACCGCGCGCTACTTGACGCCTGCGTTGCGGCGGGCCAGCCTGATGGGGGTGATCTTGGCTTTTGCCTGGATGGGCCATGCCCTGGGCGGCTACCAAGGCGCGCTGTTCTACGACTTAAGCGGCACTTACACCGTATCGTATGCCAATGCGGCAGCTGCCGGAGCGTTCAACCTGCTGCTGATGGGCACAATGCTCTGGACCATCCGCCGCAGGCACCGCGTACCTGTAGCCGCCTAGCTAGCGGCTTTGAGCACAGCTGCCAGCCGTGCGCGTACACATGGGGTATTTTCAGCTAAGCCCTGTGAATCAGCGGCATAAAAAGTAACACCCCCTCTTACAAGGAGGCTGCTGCTCGGAGCTTTAACTGAACGCAGGGTCCATCTCTCGAAGCGGTTTTTGGTGATTTAAGGCGCAGACATTTCCACTACGAAGACGCGAAAGCTCGCGTACTGGTCGCCAATCTTGCGTGCATCGCGGTAGGCCGGAGAGGCCAAGGTAGCCAGCGCCTTCTCCTTGCTCTCAAAGCGGATGATGGCAACCCGCTTGGGCGCCACGTCATCAACAGCAGTTGGCGGGCTAGGCCGCACAAGAAAGGTTCCACCCGCATCTGCAAAAATTTTCGCAACCAAAGGGAAGAACTCTTTGGCAAAGGCTTCAGGCTGGCGGACATCAAGTTCAACGACAGCAACAGCGGGCTTAGCCTGTGCTGCAGCAGGGGTTGCTGCGAGCGCCGCCGCGAGCAGCGTCATAGAAGCGATGGCAATGCGATGTATGGTAATCATTGAAACCGCCAAAGATGTGACGTTACTGCTCAAACCATCGCCTACCTATCCCCCGATCGGGTGATAAATGGACTGTTGATCGTTCTGTTGATCCAAATCAACGAAAGTGCTTGTCAACTACGGGACCTCATCAGCTTCATTAACCACAGATCAACTTCCAGCCTCGCCGCAGCCAAGTGCAACGCGGTCATTTGCTGATGTGCCATGACAATTTTGCCGCTGGCGATGAGGGGGGTGCTTGCCCTTGCTGGGCAAGCACCTTACTCGGCAACCCGCTGGCGCATAGATTTTGTCTCGGAGCGCTGGCTTTTCGCCACGCGGGCACGTTGTTTGGAGCCATAGCTTGGTTTGGTGGCGCGCCGGATTTTTGGCGCCAGGGCGACGCTGTTGAGTAGCTCATGCAGCCTCGAAAAAGCGTCCAGTTTGTTCATCTCCTGGGTGCGGTGCTGCTGCGCCTTGAGCACAAGAACACCGGCTTTGGTGATGCGACTGTCATTCAATGCCAGCAAGCGCTCTTTCACATCATCCGGCAATGAAGACGCAACAATGTCAAAGCGTAAATGAATGGCGCTGGAAACCTTGTTGACGTTTTGTCCACCCGCCCCCTGCGCCCGAATCGCGCTGATCTCAACGTCGTCTTCGTTGATTTGCAGCGGCTGGCTGTTGGCAGGGATGGTCATGCGCCATTCTCACAGGTTGCAGCGCGCACTGAGCCCTTGTTGACTGCTGTCAGTGATCTTTTACGCCAAGGATAAGGTTTCACCAATACCATCCCACTGTGGCAAGGTGCCCTCAGACGCAGCCAAGCTGCCGGATTTGGGGCCCTTGCGTTGAATTTAAAGTATGTGGGAAAACCCTCACTTGCCAGCCCGACGTTGCGTCCATGCTTGGCGCTTTTGTACCTGCTGGCGTTCGTCACATGAAGACTTGGCCCGACGCACGCCCCAGGCGTACACCAAGGCCAACGCCAACAGGCACACGAGCCCCAGCGTCACATAACGGCTCACCAGTGTTTGCAGGGTCCAACCATAATCGTCCACAAGTTTCATGGCGTCGGTTGCCATGCCACCGGTCGTGCCATAGGGAATGGCGCTTTCATCCTTGCGCGAACGCCACCAAGTGGCATAGATGTCCACAAAAGCCGCCGCACCGATGACCAAGAAGCCCCAGCGCAGCGAGCCTTTGTACAGCTGAGTTTCTTTGCCAAAAAAGAAACTAGCCATCAAAAGTGTCGCCAGTACCATGCCCATGCCGTCGCCACCAAAGGTAAACAGCATGTGCGCGGTATCGAGCTTGATGATGAAGGTACCGACCACTTGGGTGAGCAATAACGCGGCACACGCGTACAGTGACAGTTGGTTGCGTGCCTGCCAGGACCTGTACATCCAGTAGCCTATAGCGCCAGCCAGAATCACTGGCGCGATGAACCCGCGTGTGTCAGGTATCAGCGTTTTCCATAATGTTGGAATCGCCGTGAACCCACAAAACCAGGCGCTTACCGCGTGGCCGAGTTCATGCACAGGCATGGTGAGAAACACGCGTTGCAGCATAGCGCCTAGCCCTGAGGCCTGAAACAGCATGGCGCATAGCAAGGCCAGCGGAATGGCACCAATACAGAATTTAAGCTCCAGTTGTGCGTCGTCGACTGTTTGCACATCACCAGGCTCTTCAATAAGGACTTGCAACAGCGCTTCGGATGTGCGCGCGGCACTGCTTTGTGCCGAGTCTGTCTGAATCGGTGCCGCACGGCCGTGTGCTTTGATCGCTGCGGCTTTGGCGTAATCAGCGCCGCAGTGCGGACAGATTGATCCTGAATCGCGCAGGGCAGAGCACCAGGGACAGGTCAATGGCATGGTATTTTCTGGGGATGAACCACGCTAGGGATTTTAAATCTCAGTCAACTGGCGAATCCTGTGCTGGATGTTTACCGAAATTCGAGCTCTAGATGCGACATGGGCGTGCCAAAAGCGCCAGTCCAGCGCTCCCCGGCCTTGACCGACCAGGCGTCTGTCCAAGTGCCGGTTGTCACCACATCGCCCTTGACCAAATCGGGTGCTCCAGGGCATCGGCGAAGCTCTCTTAAAAAATGCTGAAGGGCCCGCAACGGGCTGTCCAGTACGTTAGCACCACACCCCTGCTCTATGGTTTGATCCCCGTTCATCAGACTCACTCTGGTCGCGGCCAGTAGCGCGTTGAGCTCACTGGCGCTGTTGGCGACAGACTCCATCGGCATCCTGCGGCCAACCACCAAGTGTGCATGCAAACCACCGTCGGCAATCGAATCAGCGGCCTTGAACTTCCAGTCGGCCAAGTGTGATTGAACGATCTCAAAGCCCGGTGCCACCCACTCTATGGCATTGAACAAGGCATCAAGCGAGGCATCTGGAACAGGCGTTGACCTCATCCCGAATACGGTCTCGGGTTCAATGCGTGGTTGGCAGAACCCGTCGAGTGAAACCACACCATGGCCATCACAGAATGACAATGTACTGTCGTACACCGTGCCCCAAATCGGCGCAAAGACGTTGTAGCGCGACCAGATAGCGCGGTTAGTGAAACCAATCTTGAAGCCACGTGGGACCTCGCCGCGTGCCATGCGAAGTGCGCGAACGGCCAATGCACTTTGGTATGCCGCAGACACACCAAAGTCAGCATCATGGCTTGGCGGTTGCGCCCACAGCTGGGCCTTGTCGTAGTGTTGGAGTATGGTCTTTGGGTTCATAACGTTGCGCATTCGTCGGTCCGATGGCAGTCTATCGCACGGCTTGGAGTTCGGAAACTTGAACCCCATGCCCCCGAGAGTCAGGTCATCAGACCACAAATCCAATTGCAAAGAAACCTGCGGGATGCCATCCGGCAATTCCTCCAATCAATCATCGGCTCTGGACACCGTATGTTCCGGCAAGAGAGGTCGGTCCAGCGCGCTGGCCTTGGCCCTTAGCGACTTTAAGCGCAGGATCACCCAAGATGCCAACGGTCTTCATCACTTAATTGCAATACCTTTATAAATTATACTTTTTTAGATAACAATGCCTTATTGAAAGTTAAATTTTAGGCAAATCAATTAGGGTTTTGTTGAAGACATATTTCTCAAAAAATAGATGGTATTTTTTATACGCATTGAACATCAGCAAAGAGATCAACAAGCCAAGTATTATTCTTGCAACAACAACACCCGAATAATGCCCACCTACCGTCAACATAAGGATAGTATCTTCAATAACACCATGCACCAAGTTTAACATGCACAGTGAAAGAAATACACTCTGTTTGTCTATTTTTCCATTCTTCACTTCTTTGATTACAATTCCACCACCGAACTGAAGCCCAATAACCATGCCAACGATGATAATGTTTGTAGCGTCTTTCCCAATTCCGAACATCTTAAGAACAGGAATCATTATTCTCTTCAAAAGACTTTCTATGCCCAGCACCCTGAATAGCTTTAAAATGGTCACCATGACCACAACGATCATAAAAATGTAGATTAGATTTAACGCTTGGTCTTGTAGCCAGTAATTAAAACCAACCCGCATTGGTTCTATGGTAAAAATGGCTTGATAGGGCTCGTTTAAAATATCAAATGCGCTGTAAACAACATTCAGAATAAAACAAATTATAAAAGCTGAAATCAATCTAAAGAATACGACATAAATAAACGACACTCCAGCTGATTTTGAAATTGCAGATTCCACTAGAAGATTGTGACAAATTAATAATGCGGTAGTTAATATTGTGACATTGGCCACACTCAAATCGAGACCTGGAATTATATTTATAAATAAAATCAGTGCCGCATAGATATTAACTATAAAACCAGTCATCAAAACAAGTCCAAGCTCAGGCGGAAGTCCGATTACCGCCACAAGAGGTGCTAAAATTTTTGACAGAAGTGTAACGACTCCGACTTCTTCCATAAATTTAATCGCAAATACAAAAGGTATTAGGATTTTAAATAAAGGAACGGCGACTTCTTTTATTTCAATATAAAGATCTTTGAAAAACATGGTCGAATGTGAAATTCAGGTATTTTAGTTTTTTTCAAGGCACTTTGGAACACATCACAAGTCACAAGAAAAAAAGGCTATTTAAGCAGGCGAGGGCCAGGTGTAGGATTTTATGCAGTCGTCAGCATCCATCCAACACGGAATTGCACTTTGTTCACAAGTGTGGTCCTCTGCCCGCTTGGCACAAGCGTCATAAGCACTGGGCGGGCCGGGCGTCGAACAGCCAAACATTCATCTCCTTTGATGCTCAAAGTCTCTTGGTGGTACAGACCTGGCCCGTCCAAACAGCCTACGGCCTGACGCTGCCTCGATGCCATCATGGACCTTGCGCCTAGACACCAGCGCCCTGACCAAACGGCCTTGGCACAGGCAAGCCGCTACCCAACCTACGCTACGCTACGCAAGCGATTGAAGCGGCTCAGTGCGGGATTTTGGAAAAATGCTGACTGATGCTTGGATCAAACTTCCCGTCAATTAATACAAACAGCATGCGACAAGGCTTGCCCGATCGATTGGCCCAAGCGTGATTGGTACCTCGCTCCACCAGGAAGTCTCCCTCGCGCATAAGCACTTCTTCCCTATCCAGGACCAGGGTGATTTCGCCCTCTAACACCAAGGCGTAATCAACCGACTCTGTGCGGTGCATGAACGGGTGCTGGGCTCCACCACCGGTGTTGGTTGAAGCGGTTTGAGTGCCAAGTGCACCCCAAGCCACTTTGGTGTCGGCGGTATCGATTTTTTTAATCCAGTCGCCCTCTGGACCAAACTCGATGATCCGCACCACCGTTCCATTTTTTGGAGGCTCCAATTTCAAGGGGCGTGAAGTTGGGTCGGGCCCGTCGTCAATCAGGGCAGGTGTCTGATCGGTCATCCACAGCTGGGTCAGGCAGTAGCCGACCCTTTTGGGATTGGTATGAACGGAGGGTGCAACCCGGTCTTCAGACACATAAGCCAAGCCATTTTCATCGTGGCCGGTGATGATGCGGCGAACCTGCCCTTGGATTTTTTTGTCTTGACTCATGTTCTTGCCTTCACTCAAATCGTCGCTCAAGAAGGGATAAGACCCAGGTGCTTGGATACTTTAGCCCAGTGCTGAATTTCACCGTGCACATACTCGGCGGTTTTAGCCGGTGGCTCGCCAACAGCATCAAATGCCATGCCCGTGAGCTTTGCTTGAACATCGGGCATCGCCAATGCTTTGGCGATTGCGCGGTACCACTTTTCCTGAATCGCTGCAGGCGTACCGGCTGGCAGGAACGCACCAATCCATGTGTAGTCGAGCATGCCAGAAAAGCCCAGCTCATCCAGGGTTGGGACGTCAGGCAGCAAAGCCAGTCGCTTGGCACTGGACACGGCCAAGGCCTTGAGTCGTCCTGCCTTGATGTGTTGCAAAGGAGCAGTCACAGCCAGACACCCCACTTTGGGTTCGCCACCCAAGACGCCAAGCACGGCCTTTCCTGCGCCTTTGTAATGCACGGCCGTCATGTTCAGCTTGGACTCAATGTTGAAAAGATTTTCACCTGTCAAATGCGGCGTGGTGCCAGAACCAGGGGTCGCAAATGCCATCGGCGTGGATTTAGCCATCGCAATCAATTCTTTCATCGACTTCACAGGCAAGCTGGGGTGTGTGACAAACACATTGGCCTGGCTGGCAGCGATGGTCACCGGAATGAAATCCTTCTCGGCATCGAAGCCCGCATTCGGTATGCTGGTGTTCACCACAAAGGCAGACGAGGTCATCAACAAGGTGTTGCCATCTGGGGCAGCCTTCCCAACCATGCGCGCGCCAATGTTGCCACCGGCACCCCCTCGGTTTTCGATCACAATGGGTTGACCCAAAATTTGACTCAAATGTGCCTGCATGACCCGGGGCACCATATCGGCCGGCCCTCCTGGTGCAAACGGCACGATGATCTTTAAAGGCTTATCAGGCCAAGTTTGAGCGAACAATGGCGGGGCCAAACTCGCGGCGGCTAAAGCCAGGAAAGGGCGTCGGCCAATCGTGCTAATGGAATGAATGCTTTTTTTCATGCTAGGTCTCCTCTTTGGTTTCAAAACAGTGAATTCATAACCTCATAGACGGCATTTTGTCCCTCAAAACCAATGCCAGGTCGTTGCGACAAAGTGATCATGCCATCTGACACTTCAGCGTCATCGGCAAAACCAGCAAAAATTCCAAACACACCAGGATAGGCCTCACAGCCACCCAATCCCAAGCCAGCCACTGCGGCCAGCGTCATCAGGTTACCCGCATGTGGGAACACCTGCTGCGGTGACCATCCATGCTGCTGCATAACCGACAGCGTGCGGGTGAACTGGACCAGACCGTAGGACTGGGGAATATCAACTTGCAAGATGTCTTGCTTAGGACGCAAACCGGCAAACTGAAGCAGGTTGCGCACATCTTGTGTAGAGAACAAGTTCTCACCAGTGGCCAAGGCCCCGGGGTAGCTGGCGGCAAGTTCAGCCATCAGAGCGTAATCAAGCGGATCGGTGGGCTCTTCAAACCAGCGTAAGCCATAGCCCGCCAGCGCCTTGGCATAGGTGCGACTTCTCTCCGGCGTGAACCCCGCATTGGCGTCGACCGCCAGCTGATTGGCATTACCCAGCACGCCAATGGCTGCTTCAACACGCTGCATGTCCTCTGACAAACTCACGCCGCCGACCTTGATTTTCATGGTGGTGTAACCCTGATCAAGACGAAGTTGGATTTCCTCGCAGAGATGATTCAGTCCTTCACCCGGGACGTACCACCCCCCACCCACGTAACAAGGCACTCGGTCCGGGTAATGCCCTTGCATGTACTTGCTAGCCAAAACCACATGCAGTGGCAGGCGCTGTACTTTGGCCAGTGCATCCCAGATCGCCACTTCGATGGTGCCGACCGCAATAGAGCGTTCAGTATGACCACCGGGCTTTTCACGCTGCATCATGCAATTCAATGCACGCTCGGGATCAATCCACCCGGTTTGTGGATCAAGTAAAGTGTCAGGATCGGCCTTGAGCAGGCGTGGAATCATGCGGCTGCGCATGACGTCACCACAGGCATAACGCCCGGTTGAATTAAAAGCATAGCCAACCACGGGCTTGCCATCTACCTGCACATCCGTGATGACTGCAACCACCGAGGTCGTCATCTCGCTGAAATCAAATACAGCATTTCGCATGGCCGACTGAAGGGCCACGCGGGTTTCACGGACATCGACGATCTTCACGCTTCCACCACCCTGCTACGAACGGTGTAGTTCGACAGAATCAGCTGCAGCTGAGTTTTGGCCGCCACATCTCCTGGTGGGACCCGAACGGTGAGCAACAAACCGCCCGACTCCATACTGACATCAAGCTGCCACGCCGCTTCTACCCCTTCCAACGCGAGCTCGATAGCACGCCTGGCCGCATCTTGTTGCAACAGGTGCTTTTGCGGTTTACCCACAGCAGTGAGCGGCAACTGGTTGAGGATGATCACTTCCTTGGGAATAGCCGGTCTTTCAGGAATATGCGCTGCGGCAATATCAATCAATTCCTGCTCGGTGACATGGGTGCCCGGGTGCAGTTGCACATAAGCTACCGGTAGTTCGCCCGCGTGGGCATCGGGTTTGCCTACCGCTGCGGCCAGCGCGACGGCCGGACAATGCAACAAGGCCTCCTCAATCACACGCGGTTCGATATTGTGGCCACTTCGAATAATGAGGTCTTTTTTTCGGCCGCTGATGCGTATAAAGCCGTGCGTATCCAGACTACCAAGATCACCCGTTACCAGCCAACCGTCCGGCAAAAAAACTCCCTCGTTCTGTCCATGGTCAAGGTAGCCGCCCGCAATACCCGGACCGCCCAGAATCACCATGCCGACCTCATTGGTTTGGCAGTCGCGAAGGACGTTTCCTTGCTCGTCCATTTGGCAAATGCGAATTTGCATATAAGGCACACGGATACCGGAGCATCCGGCGCGAAAGTCTCCATTTCGGGGATCCAAAGTCGCGTGACTGGTGTTCTCTGTCAATCCGTAACTTTGCAGCGCACGGGCACCAGTAATGCGCTCGATGCCCTCCTGAATACTCGGTGCGATAGCCGATGACCCGGTTGCAAAGAACGGACGCAAGGATGCGATCTTTTCGCCAGTGGGTGGGTTTTTGGCCAGTACCGACAAGGTTGTTGGCACCCCTGAAATTTGCGTCACACCAAATTTCTCGATGTAGCGCCAATAGTTGGCCATGTAGGTCTTGTCCCTCGCACCATGCATACTGGGAACAACACTGGTGTGTCCATCGGCCGTACTGACTAAACCGCGCACCAGCAAGCCACCAATGTGGAACAGTGGTGTGTCGGACAACACCACATCCGACGGGGTAAACGCCAGGCCCAGATTGGCCGCCCATTGCCGGTAAACCATTCCGCCATGCAGTATGCGCACAATTTTCGGGTGACCGGTGGTCCCCCCTGAATGAACATAGCAAGCCACGCTTGTGCGGTCGGCGACCGGACGCTCAAATTCCAGTTCGTCAGCTTTGTGAGCCGCAGCCAGCGTTGATAAATCGTTGTCGTGAGCAGACCCAAAAGGATCATGTAAGGTAAAAATTTCGATCTGATCGTCAAGAGCCATTACGGCTGCACTGACTTTGTCCCAGATCTGAAAGCCGTCAGTTGGACCCAGGGTCACCACCGCTTTGGCCCGGGACTGGATCAGTAAATCACGCAGGGGTTCGACTTCCAACATCCAGTTGATCGGGAAAGGGCGTGCCGCCAGCATGCCCCCGATCAAGGTAGCAAACAAGGCCGGTACTGTGGGACTGACAATGGCCACAGCATCTTCAGCACCTATCCCACGGGCACGCAAGAAGTTAGCAATCTGAATCGAGCGTTGCCGCAATTCAGCAAAACTCCAGCTGACGAGCTCGCCATCGACCTGGCCATTGTTCGTCACCTGTAAGGCCGCCCGCTGCGGCTCTATGTCGCATCCATCAAGCAGGTTAAGGCCGAAATCCCAGCGCTGAATGCGTTGTTCCAGAGGAACTTCTTCAATCTGTTCGATATCCGCCAGTGCGCACAGTTGGGGGTATTGAAGGCTGATCATACTCAGGAACCCTGGACCAAAGACAAAGTGCGTTCAGCCAAACGCACATTGGCGTAATCGACCATCATTCCCTCGTATCGCACCGCACCAATGCCGAGCGCTTCGGCTTCACGAAAGGCTTTCAACAGACCGTGCGCGTGTTCTATTTCTTTTGATGAAGGTGAAAAAACCTCATGCATCAAGTCAATTTGGCTTGGATGAATCGCCATCTTGCCAACAAAACCCATTTCGCGGGCCAATTGACATTCAGTGCGCAGCGCCTGAACATCGTCCAGGTTCATGAAGACGCCATCGACCAACCAGGCCAAGCCCGCCGCACGCGCATCAACCACCATTTTGCCGCGTGGATAAGCCAGTGCCAGGCTTGCTGGTGTCCACTGCCCGCCAAGATCAACCATGAAGTCACCTTGTTCAGCACTGGCCAGCGACATACCACAAACGCGCGCACTGCTGCGGGCCAAGTCATAGGTGTTACGCAAACCCAAACAGGTCTCCACCAAGGGCAGGATCTGCAACCGACCCTGTAGCGCACCCGCCTGAGATTCCAGCGCACCGAGCCACTGGTCCACTTGCTCAATATCGGCAGTCGACTCTGCTTTTGGCAGTATCACCCCCTGTAGCTGATCAGGCAAAGCCTGGGCTAGCACCTGCAGGTCCGCCTGACAATCGCCTGCTCGAGGGTGATTGATCCGCAAAAAAACTGGTTTTTTCAGTCCCTGGCGAAAGGCGTGCAAGATGTTGGCACGGGCCCCATCCTTGGATTGCAGCGGCACCGAGTCTTCCAGATCAAAAATCAAGGCGTCGGCCTGCCCCAACTGGGCCTTAGACAGCAGCTCCGGGCGGGTGCCGGGTGCAAACATCAAGGTGCGAAACATTTTCATGGACAGGCTCATTGGCCACGCCAATGGGGCGGGCGTTTTTCAAGAAAGGCGCGCGGCCCTTCTTTGGCATCTTCGGTGGTGTAGGCAAAAGTGGCCAGATCACGTTCCAGTTGCAACCCGTCCGCCAATGACAGGTCCAAACCGCGCGTAACCGCCGCCTTGGCCAAGCGAACCGCTACAGGTGCATTAGCCGCAATGCGTTCAGCCAATTCAACCGCCTTCTCAAGCAAATGTTGATCGGGCACCAGATGATCCACCAGGCCAATCGATTCAGCTTGGGCAGCTTTGATGGTCTGGCCTGACAAAATCATCTCCAATGCACGGCTACGCCCAATCCGTCTTGCCAGCGTCTGGGTACCGCCATTGCCAGGAATCAAGCCACGGGTTACCTCGGCAAAAGCAAAGGATGCTGATTCGGCCGCAAAGCAGATATCACATAACAAAGCTAGTTCGACCCCCCCGCCGACGGCTAAGCCATTGACCGCTGCAATGATGGGTTTATCAAATTGGGCCAAGCCATCGCCTTTTTCCCAACGAAATCGTCGCAACTCAGGCAGCGAGGTCTGCGACAACACTTGCGCAAACTCACGCAAATCCATGCCCGCACAAAACGCCTTCTCGCCAGATCCGGTTAGCACGACCGCCCCAACTTCGGGATCCTTGCGTAATTCGTCCAGCAAGTCGTACAACGCATCACGCATGTGCAGGTTGATGGCGTTCAGTGCTTGAGGCCGGTTCAGCGTGACGATAGCCACGCGCCCGTGACGGGCCAACAGCAATGTTTCAGAGGGTTTGCTGGTCATATGGACGAAGAACTAGCTTTAGTGTTTATGTTGCAATTGATTAAAGCATATGATTGAAGCAAACGTATAAGTGATTACCCGCCCCTCAATGATGGCCAGGGAAACTAAGATCAAAACCAACAATTTTCAAAGGACTTAACATGCCCAGGGAACCCAGTCGCGCAAGTAAGCCCACGTTGTCGACACCTGAGCGCATCCTCCGGTCGGCTGAAAAACTGTTCAGCGAACGCGGCATTGATGGCGTCAGTCTGCGTGAAATTACCAGTGACTCTGGCGTTAACAGCGCGGCACTGCACTACCATTTCGGCTCAAAGATCGCGGTTCTTGAGAAAATTTTTGAGATGCGCGCCAAACCCATTGCCCAGCGGCGCATGCAACTGATCAATGAACTGGAGTACAACCGCCAAGGCAGGCCCATGGTGGAAGATGTGCTTCGCGCGTTTTTACGACCCGCCCTTGAATCACAAAGCACGCCAGACGGAGATGCTTTTCGGCTTTTGCGGGCGCGCTTGGCCTTTGAACGCGAAGAGGTGCGCAGGCGTGTGCTCGATACCGCGTTCAATGAGTCTAGTCAAATGGCATTGGTCGCCCTGGCCAGGGCCTTGCCACGACTCGATGTGCAAGAGCTGCACTGGCGATTTCACTTTTTACTGGGTTCCATGGTGTATTCCATGGCTCGACCGGGACGTATCGAGTCGCTTTCGGAAGAACAGGTTGACACCAGCGACTGGGAATCCGCCTTGGAGCGCCTTGTCAAATATGCGGCAGCTGGATTTCGCGCAAAGTAATCAGGAACCGGCATGAGCACCAATTACCCCATACCAATGCAGCACCCCATGCTCGATGCACGTATTCAAGACGGTGTGCTGACTGTGGCGATGGGCACCGCTCAGGCACCCGCCTGTTTCGATGTGCCAGCCATCGAGGCCCTTGATCAGATCGTTAAGCAGCTCAGCACCGACCAACAGGTGAGGGTTCTGGTTTTTCGAGCAAGCGGCGCTCAATTCGGCCAGGGACTCGACCCTCAAGCCTTTGAACATATGTTCGCTGACGATCGCGCACGCGTACAACAAGCCTTGCACACGGTGCGGCGTTGGCGCAATGGACAATTTAGGCAGCTGCCACAACCCGTATTGGCCGTGATCGAAGGTGATTGTGCGGGCGCAGCGATTACCTTGGTCGAAGCCTGTGACATTGCCCTGTGTAGCGATGACGCTCGCTTCATGCTCAATGGTGAAGATGCAAGATGGCTGGCATTGGAACCCGAAGCGCAGCCCAGTGCCGAATGGCTTTGCGCGCGCGCACTCAGCTATCACTACCTCACGGGTCGGTCTTTTAATGGGCAAGAAGCTGAACGCATGGGTTTGGTAACTTTCAGTCACCCAAACGGGAGTTTGGCAAACGAACTGTCACAGCTATTGACAAGTTTGTGTGAAAAAGACCCGCTGGCCCTGCAATTTACCAAAGAAACCCTGGCACATGTGGGCTCCATGAGTTGGGATGCCGCCGTTAGCTTCACAGCAGCCAAATTTGCAGAAATCAAGGCGCGCCAGGCTGACATTCCCTCGGCACGAGCTTCAGCGATTGCAGGGTTTCTGGCAGGGAAAAATAAACCCGGCTTAGGTGGGTGAACCGTGCTGCGCATTGACAATTCCCACCCTGGGGTGCGCGTCATTGGGCTGAACCGCGCTACCAAACGTAACGCAATAGGCGTTGAAATGACACTGGCACTTGAATCCTGCCTTATGGAACTTCGCAGCCGAACCGACCTGAGTGCTGTCGTTTTCCATGGGATTGGCGGTCATTTTTGTGCCGGAATGGACCTGAAAGACTTTTTTGACAGTTCAACACGTGATGCCGAAGAGTTGCGGCGAGCCCGCTTAGCCACAGAACACTGGCGCTGCCACCTCTTGCGGCAATTACCGCAACGCATTTTCACAGCAATCGAGGGCTACTGCCTGGGTGGCGCCTTACCGATTCTGCAAGCCTCTGATGTGGTACTGGCACAGACGCAATCTCGCTTTGGTATGCCGGAGATCAACTTCGGTTTTGTTCCAGGCGGACAAATTGTTAAATCCGTGGGACTGATGACCTCGAACAGGGCACTATCCCACCTAGCGCTCACTGGCAAACTGATCGATGCAGATCAGGCTAAGCGTTGGGGTCTGGTCAGCGAGGTAGTGCAACAGGACCCACTGCCACAGGCATTGGATTTGGCGCGGCATTGGGCCCAGCGCGCTGGTGGCTCACAAGCCAAGTGAGTGGGCAATGATGTTTTTCTGAATTTCCGAGGTGCCGCCGCCGATGGTGGCCAGGCGGGAATCACGGAAAAATCGCTGTATCGGGTATTCCATGCAATACCCATAGCCACCCAGAATTTGTAGACAGGTGTCAGAAATCGACTTGTAGCTCTCTCCTACCAAATATTTAAGCACTGCGGTATCGGCCCTTTGAGCCTGACCATTTTCCATCAGCCAAGCGTAGCGCATGACCATGGTTTGAGCGCTGTCGAGCATCACTTTCATATCGGCAAACTTATGCTGGATAGCCTGAAAGCTACCGATGGGCTTGCCAAACTGGAAGCGATTCTTGGCGTAGTCTAGTGCGAACTCAAAGGCTTGACGAGCAGCACCAATACGCGTCGCCGAAAGGCAGAGTCGCTCATAGCGCAAGGTGTCTTCACATATAGACCAACCTTTATCAATCTCGCCCAACAGGGAGGTAACAGGGACCCGCACGTTGGTAAAAGTGACCTCTGTGGTGCCAATGGAATGTTGCCCCAATGTGGGAATACGCCGCACCTCGATGCCAGGCGTCTTGGTATTGATCATCAGGGTGCTGATACCTTGCTGCTTTTTAGCTTGCTGGCTTGTGCGAAGCACCACCAAAGCGTAATCTGAAATATCAAACCCAGAGATAAATTGCTTGCGTCCGTTGATAACAAAGTGGTCGCCATCGACCTCTGCTTTGGTTCGCAACGATGCAGCGTCCGAGCCAGAATCGGGCTCAGTCAGTGCAAAAGCGTAAGTAAACTCACCACTGACAGTCTTGGGCAAGAAAAATTTCTTTTGTTCCTCGGTTCCATTTTTAAGAATCGCGTAGCAGCCAAAGGTGTAACTGCGAAATAGCCAAAGGCCCAGTTCTTCAAAATGATGCCCTGTTTCCTCCAGCAGCACAGCCAGATCGGTTGGACTACCATTCACGCCCCCGTATTCCTCTGGAGCGATTAACCCCAGCCAGCCGTGCTTTGCCAAAGCATCAAATGCTTCACGGGGGGGGTGGCCAGACTCGTCACAGCGCGCAACATACTCGAGCGAACACTCCACGTCCAGCAAATTCTTAACATGATCGCGAATCGCCGATTGATCGCTGGTCAGTCCAAAATTCATCGTTAATCCTCAGGCACGAGCCGCAAATAAGACAAGCATGATAGCATTTGCTTCAATCACTTGCTTGAATATTGCACTTACCTTTCAAGCGTGCGTGCTGACAGGCAAGTGCGCCCAGATAAATAGGTTGTCCAGGCAGTATGGGCGGCTTCGCGACCAGGTCAAGACGGAGGATTTCCTGGCAGACCCAAGCGCTTAGGCCTGTGGTTCAAGATGAACCTGCCCAAGCAGATGCATTTCATTTGTTGCTCAATTCCACTGCCTTTTGACTGACGTATTACTCACTGTTTAAGCAAGCGCCGCCTCAGTTCCAAGTAAAGCAATGCGAAAACGATTCTTCAAGTAAGCACCTTCACGCGGTGGCAATACAAGAGGCAACTTCTCAGGATTGACTTTGATTTGAGCAAAAAATGGACCCTCCGAGGACTTCACTTCTTGATAGATTTCATCCCTTACCAGGCTCAGCTCAGTCTTGTTCTTTACCAGCATGGTTGAGGGAAAGCCTGCTGACTTGGCTATACCTGCCAAGTCCACACCGAGTCCAGTAACAGTCTGTTGCATCCCGGTCTCACCATATTGTTCGTTGTCGAGAACGACGATGCAGAGATTACGAGGCTTATGAGCCCCGATAACCGCCAAAGAACCTAAACCCATGAGCATCTCACCATCTCCAGTGACCACGAGCACACGACGCTTGGGTTGCGCAAGCGCAAGACCCAATCCGATCATCGCCGCTCCTCCCATGGCGCCCCACAGCGGAAAAGACAAGGGGTGATCACCGGCAGCGGTGATATCCCAGGCAGGCGCACCAAGTCCTGCGACCACTAACAGGTCGCCCCTTTGGTCCAACAAGTGATGAACGACATCACGACGGTGTAGTGTTTTTTTCATTCAGAGACCGTATGGGTAAGTTTACGAAAATCCTTCGCGCCGACGACCTTTTGACCAATCAGGACGGCCATTGGGCGCAAGGTGTTGTAAGCCATGCGCAAAGCGCCTGAAATCTCTTGCACAACATCCTCAGGGGTATCAGCACGCCTGACGATAACACCCATCGCAGCAAGCACACTTTCAGTGGCATTACCCATCGGCACCTGGCAAGAATTGAATTCTGCATGGTCGCCACGCATGGTCACCAACATCAGCAAGGGAAACTGGCATGCGGTACTCAAGGACAACATATTGATGCAATTGCCAACACCACTGCTTTGCATCAGCAATACGCCTTTCTTTCCCCCTAGCCAAGCGCCTCCTAGCAAGGCCACACCCTGCTCTTCGCTGGTAAGTCGCACGACCGCCATCGTTTTGTCAGCCTCACACAGTTGAATCAATTCCGCATGGCCAGCGTCGGGAACGATCGCTACCTGGGTGATATCGTGCTCTCGAAAAAGTCCATGCACTGGTTCAGACCAATGGGCATGTTTGGTTTTACTGGCCATTTTCAATTTATCTCCTTTTTTTACTATCAATGCCGTTGATTATTCGTCCGCTGATGTCCTAAACAATGGCCTCAATCTCAGTGTCCCCAGTTTGAGGGATCCTTTAACTGAGATCCTTCAGCGTCCCCACGGGTGGGCTCGCCTGGACCTGTCCAGCGCCTCCGCCCAGCACCCGGTAGAGCAAAACTGCGTTCTGCAAGCGGGCCAGTTCGAGTTGCACCACGGCCTGTCGAGCCGCCAGCCCAGCGCGCTGCGCGTCCAAAAGATCAAGCTGACTTGCGGCGCCGCCGCGCAGCAGTTGCCCGGCCAGCTCCGCTCGCCTGTCTTCGGCAGCGGCCTGGGCGCGCTGTGCCGCGAGTTGCTCACCCAAGGTGGCCCGAGCAGCCAGGGCATCGGCAACCTCCCTGAATGCCACCTGGATGGCCTTTTCATATTGGGCGATGGCGATGTCGCGACCGACTTTGGCCGCTGCGAGGTTGGATGCATTACGCCCAGAGTCAAACAAGGGATAGAGCAACTGCGGGGCAAAAGTCCACGCCACCTTGTCAAACAAACCAGAGAGCTGGTTGCTGGCCGTGCCGAGCGTTCCAGTCAGCGTGATGCGTGGAAAGAAGGCCGCACGCGCTGCACCAATGTTGGCGTTGGCGGCCAACAACTGCTGCTCGGCCTGGCTAATGTCCGGGCGCTTGAGCAAGACATCGGAGGGCAAACCTACCGGCAACTCAGAAAAATGGACCTGCTGGAGCGGCTTGGCAGCGGGTAGATCGGCCGGCAGAGGCTGACCGAGCAGCAAGACCAGCGCATTGCCGTCAAGGCTACGCTGGCGCTGCAGCCCGGCGAAACTGGCGCGCGCCGCTGCGAGCAGCGATTCAGCACCGCGCAGCTCGGGCTCGGCCGAGACACCTCCGTCAAAACGAACCCGCACCAGCCGCAGGCTTTCTTCGCGGGACTGCAGTGCACGCTGCGTCACCTGCAACAACTCGTCATCCGCACGCACGGCCAGCTCGGCGCTGGCCACCGCGGCCACCACAGCCAACTGTGCAGCACGGCGGCCTTCGTCGCTGGCGAGGTAACGCGCAAGTGCCACCTGTTCAAGGCTGCGCACCCGACCGAAAAGATCAAGCTCATAAGCACTGACCGCGAACCCGAGACTGTAGGCACTGGTCATCGAGCCACTGCTATTGGGTGCTCGAGTGAAGTTGGCGCCAGCGCCGATGGTCGGCAACAAGTCCGCGCGTTGGATACCCAGCTGGGCGCGAACCTGCTCGACATTGAGCACTGCCAGGCGCAGATCACGGTTGTTGCGCTGCGCAATGTCAACCAGCGCACGGATGCGGGCATCAGCCAGAAAATCGGACCATGGCAGTTCAGCCGCTGCGGTGCTGGTGCCATCAGCGGCTGTCGCAGCTGTGCTCGCATCCGGCCAGGCCGAGGCAAGTGGCAGCGCCGGGCGCTGGTAGGAGGGGATCAGCGAATTGCAGGCCGCAAGCACCAACGAGGCCAGCGCGAGCGCACCCCGCCTGAACAAAGAGGTGGTCATATCAGAGATCCTCCTTGGGTATGTGCAGGTCACGGTTCTGGGCCTCTTGCGCGTACATCATGCGCTGGCGTTCGCTGCCCTTGAAGAATCTGCGTACGATCACGAAGAACAGCGGCACAAAAAATACCGACAGCAGCACCGCGCTGATCATCCCGCCGATCACGCCAGTTCCAATCGCCCGCTGGCTCGCCGAGCCGGCTCCAGATGCAATGGCCAGTGGCAGTACACCGAGGATGAAGGCCATCGAAGTCATCACGATGGGGCGGAACCTCAGGTGTGCGGCCTCAAGCGCCGCCTCCATCGCGGTCTTGCCCTGAGCCTGCAAATCCTTGGCAAACTCAATGATCAGAATCGCGTTCTTCGCGGACAAACCGATGATAGTGATCAAGCCAACCTGGAAATAGATGTCGTTGTTGTAAGCGCGCAGCATCGTCGCCAGGAATACGCCAAGCACGCCCAACGGCACCACCAGGATCACCGTGAAGGGAATGGACCAGCTCTCATAGAGTGCAGCCAGACAGAGAAACACCGCCAGGATAGAGAAACCGTAGAGGATCAGCTCCTGGGAGCCGGCCAGTTTTTCTTCACGTGACAAGGCTGTCCACTCAAAGCCAAAGCCCGGCGGCAACTGTTTTGCGAGGCGCTCCATCTCGTCCATCGCCACACCGCTGCTGTAACCAGGTGCAGCAGCGCCCCCTATGCCCATGGCGGGGTAACCGTTGTAGCGCATCGTCTGCATCGGACCACTCACCCAGCGCGTGGTGACAAATGCAGACAGCGGCACCTGCACCCCACGCGCATTGGTCGCATTCAACTTGAGCACGTCAGCAGGCTGCATGCGCGCTGGCGCATCAGCCTGTACCACCACGCGCTGC
Source organism: uncultured Rhodoferax sp. (assembly GCA_963925275.1). GTDB lineage: Bacteria > Pseudomonadota > Gammaproteobacteria > Burkholderiales > Burkholderiaceae_C > Rhodoferax. The sequence continues at coordinate 87,210 of CAWUSQ010000018.1, forward strand.
AGGCGTCCCCGCGAGGGGAAGTCATTGGCGTATGCCGATCCCAAGGCCGTCGAGATGGTCGCATTGAGACTGTCAAAACTAACACCAAGGGTTGAGGCCTTATCGCGGTTAATGTCAATCACCAGCTGCGGTGCGTCTTCTAGGCCATCGGGGCGGACCTGAGTGAGTAGCTTGCTTTGGGAAGCCAGGCCAAGCAACTGCTTGCGAGCCGCTAACAGTGCGTCGTGCCCCATGCCGGCACGGTCCTGCAGCCGTAAGCTGAAACCGGCGGCTCGCCCCAGTTCAGGAATCGGCGGCGGACTCAGCGGGAAAATGAAGGCATCGCGGATGCCCATCAAGGCTCCGAACGCCCTGCCCGCCATCGCCTGGGCGGAGTTGGCCGGGTTGGGCCGCAGGTCCCAGTCCTTGAGCGTCACAAAGGCCAGGGCGGCATTCTGCCCTTGCCCTGAAAAACTGAAGCCAAGTACGCCAACGATGCTCTGCACCTCCGGTTGCTTGAGCATGTAGTCCTCAACTTGAGACATGACCGCGCTGGTTCGCTGCTGCGTTGCGCCTGGCGGCAAAAGCACGTTGACGATCACGTAACCTTGGTCCTCGTTTGGCAGGAAGGACGTCGGTAAGCGCTGGAACGACCAAGCGAGCGCACCGATGATGGCGGCGTAAATGATCATGTAGCGCAATGACTTGCGCAGCATCCTGGCGACCAGGTTCTCATAACCCTTGGCCGTGCCCTTGAAGGCCCGATTGAACCAGCCATAGAAGCCGCGCCTGGCCAGATGGTGCCCGGCCTCGACCGGCTTGAGGAGCGTAGCGCACAATGCCGGCGTGAGCGACAGCGCCATGAAAGCCGAGAAAGCAATCGAGGACACCATCACCACCGAGAACTGGCGATAGATATTGCCCACCGATCCGGCAAAGAATGCCAAGGGCACGAAAACCGAGATCAGCACCACGGTGATGCCGATGATGGCGCCCGAAATCTGGCCCATGGCCTTGCGCGTGGCTTCGCGCGGTGGCAGACCCTCCTCGCTCATGATCCGCTCGACGTTCTCGACCACCACAATGGCATCGTCAACCACGATGCCGATCACCAGCACCATGCCAAACATCGTCAGCACGTTGATCGAGAAGCCCAGCGCCATCAACACCGCAAACGAGCCCATCAAGGCAATCGGCACGACCAGTGTCGGAATCAGGGTGTAGCGGATGTTCTGCAGGAACAAGAAGATCACCAAAAACACCAAGCCCACTGCCTCCAGCAGTGTGATTGCCACTTGTGAAATCGAGATCTTGACAAAGCGTGAACTGTCGTAAGGAATGCTATAGCTCACGCCAGGGGGGAAATACTGTTTGAGCTGTTCCATCCGCTGGCGCACGGCCGCCGCGGTGGCGAGCGCATTGCCAGTTGGTGAGAGCTGAATGCCAATGCCTGTAGAAGGCTTACCGTTGAGCCGCGCCTGGGTTGCGTAGCCCTGCCCGCCTAGCTCGATCCGCGCCACGTCCTTCAGCCTGACCGTCGAGCCGTCACTGTTGGCCCGCAGCAGCACGTTACCGAATTGCGCCACCGTGGCGAGTTGGCCGTCAACCACCACGGTCGCCGAAATACCCTGACCCGCGATGTTTGGCAGGTCACCAATCGAGCCCGCCGAAACCTGGGCGTTCTGGCTGCGGATTGCTGCCACCACGTCGCTGCTCGAAAGGTTCAAGCCGAGCAATTTGGCCGGATCGATCCAGATGCGCATCGCGCGTTCGGTACCGAAGAGCTGGGCCTGCCCCACACCTGGCAAGCGTTGCAATTCGGGCAGCACGTTGCGCACGGCGTAATCGCCCAACGCGATCGGATCGAGCGACTGGTCGCTCGAAGACAAAATCGTGAACAGCAGAAAGTTAGAGCGTGCCTTGTCGACTCTGACGCCTTGCTGGTTGACAACAGCGGGCAGGCGCGGCGTTGCCCGGCCCAGGCGGTTCTGCACCTCGACCTGGGCCAGATCGGCGTTGGTGCCGGGCGCAAAACTGAGGGTGATGTTGCCGCTACCGTTGGCCTGGGCTACTGATTCCACGTAGATCAGGCCTGGGGCACCGTTCATTTCCCGCTCGATCACAGCCAACACGCTGTCTTCCAAGGCCTGAGCCGTAGCGCCGGGGTAGAAAGCCGAGATCACGATGGTGGGCGGGGCCACGGGCGGATACTGCGAAACCGGCAGTTGGGTGATCGACAGGCCGCCGGCCACCAGCACGAACAGCGCGATCACCCACGCAAATACCGGGCGGTCAATGAAAAATTTGGCCATCTCGAACCGCTCTTAAGAACGCGCCGCAGCGCCGGATGTCGGGACAGGCGTGCCGGTCGGCGCAACTGTTGTGGTCGGCTTCCATGGCACTGGGTTAACCGGTGCCCCGGGGACGAACATCTTCTGGAAACCGTCGACGATGACCTTGTCGCCCTCTTTGAGGCCCGCCGTTATCACCCATTTTCCCTTGTGTTCGAAGCCCACCGTAACCGACCGCCGCGCTGGCTTGTTACCCTCTGCGACCACCAGCACACTGTCTCCTTGATCCGATCGGGTCACCGCCTGCTGAGGCAGCAAGAATGCCGCCGGCAACTCGGCCTGCGACAGTCGCACACGCACGTACTGACCCGGGAGCAACCAACCATCCGGATTAGGCACCTCGGCGCGCAGCATCACTTGGCCGGTGCTGGCGTCGACCGACAAATCACTGAACAACAGCTTACCGGGGCGCGGCAATTCGCTGCCGTCTTCTAGCACCACGGTCACCGGCACGGCGTTGCCACCGATACGGCGCAGCTTCTTGGCAGCCAGCGCTTTGCGCAGCTCAAGCACCGAGACACTCGACTGCATGAAGTTGACGTAGACCACACTTGTTTGCTGGATCAGCGCCAATTGTGTGGCCTCCGCAGCGCTCACCAGCGCCCCTTCAGTAACCAGGGCGCGGCCAATGCGGCCGGCGATCGGTGCACTCACCTGGGTGTAGCCCAGGTTGATACTCGCACTGCGCACCGCAGCACGCGCGGCGGCCAGGTCGGCCGTGGCGGCCTTGCGGGCAGCGGTTGCATTGATGTAATCCTGCTGGCTGATCGCACGCGCCTCAGCCAACGGTCGATAGCGCTGTTCAGTGGCGCTCGCCTGGTCGAGGTTGCTCTGGGCACGCGCCAGCTGCGCGTTGGCGCTGTCAAGTGCAGCTTGGTAAAGCGCCGGATCAATCAGGAACAAGGCCTGTCCGTCGCGCACTTCGCTGCCTTCAGTGAACTGGCGTTTGAGCACCACGCCACTCACCCGCGCCCGCACCTGGGCCACGCGCTGGGCTTCGACTCTGCCGGGCAACTCTGTACTCAAGGCAACCGATTGGGGGGCAACGCTGATCACACCCACCGTTGGCGGCGGGGGCTTACCCGCTCCCGGTACCGCGCCAGGCACCTGATCCTTGGCGCTGCAAGCGCCAAGCGCTGCAAGCGCAACCATCACAGCAAACGACAAGCTTGAAATTTTTCTGGCGTAGTCTGAGATCACGGACATTAACCCTCTGAAAATCTGGAAATCAAGACCTCAAACGGGGTCGCCGACAACACGGGGCAACGGCAAGGAACAAGGTGCTCCAAGCGCGCGCAAAGTGTATACCATGTATGAAAACACCGCGTCGCAGAACGCCCGACGGCAGGGCTGCGCAGTGGCAAGATGTCGGCTTACACGCACCATCAGGCATCACCCATGCAAACCCTTTAAACACCGCTTGTCGCGGCTTAGCTCCTCGCGCTGTTTGGCTCAGCATGGCAGTTCCCTGTTCGTGCAGCTACCAGCCCCTTTGCGTGCGCTACCGTAGTCAAAAAAAGTTCAAAACTTCAGCCAATAAAGCCTCGGGGGCTTCTTCTGCAATGTAGTGCCCGCAAGCCAAGCCCTGGCCCGACACATTCACTGCGCGTTCGCGCCAAAGCCCCATCACGTCAAAGCACTGACCCACCGCACCGTGATCGCCCCACAGTACGCGCAAGGGCTGTACGAGTTGAACGCCAGCAGCAATGTCGGCACGGTCGTGCACCAAGTCAATCGTGGCGCTGGCGCGGTAGTCTTCACACAGGCCATGAGCTGTGTTCGGGATCTGCACACAGCGCTCGTACTCAGCCATGGCCTGCGGTGCAAACGCCGCCAAACCGGCGTGGCGACGACCCATCACGCTGCGGATGTAGCGCACGGGATCAGACTCGATCAAGGCCTCCGGTAAAGGTGGCGGCTGGATCAAAAAGAACCAATGCCAGTAGGCTTTTGCAAAGGCCTCGCTGGTGTGTTCGTACATCGCCAGCGTAGGCGCAATGTCAAGCAGCATGACCCGCTCCACCGCTAGGACATTGTCTAGCGCCAAGCGGTGCGCCACGCGCGCACCCCGGTCATGGGCCAGCACTTGGAAACGCACAAAACCATGGTGGCGCATGACGGCCATCGCGTCCAGCGCCATCTCACGCTTGCTGTAGGCTGCGTGCTCGGCGTCGGCCAGCGGGCGGTCTGAGTCGCCATAGCCGCGCAAATCCATCATCACAACGGTGAACTGTTGCGCCAACATGGGTGTTATGCGATGCCACATAGCTTGACTTTGTGGGTGGCCATGCAGCAACAGCAAGGCAGGTCCTTGGCCCCCGCGACGTGAGTGCAAGGTGACGCCATCGCGCGTCACGCGTTCACACGAAAAGCCTGGGAATAAGGATATTTCTGAATTCATGGCTGGGCCTTCACGCAGTAGATGTTTTAAGTTGTATGTTGACGAACCATGCCGCTGACATCGGTTTCATTGAGCCGCTACAGGTCAAGCCACTGGTGTCCAGGGTCATTCATCTCCAACGAGAGAACAACCACCCAGTCAGTCCAACGCCAATAGCCCATAGGAGCCAAGTTTGCGGTGTCACGTAGGGGTAGACCATCAAAGTCACCCCACCCCAGGTCATTGATGAATCTTGCACCTTTCGTCCACGGCGCAGCGCTGCCCAGCCAAATAATCCAAAAATCAGGGCGCCTGCAATGTAGGCCAAACTCGGAAGTTCGAGTCCCATGGCGTTTAGGTTATTGGCTGCATTCATATCGCATGTTCATATTGTCGTTACTTCAACGGCTCCACAAGACTTCTGCCACGGCTGCCCTGTATCTCTGGGGCCAACGGATCTGTGGGCACTTGAACTGACTTGCCCGTATTCGCCCAGCCTAGCACACGACCCCATCAAAACCTCGGCCATCAGCGGGTATACATGCCCACAGCAGCATATGATCTGCTCGCCTGCCGACAAGACATCACCGCTGGCAGCGACCCAATCAGAAAAAATAGCCGCAACTGAGACTTTGGCCTGTGCCACCAGTGCCTGCGCAACGTAAACCATTTAGATAGCGCCACAAACGGATCTACCGCGTCTAACGAACGATAAAGCTGAAGCTACGAATCAAACCCAGGACACAAGTTTCTTCATTGGCGGCCTCATGTAACTGCGATCAAAAGCATTTTTTCACCACGTAGCAGCGCAGCATGGTCAGGATCGGGGCCGTTTTTCAACACCACGAGTCATGAAATCAACCAGGCGCCTTTTTTGGTGCGCTGCCGAACCCACAGGTTGCAGCTATCTATTGCGCAAGTAAGTCCGCAAGCTTGCTAGTTCACAGCGTTCTAGGTAACTGAAATTTTTAAAATCTCTGCCTCGCTCAGATCCACCAAGCGCCGCGTGCCGCCACGAGCATTGCGCGCTGCTATCATGGCCTGACAGCTGGCACCACAGGCAAATCGCCCATCATGAATACCCTCAATTTGATACTGCCACATCGCTACCGGGCTTGGTGCACTTGCTTTGTGCTGTGCGTGGCCTCGATCCTGCTGTCGGTGTACTCTGTCTGGTGGGTATGGCCGGCGCTGGCCTTTGGCGCCTTGACGCTCGTGGGCTATGTTGACTACAGCCAAGACCAGCAGGCGATTCGCCGCAATTACCCGGTGGTAGCGCACTTACGGTTTTTCTTGGAGCACTTTCGTCCAGAGATCCGCCAGTACTTCATCGAAGCCGATACAGAGGAATTACCGTTCTCGCGGGTTCAACGCTCGATCGTTTACCAGCGCGCAAAGGGAGCAGCCGACAAGCGGCCGTTCGGCACCCAACTCGATGTCTATCAATCGAATTACGAGTGGATCAACCATTCAATGGCACCCAGCGACATTGCCAGTCACGATTTTCGTATCGACATTGGCGGGCCGCAATGCACCCGTCCTTATTCGGCCAGTGTCTTCAACATTTCGGCGATGAGCTTTGGCGCGCTCTCTGCCAACGCCATTCTTGCCTTGAATGAAGGCGCCAAGCGCGGCCGTTTCTACCACGATACAGGCGAAGGTTCCATCTCGCGCTATCACCGTGGAATTGGCACCACCGGTGGAGGTGACTTGGTGTGGGAGATCGGCTCAGGGTACTTCGGCTGCCGCAATGCGCAAGGACAGTTCGACGAGGATCTGTTCCGTGAAAACGCAGCTTCCGAACAAGTCAAAATGATCGAGATAAAGCTTTCTCAGGGTGCAAAACCTGGGCACGGTGGTGTGCTACCAGGCCCCAAGGTGACCCTGGAAATTGCCGAGGCGCGCGGCATTCCCGTCGGCATCGACTGCGTATCGCCAGCCAAGCACTCGGCATTTTCCACCCCGATCGGCCTGATGCATTTCGTCGCTAAGCTGCGTGAGCTCTCCGATGGCAAACCTGTCGGCTTCAAGTTCGCTGTGGGACACCCTTGGGAATGGTTTGGCATTGTCAAGGCAATGCTGGAAACTGGTATCACGCCAGACTTCATTGTGGTTGACGGCGGCGAAGGTGGCACCGGTGCCGCACCGCTGGAGCTTACCGACCACGTCGGCGCGCCCATGCGAGAGGCGCTGATGCTGGTGCACAACACACTGGTTGGTGTGAACCTGCGCAACAAGATCAAGATCGGCACGTCGGGGAAAATCATCACGGCATTCGACATGGCCCGAATCATCGCCATGGGTGCGGACTGGTGTAACGCGGCGCGCGGCTTCATGTTTGCACTGGGCTGTCTGCAGGCACAGACCTGCCACACCGGCAATTGCCCGACCGGTGTGACAACCCAGGATCCAAAGCGCATGCGGGCACTGGTAGTACCCACCAAAGCCGAGCGCGTGCACCAATTTCATGAAAACACCTTGCACGCACTCAAGGAATTGCTCACGGCTGCTGGCCTGGATCATCCGGAAAAACTTGGGCCGGAACACGTGATCAGGCGCGTCTCATCGACCGAAGTTCGCTCGCTGGCGGCGCTGCACGTCTGGGCTCGACCGGGCGAATTGCTCTCGAGCACCCCCGACCTTCCCGTGTTTAAAGTGTTCTGGGATGTATCCCGGGCAGATTCATTCGCTGCGCCACCCAACATCCTGTCCACGCACAGCACCAAATTTCTTTAGCGCAGGGGTCTTTCAGACCATTGACGCCCCGCTCCTTTCTGGACTGAATGCAAAAACCAGAATTTAAGCGGTTTCCAGCACCACCGTGATACGACGTGCTACCCCTGGCAAAGGCCCCACCCAATCACCGCCAACCCGGGCGGCAGTGGGGCTTGGAGCGGCCACCGCAGGGGCAGCCAATCTGCTGCCAACGGTACAATGTGGGGGTGTTTTTTCGGAGACTGTGCGCCAGCCATGACCGGTTTACGACCGCGGCGATCGCATGCGGCACAGTTAATTTTGTTCAGCGACAGCACCATCAGTGTGTCTGGGTCCTCCACGACCCTGATGCAAGAAAGCTCGCCGTCCAGCCCTGATTCAATTTTCTGTACCGTCACGCTGTACAGCTTGCGATGCGCGGGGCCGTCACAGGTGGGCGCGTGTTTCTTTTCACCTCATATACATCCCCCATGGGGCGGGACGGGTCATTCATGTCATTACATTCTCTTCAGCAAGACTGGTTCTCCAATGTCCGCAACGATTTACTCGCTGGTCTGGTGGTCGCACTGGCCCTGATTCCAGAGGCCATTGCCTTTTCTATCATCGCGGGTGTCGACCCCAAAGTCGGGCTCTATGCGTCTTTCTCCATTGCCACTTTGATTGCCTTTGTGGGCGGTCGTCCGGGGATGATTTCAGCCGCCACGGGCGCCATGGCCTTGGTGATGGTCTCGCTGGTCAAGTCGCACGGGCTGGATTACTTGCTGGCGGCAACCGTGTTGACCGGCATGCTTCAGGTTGTTGCGGGCTGGGTACAGCTGGGCCAGTTGATGAAGTTCGTGTCGCGTTCCGTGGTGACAGGCTTTGTAAACGCCCTGGCTATCCTGATTTTCATGGCCCAGTTGCCAGAACTGATCAACGTCTCCTGGCACGTCTATGCCATGACCGCAGCAGGGTTGGCCATCATCTATGGCTTGCCTTACCTCACCAAAGCCGTTCCCTCGCCCTTGATCACCATTGTGGTGCTGACAGGGGTCTCCATGGTCTTGGGACTGGATATTCGCACCGTCGGTGACATGGGCACATTGCCCGACAGCTTGCCTGCTTTCTTCATCCCTGACGTGCCCTTTAATTTGGAAACGCTGCGGGTGATTCTTCCCTACTCACTGACCCTGATGGTGGTGGGCTTGTTGGAATCTTTGATGACGGCCACCATTGTTGATGAGTTGACCGACACCAAGAGCAACAAGAACCGCGAGTGCATTGGCCAAGGTCTTGCCAATATGGCCACCGGCTTCATCGGCGGCATGGCAGGCTGCGCCATGATTGGTCAATCCGTCATCAACGTGAAATCCGGTGGCCGTGGCCGACTCTCTACCTTGGTTGCGGGCGTGGTACTGCTGATATTGGTGGTCTTTCTGGGTGGCTGGGTCAAGCAGATACCCATGGCAGCCTTGGTAGCCGTGATGATCATGGTTTCCATCGGAACCTTTAATTGGACATCCATCAAAAACCTGCGTGAGCACCCTAAGAGTTCAAGTGTGGTGATGGTCGCAACAGTGGTGGTGACGGTTGCAACCCACGACCTGGCCAAGGGTGTACTCACTGGAGTTTTGTTGTCTGGGTTCTTCTTTGCACAGAAAGTTGGCCGCATCATGCGCGTCAGCTCCAACATCCAAGACGAGGGGCGCACCAGAAACTACAGCATCATCGGCCAGGTATTTTTTGCTTCTGCCGAGCGGTTCTCCAATGCGTTTGACTACAAGGAAGTGCTCGACAAGGTCCATATCGATGTGAGTCGCGCCCACTTCTGGGACGTCACTGCCATCAGTGCACTGGACAAAGTGGTGTTGAAGTTCCGCCGCGAAGGCACCGTGGTCGAGGTTGTTGGCTTGAACGAAGCCAGCGCGACGATGGTGGACAAGTTTGCCATCCATGACAAAGACGGCGCCGACGACTTGCTGATGAGCCATTGAGGGGAGACCACCATGAACAGTGAACAAAAAATTCTGGCCTGCATTGATGTTACAGCGGCCTCGGATGCCGTCACTGACTATGCAGCATGGGCCGCACGCCAGCTTCAAGCACCCATGGAGCTGCTGCATGTGCTCGACAGGCATGTTGAATTGGCAGCAGACCAAGACCACAGTGGTGCCATTGGCCTTGGGGCACAGGAGAAACTTTTAGCCAAGCTCAGCACGCAAGACGAGCAACGGACTCGCGCGGCACGTGAGATGGGTCGCGCCCTGCTGCATCGCCTGCGCGAGCGTGCGATGGCTTCGGGTGTGGACGGCGTGGATACGCGCCTGCGGCACGGCGAGGTCGAAGAAACCCTGGCCGAGCAACAAGACGGCAGCCGACTTCTGGTGATTGGGCGCGCTGCTTCATCGCCAGGCGACGGAACAGGATTGGGCAAGCGCCTGGAGTGGGTGGTGCGCTCGGTCAATCGGCCTGTTTTGGTGACTACAGATACCTATTCGCAGCCGCGTAAGGTGTTGTTCGCCTTCGATGGCCGCAGTGTCACACGCAAAGGTGTGGAGATGCTCGCAGCTAGCCTGCTTCTCAAGGGGCTTTCGATACACCTTGTGATGTCGGGTCCGAACAACGCCCAGGGCAACAGTCAAATGGCATGGGCCGTGCAACTTTTGAAGCAGGCTGCGGTGGATGTGACCGGAGAAATCGTTTCCGATGGCCCGCAGGATGCCATTGCCCATGCGCTCGCAGCGCATGGATGTGATTTCTTGGTCATGGGCGCCTACAGCCACTCACCATGGCGAAGCCTGTTCATGGGCAGTAAAACATCTGAAATGCTGAAAGCGTTCAAGGTGGCCACGCTGCTGCTTCGTTGACACCTTCCAAGCAACGAAGGCGGGGTGTAAGGTGCTGTACAGGCATGCGAGCGATAGGCGTTCGCTTACAGTGCACAGCACTCACCTGTGTCGCTGGCGCGATACTCGGGGCGCACAAAGCCGAATTCATATGAGGAGATCTCCATGTTTTTTACCGCCGACATGAGCAACGTCAGTCACGGCATCCAACTGGCCGTTGCACCGGTTTTCCTGCTCACCGCCGTGGCCGGCATGATCGGTACCGTGGCCGGTCGTTTGGCTCGCATCATCGACCGCGCCCGTATTTTGGAAGAGCGCATTCAGGCCGCTGGTCCAAACAACCCCATGGCCCTTCCTTTTGAAGAACTCAAGCAGCTGCGCCTGCGTGGTGCCCTGGTCAACGCCAGCATTGCGCTACTGACTTTTTGCGCCCTGATGATCGGGCTGACGATCATGGCATTGTTTCTGGGTGAGACCACGGCGTGGCAGATTTTTCGCATGGCCACCATCTTGTTTCTTTCGGGCGTGTCTTGTTTTTTACTGGCCCTGCTGTGTTTTCTGGCCGAGACCCTGATTGCCTCTCGGATCCTGAAATTTGGCCGAAGACTACCCTGCCCTCCATCTCAGGCTTAAGGTGCCGCGCTGCGCCAGGAGAAGGCTCATGCTGCACGGTTCTGGATTCTGGGATTTGCGTTAAAAATTTCAACGTTCGTCGCCCCAGCCCACCGGGCAGTGTTGCGCGGACTGCTCTGCGCCGCAATGGATCAGCGCCATTGCACGAGATCAAGCCAACTTGCCACGTCGCATGCATGCGGCGTGGGATCTTGCGCCCAGTGAGCCGAATGAAAAAGGCAAAATACCAGCATCATGAAGACCCATCCCATCCATGGATAGCTCATCTTTTCGCAGGCTCTTGGTGGCGCAGGATTCGCTGATCGTGCGCGGCGTGTTGATGAATCAGATCACGCTACTCGATGCTCTGCATCTGGATTTGAAAAGTCAACATGCCTTGAGCACCTGTTATACCCAGGCAAGCCGCGCAGAACTGGCCACAAGAGCGATTGTCTGTGCCGTGCACACCATGCAAAAGCCGTTTGTGGCAGAAGAAGGGCAAATGCCAACTGCAAATGCCTCTGCCCTGTTTGCCTTGGGCCAGCTTCAACAACTGCCGCTCAAGCAGGCGTTTGATGCTGCTGGGTTTCTTGATGACGTGCGCGACAAGGAACACATCAAACGAATGAAAGTCGACATCGTCGACATTCACAGAAGTGCCAGCGAAGCGCAAAAGCTCACGATCATCAGACAAGGCCAAACGCTGCTGCGCTGGATCATGGACAACGCAGATGGCCCAGGCAAAGCGTTCATCACAACAAGCTATGAATTTTCAAAATCCTGCGCCAAAAATTGGGCGCTTAAGGTAGTTCCTGAACAGATGATGGTCAACTCCATGCGCTCGATCGTGCAGGCCGTGCAGCGCAGCGTGGGTTAGAGTCAGTCCATGAGTCCAGCCGCGATTTATGCATGCGCCAGCCGGTGGGCGATCACCCGCACGCTCACGACAGAGACGCCGGCCCAAGCCAGCGGTGCAGCAACCATGCTGACCGGATTTCCAACAGATACGCTGACGCACACACAAAACCATGATCTCAATCGCTCGCCTTAGGCTGCGCCACGCTTGCCCAAAATGGTGGCTGATGGCCGCACTGCTACCCTGGCTGGTTGCTTGCAGCACAGTACGCTTGACCTATGGCCAAGGTCCGATGCTGACCTACTGGTGGATGGACCGCTATGTCGACTTCAGCAGCGATCAAATCGCCCCAGCCCGAGCCGCACTTGAGGACTGGTTCGCTTGGCATCGCGCAACACAACTGACGCACTACGCCGCGCTGTTGGCGTCAGTCGCAGTGCAGGCCAAAGGCCAGGTGACAGGATCACAAGTCTGTGATGTGCTGCACCAGGTTGAGCAGGGCATGCTGCTTGGATTTGAGCACGGGGTGCCGGCGATGGCCAAGATCATTGGCCTGTTTAGCCCCGAGCAGCTGCGTCACCTCGAACAACGCTTCGCCAAGGCGGACGATACCCTGGCAGCAGATTACTTGGAACGACCCAAGACTGAATGGCAAGAAAAATCCCGTGATCGCTGGCTGGAAAATATGGAGTCCTTCTACGGTGAGCTCGACGTCCAGCAGCGCGCCAAGCTGGCGGCTGTGTTCGAAGCCTTGCCGTTTGAACCCCAGGTGTGGCTCACGGAGCAGCGCCAGCGGCATGCCGACATTGTGGCCACGCTGCGCATCCTGAAGACACAAGGCGCCGATACCAAGCAGATCGAGGCGGCGCTGCGCGCTTTTGCGCTGATGTCCATGCAATCGCCTCGTGAGGGCTACCGCACCTACCGAACCAGAATGAAACGCGCGCAATGCGCACTGATTGCAAGCGTGCACAACGAGACAAGCCTTCTGCAGCGTACGCTCGCAGCGGCAAAAATCAAACAATATGAAGCGGATATGCGCGCACTGCAAGACGCCAACCGATGAGCTTTGGGCCTCCGGTTTAACTTAAACTGCTTGTCACATGAGCACCTCTCACCAAACCCCTCCTAAACGACAAGGCATGAACCGTGTCGTACACGCACTCGGCTACTCCCTTGACGGGCTGAAAGTTGGCTGGAACGAACCTGCATTCAGGCAAGAAGCCCTGCTGGCCCTTCTGTTGCTGCCTGCCGCATTCTGGGTTGGGGCAGACTGGGTCAGCCAGGTGCTGCTCATCAGCAGTGTGGTGGCGGTGCTGGTTGTAGAGCTGCTCAACACAGCGATCGAAGCGGTGGTCGACCGCGTTGGCCCCGAGTGGCACGATTTATCAAAACGTGCCAAAGACCTTGGCAGCGCCAGTGTGCTGCTGGCCTTGCTGCTCTGTGGAGGCATCTGGAGTACCGCTATCTGGCGTTGGTGGAACGCCTGAAGGCGCAAGTACTAACGCGCAGACCGACAGGACGCGCCCAGGTCCAGCACATCAGAACGAAGTGCGGAATTCACCTCCGCCAAGCCCAGCACCGTGTGAAAGAAATTATCATGAGCGTAGGCTTGCCCTGCTTTGGCAGCCAGGCAGGCCATGGATGAGCCCTGCCTGGTCTGCCAATCCTTAGACAGCCAGACCAACATGGGAACGTGGGTTTGTTCGCTTGGCGCCATCGCAAATGGCATGCCGTGCAAATACAGACCGTTCTCACCCAGCGACTCGCCGTGGTCCGACACAAAGAGCAAGGCTGTCGGGCGTGTTTGCTGCTTCAAAAAGTCAATCAGCTCTGCCAAAACATGATCCGTATAGCGCGCGGTGTTGTCATAAGCATTGATGACGCTAGCACGGTCGCAATTTTGCAAGGCTTGGTCTGTGCACTCTGGCATGAAGTGTTTGTGCTGGGCGGGCGTTCGCTTGAAATAGGCCGGACCATGACTGCCCATCATGTGTAAAACCGCAACCGTCATGCGCGCGCGTCGGATGGGGTCGAGTTGTAGCAGCTGCACTGGGAGTTGCTGGCGTAACACCTCGTCAAAACACGCGCCGTTTGGACACAAGACAGGGTCGGACAGGGCGCTGACATCAGCATGTGGCACACGATCGCACAAGCCTTTACAACCCGATTGATTATCCAACCAGGTCACAGCCAGACCCGCACGCTGCAATACATCAAGCAAGTTCTCAAGGTTATGCGCATCCCTGTCATCGGTTCGAGTTTGCGATGAAAACATGCATGGCAGCGAAACCTGCGTATTGGTCCCACAGGACGTGACCTGATCAAAGTAAACCACTTCACCCGATTGACGCAGCGGCGTCAGCCTGGGGCTGGTGTCGCGGGCATAGCCACCCAGACCAACGTTGGCCGCGCGCAAAGTCTCGCCGACCACCAGCACCAGCAAAGGGCCTTGCTCTGCTGCATCGGCTTGGGTTCCCACAAATTGTGCATCGGTGCCGATGGGCAGCAAGGGCTGCTGCGCCTGCGCCGCACGCCCTAGCCCCAGCCGCGCCAAGGCGTAAGCCGTGTTGTACGGATTGATCATGTAGCGTACCGACTTGTGGTTGCGCATGGTCGTTGCCAGGTCTTGGAACGACACCCTCAACGTCAAAACCAAAAGCGCCAAAGCCAGGGCGCCTAAGCCCAATCGTTGCCACAAGGCAGGTCGCCATGGAACCTGTTTGACTGGTTGGCGCCACCACCACAACCCCGGCAAAACCAATCCCCACAACAAGGGCCACACCATGTCCAGCGTCAGCAGATCCTTGACCTCACGCACGTCGGTGTGAACCGCGTTGGCCACCATGGTCGGATCAATGACCACACCATAGGCTTGCATGAAATAGATGTTGGTTGCCGTAAGCGCCAACAAGAGCAGGCCAAAAGGTTTGCGCCAAGGTGACCAAGACAACAGGCTCATCATCACCAGGTTGAAGCTGAGCAAGACCATTCCTAGGGGCAGCAGCGAGCGCCATACCGCCCCCTGCATCTCGGGCAGACGTGCCAAGGCTTGCCAAAGTGGCCAATTACCCAAAGTGGCAAGCCAAAGCGACATCATCCCAATCATCAACAGGGGATGCCAAGGGCGTCGCCAATAAGCGAATATCGTCATGTTTTGCGAACCCGCCAACGAAAACGCAATTGTTGCATGCGCACACCACACCAAGCGTACATCTTCGCGCGGATGTTAGCGATTTAAGTCAGCGCGGCATGGGTGTGCCACAAGACCAACATTGCTCGAAACCACCCTCAACCACCTCACCACAAACGCAGGTCCAGCGGCGTTGCACGATGTGGGTCAAATCATGCAAGACCTGCCGTGCTCGAGTTTCCTGCTCGGGGTTCTGAATCCAAACTTCGGGCCAGCATTGGTCAGGCGGAAGTTCGCCTGCGCCAGCACCTAAATACTGCCGCTGGACGCTGGCAGGTATGCCTTCAAAGCCCAATGAGTCGGCCCAAAGTGTTGCGATCGCCCAATTGGGTGCTTGTGTGAGTCGGAGCATACTTAGCGCTATTCAAACAAAGGGGAATCAATGGGTATCGAGGACAGAGACCGTTGGCAAAAGGATCACAACACAGATCAGGCCCACAATACAAGCTCTGATTTAAAAACGATTTCAGAACACCATGGGCATGGCAATAGAGCGCTTCCAAGAAGTCTGAAATTCGGCCACCTAGGCATTATCCTTTTTTGGTCAGTAATCATGGCGGCGCTGTACTTCACCATGAAGCTCGTCATCGAACCCAAGGCTCCGACGATCACCGCTTCGGGCGACTTGAAGCTCAACAGGGCCAGAGACGGACACTTTTATGCGCCCGGTCTGGTCAATGGAAAGCCGGTTATTTTTTTGATTGATACCGGCGCCTCCATGGTTGTGGTCAGTCAAGCATTCGCTGAAGATGCAGGTCTCACTGGTGGCGTGGCCACAACGTTCAGCACGGCCAACGGTCGCCTACCAGGGCGCATCGTTCACAACGTTCCCGTATCAGTTGGCAGCATCACCGTCTCTGGCCTTAGCGTTGGTGTTGGTCTGAACCTCGCACAGCGCAATCAAGCGCTACTAGGCCAAAGTTTCTTGTCCAAGTTCAACCTCTCACTCGGTAAAGACGAATTGATTCTTCACAAGCGGTGAACCGTTTGGTCAAGGCATCCCGCCTGCCTCTTTCTTCAGCGGTGCTGGGTCTTTCCTTGCCTGAATTCCCAGGGTGGCACCGGTTTGTTAAGGCCCCAAAGTCCAAGCCTGCGGACCTTGGCCAACGCTTGGGCCTCTTTGTAGGCGTTTCTGTCCTGTGCTGATGGCGATTTTCTCTCCTCAGGGTCCATCCAAGCCATGCCGCGTTGAAGTTGGCTCAAGTTGACGTCCTCTCCCTGCACCAGCACAACGCCGAGTGTGCGCCCGTCTTGAACATATTGACCTGTTTTGACTTCAACCTGCTTCAGGAGTGTCAGATCGCTCAAGCTGAATTTCGACTTGCGTCCAAAGGCTTGCATTTTTTCTGGTGCATCAACGCCAAGCAAGCCGATCTTGTGCCTGATGTGGTCGCCGTCCAAGACGGTCAATGTATCGCCATCGGCGACGCTGACCACAGTGCCTCGGATGGTGGTCACACCGACCGATTGACCCAGCACCGTGTTGCTCAGTGCCAGCATCAGCGCGAGGAGCACAAGGGACAGATGCCACACAAGTGGGCGCGTGACCATTTAGCGCCTGGTTACCTTGTGCTGATCAGCCAACGTCAAAATAGCCTGAAAAACTTCGTCCTTGAAACCGACGCGCACGCTCGACCGGGTGTCACCCGCATCAGTCACCAGCTTACTCAGGTAAGCCTCGCATTCTGAGAAGCCCCACATAGCGTCCAAAGCAGCCGCAATGTGAGGATGATGGGCGCGCACAATTTCCAAACACTTGCCTATATCGGCCGGACCGTTGTTGAGCGGCATCGCAGCGCTCGCGCGCTTTTCTGCCTTTATTGGTTCGTCTTGCCACGCCAGGGGCGGGAAATCAATTTCTGAATCATCATCTGGCATGTTGCGCGCTCCTGTGCATGTGACGCTTGATAGGACTTCCCCTGCCTAAATATCGCTTGAATCGACACAACAAACCGCCCCTAAGCGGTCGGTCCAGCAGCCATCGATCGATAAGCCTGCCCCGTGAGTTCCGAACAAGTCTACCGAGCTGGCACAACTGTATCCCACAGAAACGTGCGGCTCCTTGATACGCATCAAGAAACCATTGACGCTTCTACCATTCAGCTACCGGTTTTTTCATAACACGCTGTCCTCACTGAAACGCTTCAAATGCGACCCATAACATAGGATTTTTTGGACTGCTTGATGGCAACTGGAGCCCAGCACACCACACCATGCAAGCCTTGTATGCTTGAGCTTGCCATCGAACGCCACAAGGACATGAAATGAAACCTGCTCACATGCCATCACTGTATTTACCGCATGGTGGCGGACCGTCTTTTTTCATGGAGGGGGAGCGCAAGCAGCTGTACCAAGCCATGGAGGATTTTTTGCGCGGCGTGCCTTCCCTGCTACCTGGCGTGCCCACGTCCATTTTGATCGTGACCGCGCATTGGGAGACACCAGTGCACCGTTTCACTGGCGCTGCACAGCCCGCATTGATTTACGACTACTTTGGTTTTCCGCCTGCAACTTATCAAATCAGCTATGAAGCCCCAGGGCATCCTGAACTAGCCGCCAAAGCTGCCGGCTTGTTGCGCGCTGCTGGACTGGAGGCACAAGTTGATGAACACTACGGCTGGGATCATGGTGTCTTCATCCCGCTCAAAGTCATCTACCCGCAAGCTAGCATACCTGTTGTGGCCATGTCCTTGCAGTCCAGTCTGAGCCCTGAGCTGCATTGCGCAGCGGGGCAGGCCTTGCGCAGCCTGCGCGAAGCCGGGGTTTTAATCATCGGCAGTGGCATGAGCTACCACAACCTGCGCAACTTCGAGGAGGGGGCAAGCGCCTCGTTTGAGTTTGACGGTTGGTTGGGGCAAGCCTTAGCTGGCAATGCAAGCCAGCGTGCAGCGCAACTGGCTCGTTGGTCACAGGCTCCAGGCGGGCGGGTCTCACATCCGCGAGAGGAGCACCTGATGCCACTGATGCTGGCCAGTGGCGCTGGGAGTGATCGCCCGGGTCGACGCTTGTGGCAAGGCTTGGTTGGCCCAACGTGCGCCTCGGCCTGGGCCTTTGATTGACCTCTCACCCTGCAGCCGCGCTGGGGTTAGGGCCGTTAGCCATGCCGTGTAGCGCTTAGCGCTTGCTTAAGGGCTCACACACCCCGCATCGTATCGACAGCAAGAGGCCCTCATCTGAAGCCTACGCGGTCGAGCATTTGCTGGACCTTTGTCTGGTTTTGGCCTACCGAGCCAATCGGGATCAGCTCGCTTTTGAAGCTGCCGCCAGTCATCGCTTGAAGGGCAGGGTTGTCAAAACGCACACCTTTGACCACTGGCCACTCGTTGTTGCCATTTGCAAAATGATTCTGCGCCGCCGGGCTGGTCAGGTACTCAAGAAATTTAACTGCGTTGTCGGTATTCTTGGCATGGCGCGCCACCGCACCACCGGCCACGTTGACATGCGTGCCCCAGGTCTGTTGATTCGGAAACATGATGCCCACGCGTTCGACCACAGCCTTATCGGCGGGGTTGCTTGAGCGCATCAAACGACCCAAGTAATAGCTGTTGGTCACAGCAATGCCACACTCGCCACTGGCCACCGCTTTGATCTGATCGGTGTCGCCGCCCTTGGGTGCGCGCTGCATGTTGCGCACCATACCTTGCAGCCAGGCTTCGGTCTTCTCTGGCCCCAAGTGTTCAACCATGGCGCCAAACAAACTCAGGTTGTACGGGTGAGAACCTGAGCGAATGCACAGCTTGCCTTTGTTTCTTGGATCTCCCAATTTTTCGTAAGTGTCCACATCATCTTTGCTTACCTTGAGCTTGTCGTACACCACGATACGGGCTCTGGTCGACAAGCCAAACCAGGCTGTACGGCCATCACTGCCTGGTTTAGCCCGCAACTGCGACGGCACAGCGGCCTCCAAAATCGGGGACTTGATGGGCAAGAACAAACCCTCAACCTCGCCCTTCCAAAGCCGAGAGGCATCTACCAACAAGATCACATCGGCAGGCGAAGCGCGACCTTCGGCCTTGAGTCGGGCAATGATGCCCGAGTCGTCAGAGTCCACCCGGTTAATTTTGATGCCCGTGGCTTTGGAGAAGTCTCCATACAACGCTTCATCGGTTGGATAGTGACGCGCAGAGTAAATATTCAGGACCCCTTCGCCAGCCAAGGCCGACGCGGCCATACTGCCAGCAAAAAGGCAAACCACGACAAAAAACAGACGACGCATAGCACTCCAACCTGGTGATTAATGTGCCTTAACTATACATCAAATGAGAAGCATTATCAATTACAAGGGGTAAAGAGTCGCTTGCTCGCCCCTATCAACTTCGGCGCAGGGTACGACTGAGTAACATGACCGGTATCAAGCCCACTAAGACCAAGGCCAGCGAGGGCAAAGCGGCTTCTCCCAGACGCTCATCGCGGGCAAGTTGGTAGGCTACGACGGCCAATGTATCGGTGTTGAAAGGTCGCAGCACCAGCGTCGCGGGCAGCTCCTTCATGACATCCACCAACACCAAGAGGCTCGCTGCAGTCAGCGGTTTTCTCAGCAGTGGCCAATGCACGCGCAGCACCAATGACCAACCTGCCACACCCAGCATGCGCGCGCTGTCATCCATAGAAACAGGAATGCGCGCGTAACCACTTTGTACGGACTGCATCGCGACCGACACAAAACGAACCAAATACGCCCATACCAAGCCCAAGACCGTGGCCGTCATCCAATAGCCAAGCCCTGAATCAGGCCATCGTGCTTGTAACCAGCCGACAGGGAGCAACAAACCGATGACAACGACCGCGCCAGGCACGGCGTAGCCCAAACCGACCAGGCCTTTGATACCGCGAGACAGCACCGTCGGCATCAGGCGGGTTTGAGCGCTCAACAACAAGGCAACCATACCGGCCAAACACGCGGTCAGCATTCCCAAGGACAAACTGGCCCAAGCCCATTGCATAAAACGAGCCCAGGGCAAGCTAGTCCAGTCCCCGCCTTGAAACAAAGCGCGCAACATGAACGCGACAGGCAACACAAAACCCAACAAAATGGGCAAGACACACAAGAAAAAAGCGACACACGCTGCCCAGCCCCGCAGGATGGTTGGCTGCGCTTCCTGTCCATCACGGTCAATGCGTCCTGACGCAAAGCGCAAACGGGACTGCGCACGTTGCTCCAAGGCCAAGAGCAGCAAAACCGCAAGCAGCAAAAAAGTAGCCAGTTGAGCGGCTGCAATCTGGTTGTCCATGACCAGCCAAGCTTTGTAAATACCAGCCGTGAACGTTTGGATGCCAAAGTAGCTCGATACGCCGTAGTCCGCCAAGGTCTCCATCAGCGCCAGGGCTGTGCCAGCAGCAATCGCGGGGCGCGCCAGTGGCAGCGCGATGCGCAAAATTCGACGCGACAAGGGTGCACCCAACAAGCGCGCCGCCTCCATTAAATGGTTCGCACGATCCGACAAAGCCGTACGGGCTAGCAAATACACATAGGGGTACAAGGACAAAGCGAAGACGAAAGCGGCACCCCACACATTGCGAATTTCAGGAAATACCCTCCCCTCCCAGCCGAAGGTAGCGCGCAAGGCGGTTTGAAAGGGTCCGCTGAACTGAAGGTAGTCGGTGTAGGCATAAGCCACCACATAAGCGGGCATGGCCATGGGCAAGAGCAGCGCCCACTCCAAAGTGCGCCGCATCGGAAATTCAAACAAGGTGACCGCGGCGGCTGAAACAGTGCCCATGCTGATGACACCCACGCTCACCAGAAGGCACAGCAACACGCTTGTTTTGGTGTAGTCTGGCAACACGGTTTGCCACATCTCAAACAAGATGGCGCCCGCCACATCGTCCCACCGCAACCACGAACTCAGAACGGCCATAACAGGCAGGCTAAGGCAAAGCGCAAGCAGCACGAAACCAGTCGTAAATAGGGAAGAGAAGCGAATGGGCATGGTGCGATTGTAGGAAGCAGGTACGGTGTGCTCTCTACAATTGCACCATGTTTTTAGAGATCTCTCAGCTACAAGTGCATTACCCGCGGCGGCCAACACCCTCGGTAGACGGTGTGAGTTTGGGCTTGCGGGTTGGCGAAATGGGGGTTTTGATTGGCCCATCGGGTTGCGGTAAAACCACCTTATTGCGGGCGATCGCCGGATTGGAGCACGTCAGCGCTGGCCATATCCGACTGGCCAACCAAGAACTCAGCAGCGCCTCCAAGCACGTGCCGGCTGAAGACCGTCGCATTGGCATGGTGTTTCAAGACTATGCTTTGTTTCCTCACCTGAGCGTGCAAGACAACATACGCTTCGGACTGCATGATTACCCCAAGGGACAGCGAGAAGCCCGGGTGCGTGAAGTGTTGCTGCTTGTGGGTTTGCTGGGCAGCGCCAAGCGTTACCCGCACGAGCTCTCGGGTGGTCAACAGCAGCGCGTCGCACTCGCGCGGGCGCTGGCACCCAAACCCAAACTGTTGCTATTGGATGAGCCGTTTTCCAATCTGGATATTGAATTGCGCCAGCGTTTGGCATCCGAGGTACGGGATATTTTGAAAGAGGCTCAAGCCACTGCCTTGTTTGTAACGCATGACCAAATGGAAGCCTTTGCCGTTGCCGATTTGATTGGCGTCATGTCTGATGGACGTCTGCATCAGTGGGATGATGCCTACACCTTGTACCACCGGCCTGCGACCCGCTTTGTGGCAGAGTTCATCGGGCATGGTGTCTTCACCCCAGCCACACTGCGCGCAGTCGATGGGCAAATGGTCGTTCAGACGCCCATCGGCGACTTGACCGACGTTGCTGGGTGTCCGCTACCGAGCGCATTTGATGCTGGCCAGTGTGATGTGCTGCTGCGCTCCGATGACATCGTTCTCGATGAGAATGCGGCGGTTAAAGCAACGCTTGTACGCAAAGCTTTCCGAGGCTCAGAGTTTTTATATACCCTGCTTTTGAAAACAGGGGAAACCGTCATGGCCAATGTACCAAGCCACCACGACCACCCATTGGGTGCGCAGGTTGGCATTCGCGCTGAAGTCAATCACGTTGTCTTCTTTGCCAAGAAGCCCGACAACTGAAGCATCCGTTCACTGCTCTTTGCGCCCAGCAAGCCGCCTGCGTCCAATGCAGACGCTGGTCACCCCTGGCTCAAGCAGTCTTACCCTTCAGCTCAGATGTGACTCATGAATGGCTTGCAAGCCACCGCTGCGCAACACCTTGGTGTACACCGCATGCAACAAGACCTCGGGGTTCGGTGCCAGCAGACTGAGGCGGGACTTTGCGCGCGTGATACCGGTGTAGAGCAGTTCACGTGTCAGCACCGCAACCGCTTGATCAGGCAGCACCAGGCAGACGTGCTCAAACTCTGAGCCTTGCGACTTGTGAACCGTCATGGCAAAAACATCCTCAACCGCCTCCAGGCGCGAGGGCAACACCCAACGAGTGCCGCCCTGGCCATCAGCAAACGCAACCCGCAAACCGGCGGCATGGGGCAAACACAAGCCCACATCGCCGTTCATCAATTGCAGGTTGTAGTCGTTGCGGCTCACCATGACGGGCCGACCGGCATACCAGCCCTCGTGCGGCAGTCCTAGCGCCAATGCCAAAACGCGGTTCAGGCTCAGCGCGCCCCACGGCCCCTCACGAACAGCGCACAGAACCTGAAAGCGCGCGAACTGGCTCAAGACCTGCTGGGCTTGGACGTCTGTGCAAGCACCTTGATCCAAAGATTGCAGTGCAGCCAAGAACGGTTGCCAGGCTTCTTGAGCAAGCGCACGCAGCGCACCGTCTTGGGCAGATATGAGATTCAATCGGTCCACCGACGGACTCAGGCCCGACGAGCACACCGGCGTTGTCTGCCACAGCCTGCGGGCCCCGCCTTGGTCACCCGCATTCACCACGCGCGCCCACTGACCGATGGCGCTGTCTTGTGAAAACCGCCGGCTATGGCGCAACACGACGGTTTGCTGGCCTAAGGCTGAGGGCGTACCGGCCAGATCCTCCAGCGCAGTAGCTGTCCATGCCCGCACGTCCATTGCGGTGTGCTGCGCAAGCCAATTGGCGGTTTGCGCGTTGTAATGACCCGCCATGGCGTCGTCACACAGTTGTGCCATGACAGCACCGGCTTCCACCGAGGCCAGCTGGTCTTTGTCTCCCAGCAAAACCAGGCTGGCAGTGAGTGGAACGGCGCCGAGCAAACGGGCCATCATCTCAAGGTCAATCATCGAGGCCTCGTCCACCACCACCAGATCAAAAGCCAGTTCAGACGGGCTGTCATCAGCCAATTGACCGCGCACCTTGAGCAGCTTGTGCAAGGTCACCGCCTGGGTCGGCAGCTGCGCTTGCATAGCCTCTGGCAATAAGCACACGGCGCGTGCAACCGATTCAGCCAAACGAGCAGAGGCTTTGCCTGTAGGCGCCGCCAAAGCGATGCGCAGTGCAACGCCTTTGCTGATAGCCTGCGACTGCAGCAGCGCGAGCAAACGAACAACCGTGGTGGTCTTGCCCGTACCAGGTCCACCGGTGATCAGCGTCAGTCTCGCGCGCGTTGCCAGTGCACAAGCTATTTTTTGCCAGTCGGGGCCCGTTTGCGCACGGTCCGGCGGGAATAATTGGTCCAGCGCTGCGGCCAAGTTCTCGGGCTGTGGGCACGTTTGCTGCAGGCGCGCCCGCAAAGCCGTCAAAATCGCTTGCTCAGCACGCCAATTTCGGCGCAGGTACAAGCGCTTGGCGTCGAGCACCAGCGGACTGTTGACCCCCTGTGTCCAGGGCATGCTCGATGCTGCGGCGCGCAAGTCGGACGAAAGGCTTGCGAGGTCCAAACAGGCGTGGCCACGTCCAAACTGCTGACTGAGCAAGGCCGCCAAGCGCTTGTGGCGTGCATCCGCGCTGGGCTGCGCGTCATTCAAGAATGTGACAAAGGCCTTGTCCAGATGCGTGAGCGACAAGCCGGCAAAGGCTGAATGGTCGGCGCCCTCCATGGGCTCAGGGGGGTGCGTGTCTGCCATCACACGACTTTCTCGGCAGCGGTATTTCTGCCGGCAAACAAGGCATCCAGCGCTTCGATCAATGCTCGCGGGGGCTTGTCTGCAAACAGGCCTGCACCGGGCTGATCGATGCCGCGCAGAAACAGGTAGAGCGCACCGCCCAGATGGCGGTCATAGTCGTAGTCTGGCAAGCGGTGCTTGAGCAGGCGGTGCAGCGCCAGCACATACAAGGTGTATTGCACATCGTAGCGATGTGACAACACAGCCTCACGTAAATTGTCAGTGCCATAAGCCGCCAGCCGGTTGCTCTTGTAGTCCAGCACGTAATAGCGTCCCTGGTGCACCAGCACCAGGTCCATGAATCCAATCAGCATGCCCTCCAGGGTGCGCGCTTGCAGCGCTTGTCTGGCGTGGCTGGGCAGCACATGCTGTGCAATGAGCTGATCCATCTGCGCCACCGAGCTGTGTTGGACCGTGAAGGTAAAGCCCATTTCAGACCAGGCTTGCGCACGCTGCAGCGTGCACAAGCTTAGCTTTGCAAGCTGCTCATCGTGGACACCCAGCGGAAGTTCCGCCACCAGAATGCGCTTCAACCACACTTGCAGCAGCGCTTGCTGCTCGTCTGTCAGCTTGAGCCGCTGTGATTTTCGATGCACCAGCGCCTGCCACTCGGCGTCGACAGTGGCAGAGCCACCCTCCAATACCAAGGGCCAAGCCCTTTGCGCTTGCCATTCCAGTAAGTCGTGCAGCAAGGTCCCGTAGCGGCTTCCCGCTGGAAAAGTGTTGTACAGGGCAACATCCAAGGTCAAGACGTCGGCACCCAGTGACGGCATCAGCGCTTCATCCAAGGGGGTCGCACTGTTGTCCACCTGCGCGTCCGCCATGCGGCTGTCACGCCCCAAATCGATCGGTAGGCTGGCATTCACAACAGGTGTTTGGTGCTGTACCAGCGCGCTGAAACTGGCTGTCCACCAATGATTTCTGAGCAGCCGGTGCGCTTCAGAGGCCGGCTTGTACGCTTGAGCGCCAGTTGCGGGTGTGTACCGCACCTGCATGGGCGCTGGGGCGGGTGCCACGCAAATCTGCGCGCAGGTGCGCCAGGCCGCCAAACACTGATCCAAGTCATCGGGAGTCTGTCGCCTCAAAAGCTGGGACACCGCACTCTTAACCAAGGGGGATTTGCCATCCAGATCACCTTTGAACGGGGCCACACCCAGCCACAGGGCTTTTTCGGCTCGGGTCAGCGCCACATAGAGCAAACGCATGTCCTCTTGCAGTCGCAGGTTGTCATCTTTACCGCTGTCTTTTTTGGTGGCAGTGAAGACAGAAACAAAGGGTAAAAACACCAGCGGGTATTGCAGCCCTTTGCACTTGTGCACGGTGACAACCTGCACCAACTTGGCATCGCTTTCCAAACGCAGTTGCGCGCTCTCCCCACTGCTGTTTGGGCTTTGGATTTGAGCTTCCAAGTAACGAACCAGTGCACCCTGCCCCTGCAGGTTCAAACTGGCGGCTTGCAGCAAGTCACCCAGGTGCAGCAGGTTGGTCAGTTGGCGCTCACCGCTTTGGTGTTGGCCGGCGCTTTGTCTGAGCAGACGCTCGGCAATGCCTTGTTCATGCAAGAGGTGGTGCAGCAAGGGTAAAACGCCTTGTCTATGCCAGATCTGTTGCCAACGGTGAAAACGTTCAACCTGTGCGTCCCAAGCTGACGCATCTTGAAACAAGGCCTCCATCTCTGACCAGCCAAGCCCCCACAAACGGGTGCTCAGTGCGCTGCGCAGCAAGGCAATTGATCGCGGATTGGCAAGCGCGCGCATCACGCGCCACAAATCAATGGCTTCTGGACTGGCGTACACACTGTCGCGTTCTGACAAGTACACACTGCGCACGCCGCGCTGCGACAGCGCACGTCGAATGGCACGGGCTTCGCGCCAATCGCGTACCAGCACCGCCATGTCGCCCGGGTCGACAGGTCCCGAGTCGACCAAGCCCAAGGGCGATGTGCCTGCCCGAGTCTGAGCTGAGTCGGTGTTGAGCAAGGTCACCATCTGGCTGGCAAAGACCTCTGCCATGTGCCGCAAAAACTCCTCTTTGCGCGGTTTTTTGGCAAACACATGGTGCCAAACCGTCATGGCGGGCTGACTGGCGCTGCCTATTTGCAGCGGCGCTACCGCCTTGCGCGCCACAACGGGCACAAACGGCACATCAGAAAACGGCCTTTCTACCAACGAAAAAACATGGTTGACGGCTGCCACCAATTCGGGGGTTGATCGGAAATTGCTGTTCAAGGTATGAATCGCCTGAACCTGAGCACGTGCCCTCAAGTAGGTGGCCAAGTCGGCTCCGCGAAAGCTGTAAATCGCTTGCTTGGGGTCCCCAATCATGATCAAGCCGGTATCGGTTTGGCTGGACGCCCCGTAAATTTTTGACAGTGCCCCGTATTGCCAAGGGTCGGTGTCCTGGAATTCATCAACCAAAGCAACCGGGTACTGTTGCGCGATGGCCTGCGCCAAGCGCCCAGATGCGTCAAGCGCGTGGTACAGGCGCTGCAACAAATCAGAGAAATCAAACTGCGCCAGCCTGGCTTTGTTGGCCCGGTAGGTCTGGCCAACCTCATCAGCAGCGTGCTGAAGCAAACTCTGCGCAATGTCGGGTTGCGCGCGCAAGTGTTCGCACAGGGCGTCGATATGGGCGAACACGGTATGCGCACTGGCTTCATGCCAGCCTTTTTCCAGCAAGGTCTGTAGGGAAAACCACGTCAAATCTTCGCATTTGCAGACATCGCCTCGCAACCACGCGGCCATCTTGTTGAGCCGGCTGTTTAAATTGCGCTCATGGTAGCCCTTGAGAACTTTGGCTTGCGCCGCGGCTTGCACCGCCGCGATCACGTCCTCGGTCCAAAGCGAACGCACCAAAGCTTCTAGGCTGTCAAGTGGACGTTTCCACGCACCCCAACTTTGAAGCAACACGTCGGGTGCATCGCCTTGGTAGCTTGGGGTGTACGGCTCGCGCTCAGCGAGCGTCCAATGCGTTTCGAGCACCTTCAACAAGGCTTCGGGCGTTTTGGCCACACCCAAGATGGCATCAAGCTGTTGCACAGGAACGGGATAAAACCAATGTCGCCAGTAGTCCTGCACGGCCTGCAACTTGAGTTGCTGACTGTCCTGAACATGACTTTGCTGGAACAAACTGGCGCTGTCAAAAGCATGCGTCTTGAGCATGCGACTGCTCCAGCCATGGATGGTGAAAATGGCTGCATCGTCCATCCACTGTGCGGCCATGTCGAGTCGGTACGCGCAGTCTGGCCATCGATCTGGGTCGTAAGCGTTACGCAAACTGATCAAAAATGCATCGGGTTCTTCACGGCAAGCAGCCGTATCCTGAAAAAACTGCGCCGCCTGGGCTAATCGCGCACGGATGCGACCGCGCAGTTCTGCCGTGGCGGCCTCGGTAAAGGTCATGACCAAAATTTGAGGCGGGTACAGGCCAGCGGCCTGGCCGCCTGGGCGCAAATGCCCCAGTACCAGGCGCACATAAAGCGCCGCCAGCGTCCAGCTCTTGCCCGTACCGGCAGAGGCCTCGATCAGATGCAAGCCCGTCAAAGGCATGCGCAAGGGGTCAAGCTGCAGCGTCGGCACCACAAACTGTTCAGACACCATTGGGCTTGAACTCATGGCTGCCCTTGTGCGCTGGAGCCGACTTGGACATGGCGCGCCATGTCGCCATAAATGAGATCCGCCCAATGCGGCAAGTGCGCTTCAATGTCGTCATAGTCTGCGAAAGCCCTTGCCAGATAAGGTGACGCTTGGCCCTCCCCCTGTTCTTGAGCGCTACCGGCAAACACTGCGGCAGCCGCTTCATGCGGGTCTTTGGTCTGCTTCGCAGATTCTGTCGCTTGGGTGTTTTCTGCTTGCCCATCCAAGCCACCTGGTGATTCGCCGTCTGACGACTCAGTCTGCCGATGCGCCAACAAATACGCCCATGCAGTTTTACAGGCCACGGGCAAAGGCTGCTGCAAAGCGGCTTGGTAAGCCGTGATCCAGCGTTTCAAAATTGCCATGGCCTGCGCAGCTGGCAGCGGGTTAAAGACCAGCTCCTGGTCAAGTCCCAATTGAACACTGACCAAGGCTAGACCACTGGCGCAAGCGGCCACATGGTTAACCCACAAACCAGCCACGACATGCGCTCTTGCGCTGAGGGATTGCCCTTTACCCTCAGCCACTTTGCCCAAACGCTGTTGCAATTGCAAAAAAGCATTCGGCTGGGCACTCGCAAACAGACCGCTCAGGGTACCGGTGATGGTGTACGCGTCCACCGCCACATGCAGAGAATGGGGCGGCGCGGCTTGCGGGTAAGCCTGAGACCATGGTTGCCTGCGCGCCAACACAACACCCACCTCTGTGCGCAAATCGGCCACAAGTTTGTCCCCAAAAGCCGCCATCGGCAGCATGCCCGACAACTGTACGTTTTCCAAAGCCTGCTCAAGGTTTGCAGCATCTAACAGCGTTTGTCCCACTTGGTACTTTTCCAAACCCTTGAGCTCAAAGGGCTCATCTTGCGCCAGGCGCTCCTGCACCGCATCCAAGCTGATACCCAGTCGGTTACGAAAAAAGACCTCAACTGGTTGGCGCACCAGCCGTCGCAGTTCATCCAGAGAAATCGAGCCTACTGGCGCGCCGGACTCGGCGCCAGTGGGGCCTTTGCAAGGGCTTGTTTGATTCATAGGATGCACAGGCGGACGATGCAAACGAGCCCAATCGCTGTCAAATGTTGACAAACCCGAGCCCTGCACAAAATAAGCCTCCGAAAATGCTTGCAAAGGGTACTGACGCGCTGCTCGCTGTGCTTGCCATCCAATGTTTAAAAAATCGATGAGCTGCGCCACCAACACCGAGGGCGGCTGCTCAGCGTTGTCGCTTGCGCGCTGCCCCTGCCAGCTGATGTAGAGCTTTTCTCGGGCAGAAAGCACCGCCTCCAAAAACAAGTAGCGGTCATCTTCTCGGCGCGACCGGTCGCCGGCTCGCCAACTGCTGGTCATCAGGTCAAAGTCACGCGGCACCATCAGCCGAGGGTAAGCACCGTCATTCATGCCCAAAAGACAAACCACCTTGAACGGGATGGCACGCATCGGCATCAAGCTTGCAAACTGTACGCCGCCACCAAAAAACCGCTGCTGCAGGCCCTCTTCTTGGATCGATGCGAGCCAGTGCGCACTGACCACCTGTAGCGGCACAGGCGTGTCCAGAGCGGCATCCGCGCACACTTGTTGCCAGTCCTCTAGGACCTCTAACATACCCTCAATCAGGCGCTCTTGAGCGGCATCTGTCGGTTCAAAAAAGCGCTCCACCAAGTCAACTAAACACACGAGCCATTGCTCAGGCGTGTGATCTACCGACAAGGCTTGCAGCGTCACACGCATCGCTTCGAACCAATCGAGCAACTTGCTCACCAAAGTGGCGTCCAAGCTGTCAACACCGACCTGCGACAACGTGCCAGCCCAGACGCCTTGGGTATCGGCACCAAGCGCGTATCCCAAGAGCAGCCGACGCAGCCCAAAGGCCCAGGTGTTCTGATCCATGGCTGGCACATCTGGCGCAAAACCCCATGTCTGTCGGTGTTGTGCATCCACACCCCAACGTACCCCCGCTGCGCTCAGCCAGCTCAAGACCTGCTCCACATCAGACTCGGTGAAGTCCAAACGCTTGCGCACCGCATCGACTTCGAGCAAGCTGAACCATTCAAGCAGCGAAGACCGCGTCTGGGGCAGAGACAACAGCTGACTCAAAGCCTGCACCACAGGTGACTGGCGCGACGTGTTGTCAGCAACCGTGTAAGGGATGTGGCGTGACTGGCCGAGCGCAAAACGCCCAAACACCGCTTGAATGTGCGGGGCAAACAAAGCCATATCAGGCACCATCACCATCACCTCACGTGGCTGAAGCTGCGCATCAGCATCAAACAGCGCCAACAGGTGGTCATGCAAGACCTCGACCTCTCTTTGTGGCGAATAGGTGCTGACGAGCGTGAGCGAATCATCACTTTGGTCCAGCTCAATTGGCTTGCTTGGGGCGGGCTCCAAATTCAAAATCAGCGACTGCAACTGTGCCAATTGCGTGGGCTGGTCTTGAACGCTGAGCGGGTCAACAAAAGCGTCTACTCGCGTGAGCTGATGACGGTAGAGCGCCGTGTTGTCAAATTCGCTCAACAGCTGCAGGTAGTCACGTCCTTGCTTGCCCCAGGACGCCAAAAGTGGTTGCGTCGACCCCGCAAACTCGCCAGATTTCATGCTATGAGCGGCACCCGGCTTATCTTGTTGGCGGCGCCTGACGCTTTGGCGCAATTGCGCGTGTTCGTGCCGCGCATCGCCCCAATAATATTGGCAGGGGTTGAGCACCAACATGAGCACTTGGCAAAAATTTCCCAAAACGGCCAAAGCCTCAATCGTCTGGGTAGGGAGTGAGGAAATACCAAACACGACAATGCGTGGCGGCAAGCCATAGGGTCTCTCAGCCCGTTGGCCAGCGTCTTGTGCCTGCTTTTGCAAGGCCTCCATGAAACGGCTGTGCACACTGGCCCTTGAAGACTCTGCCTGCGCTGGGCCCACGTCTTGGCGGATGTCACGCCAGAGCTGGGCTTGCCAGCGATGCGCCTCAGCCAAAACGCTGGATGCCTCACCCGCAGACTTGCTGTGGATGCGCAACACATCCTCACCTTGTGCCCAATCGCTGAGCCAATCAGCGCGGTAGCTCTGATAGCCATCCAACACATCGGCCACCTGCAAAGCCAACTGGTAGAGCTTGCGGGAATCGACGGGCTCGCCCATATAGTGCTTCAAGGGTTGGTACGCCACATCGCTTGCCGCCAACTTGGGTAGCAGGCGAAACAGGCGCCAAACCAGACTGGTTTTATCAAAAGGCATATGCAAAGGAACGACATCTTGGCCGAGCACTTGTCGGTAGATTTGCCACAAAAAAGTGCCTGGCAGCTCCATGCGGGTTGCCGCACAGATGCCCATGGCCGCATCATCTGCCAAGGCCATCTCCAGCCAGTGCTTCATGCCATTGCTTTGAACCAGCATGATCTCTGGAACCAAGGCGCCAAGCGGTTGGGACTTGAGAAACTGCGTCATCAAGTCGCGCAAGTCTTCCAACCGGTTGCCATGCAAAACCATGAAACCTGGGGAATAAAACGGGCTATTTAGCGATGTCATGCGTGGTAAATGAATACGTGTTTGCCTGAGTGTGCCTGAACATCGGCCCGCTCCTGCGCTGATGCGCATTGGCGGTGACGCTCAAGCTGCTGAGCATGTCAAAGACATGTTCAACACAAACGCCAGCACCACCTCAACCCGTCCAGTGGTCCTGTCGGTGGACAAGGTAAGTCGGCGACACGTAGTTGCCAGCTTGCAGCGAGTGGTGAGCTCGAACAGTTTGCGCACGCCCGTGCGCCATCGCCTGCGCCGAATAGGCAAGCGCCACCGATGCTGCAGCCTGCAATATGGCCGTATCGTTGACGACAGTATTGGCCTTGCCGCGGATCTGCACCATGCGCCAGCCATCGCCATGACCGCGCTGCAACTCGACCGTCGCAATACGTCTGCCATTGCGACGCAAGGAAAACACCCGACTCGCGCCACTGGAGCATGCGTTGACATAAGTGCCGATGCAATGGCGTTGCTCCAAACCTTCCTCAGCCAGCAAATAGCCGCTGTCAAGTTCCACAGCAACAAAGGCGCCCACTTGGTGTTGAGGCAACAGCGCCAGCCAGTGCACGTCTGTTGCCGGATCTACCGTGATGAGCAGCGCTTTATGCCAAGCATCGGAGCGACGACGCAGCGACGCCCAAGTAGCCCCTTTGAGAACCAATGAATGGGAATAAACAAAATCTGAAATATCCTGTGCCTCATGCTCCAGATTGGCCTGTTCATTGGCAGCCAGCCTGGCACGCATGATGGCACGCAGGAATATGCGCGCGTTTTCCTCACGTACCGGATCGGGCCGGCCACGGGTTCGGTCCAGAATGCGTTCAATGCCACCAAACGCCGCTTGGCAGCGCGCAGGTTTAAGCAACTCGCTTTGCAAGGCGCTGGCCAGCAGGTTGATGAAATGGCTGAAGCTGCCCATGATGCGCTTGGATGGCGGAAAGAACTTCAAGACACTGCGCAGTGCGGCATTGTCCTGCTTGATCAGGTAACGCCAGCCTTGCACCGTCATGCCTGATGACATGAACAAGGCGCGAACCGCGTTAAAGAAGTCCGGTCCTAGCGCCAATTCCAAACCGTTTGAGATGCGAAGTCCCAGATCCAGCAAAGGCAAACCGCCGTCTCCTGGAGCAAACGGCAGCATCTGCAGTTTGGCAGCCAGTTGTGACACCTGCGTCAGACTGGTATCAGACCCGTAAACAGATTGGCTTAATGCCAACACGTGTGGGTTCAGCACCTCACACAAGAAACGCCCACAAGCGGCGTCACCCAATGTGAGCTCGCCGACGCGACTGAATTCAGCCCGCATTCCCTCACGCTCAAGCTGCATGCGGACCCGCCCCCCACTGCATTGAAGTCGAGCCATCCACGCCCCAGGACCTGTGAAGTGATCCGACACCGCATCACGCATGGGTACAAGAGGCTCCTGGCCTTCGCAACACACATGCTGGTGCAACAAACCTTGCAGGACCTGGACATCTGGCGGCAACAGCCGGCGTGCGTGCGTGAGCGAGACCGTGCAGTAAGCTGGCTCGGCCTCGCCGATATCGCTCCAGGAAAAGCGTGCATGGCGGTTGTCAAAGACCTGCAAGTCACCCGCATCAAGGTCCAACAGAAACCCCCAGAGGATGTCGCCACAGCGCTCAATCGACGCTGCCGGCATGTAGGGAAAACCAGCCTGCCATGCCTGTAACTCAGGCCATAGCATGAAGACATCGGTCCAAGACTTTGGCGAAACCCATTGACCCAGCATGTTTTTGGCGTGTGCCTGGATACATGAACGTTCGGGCTCAGTAAGAAATTTTCCATCGGCTGGCCCGATGAGCCTGATCTGACGGGCGTAGGCCTTGAGCTGTGTGTCACTGACGCTGCGCAAGTAGGCCAGCAGTTTATTCAAAACCGCTTCACAGCTGCGTTCGCCATGCAGCCTGAGCAGCTTTTTATCGCCGCCAATTCGAAAACCCACCAGTGCGCCGTTCATGCTGGCTGTTGACCTTTCAATTCCATGTGCATCGGACCAACAGCGCTCGACCGCGCCAGAAACACCGCGCACGCTGGGCCGCCCTGACAGGGCTCTCACACAACAGTTTAAACACGAATACTTAGCCTCGCTTCGAGCGAGCACATAGCTTGGGCAGATCGCTTGGTTAACCGCATTGAAAAAGCCCGCAGCTGCGGGCTTTTTCTTCAGCCGGGCACCAGCTTATTTGTAGTTCCCACTCTTTTTATGTTGCTCTTCGTACTTTTTGCGTGCATCCAGGTAGTAGGAGTACACAGCACGCACGTTCTTCGCGCCGCCAGCCTCTTGTTTCTTGAAGAAAATCTCGTTGGCAGCGTTGGCCGCTTTTAAGACTTTTTTCGCATCGTCTGGGCTTGATGTTTGAAACGTGATTTTGTTATTTTTAGCCCACTGCGCTTGCACTTTGGCTTCATCTTCGATGAGGTGGGAAGCATAACGAACGCCGTATTCCCAGCGCAGGTCTTTGAGCATTTTTTGCTGCGCTGGTGTCAAAGATCGCCATTTCTCACCACGAATGAAAAACGATGATCCGATGACGCCACCATTGCCGTTAGCCCCTGGGGGATTGGCCATGTGCACATTGCCAATGACTTCATTGAGTTTGAAGGCGTTGGCCAGCAAAGTCACGTTTTCACCGAGCGCATCCACAGTGCCACGGTCCATGGCGTTGTACATGTCATTAAAGGTCATGAACACCGGGTTCATGCCAAGATCTTTGTAGAAGTCGGACCTTGCCCCGCCATAGGTACGCAGACTTTTTCCCTTCATATCGGCCAAAGAATCCAGCTTCTTCTTGGTACCAATCGGACCGTGACCGCTGATGTGAGACATCAAAAGAACAATGTCTTGCTTTTTGAGTTCGGCAACCATATCAGGCTGGGACTCCAGCGTATCGATAGACGCTTTGACAGCCGCAACGTAGTCATCACCAAAGTTCAGCAAACTTTCCAAAATCATGTAGTTTGGAAGGTCAGCGGGGTGGTACGTGCTGCTAACCCAACACATATCGGCGATGCCTGATTTAATTCCAGGCAAACAGTCAGGCCATTTGACCAATGAACCGCTCCAAAAAAACTGCGCCTTGATTTCGCCTTTGGAGCGTTTTTCGACCTCTTGGGCCCACCACTTGTGCATCTCACCAAACCAACCCTTTTCGGGCGTTGGGCTTGCCACCTTGAGCACGGTTGCCGATAGCGCTGTACCACACATGGCTATCGCCAAACCGGCAGCAGCCAAATTTCTGAACATCCTTTGTTTCATTTCTTGTCTCCTAGGGTTGAAAAAAACTGTTTCATCACGCTTCTAAGTGGCGCTTTCCATCAATCAAGTCAAGTAGCCGCTCTGGCGAGAGCGGGTATTCATTAATCTTTACCCCAAGGTGCTTCAAGGCGTCTTCGATGCCAGATATGACGCAGGCGATGCCAGGGATGGTGCCGCCTTCTCCCGCACCCTTGATACCAAGCGGGTTGACAGGTGAAGGGCTTTGCATGTGCTGCAAGCTTATCTGAGGCATTTCGGTCGCCATCGGCAACAGGTATTCCCCTAAGTTGGTGCACTGGGGTTGGCCGGTTTCCCTGTCGAATTTCATGTGTTCAAACAAAGCATTTCCAATACCGTGCACAACGCCCCCAATGATTTGGCCATCCACCAGCCTTGGATTGATGATGGTTCCGCAGTCGTGCGCAACCCAATAATGCATCAGCTTCACCTCACCCGTCTCTACATCGACTTCCAACTCACACGCATTGCTTCCATTGGCGTAGACCGCGCGCTCGGTGGTGTGGTAGGCGGTTGCTTCCAAGCCGGGACTAAAGCCCTTGGGTACAGGCATGTTCACATTGGCAATCAAGCGTCGGGCAAGCGCACCGAGTCCAATTGATTTTCCCGACTGTCCTTTGACTGAGATGTTTCCCTTGATGATTTCCAATTCTGTCTCTGGCACCTCAAAGTCCCGAGCTGCGAGCTTGAACGCCTTGTCTCGGACCTGTTGCGCTGCCAGATGAACACTTGGCCCCACAGTTGCAGCCACCCGACTACCGACGGTAGACAAGGCCATAGCCGAAAAGTCTGTATTGCCAGTTCTGACCACGACATCGGGGGTTTGCAGGCCAAAATGGTCGGCGGCAATTTGCGCAACAATGGTCTCCAAGCCTTGTCCTTGGGCACAGGATCCTGTTTCCACCACGACCTGCCCCGTTGGCATGACTTTCACGGTTGCGCCCTCGTAGGGGGGAAGGCCCGAATCTTCGTTGTAACTCGCAATGCCAAAGCCCCTGCACTTACCCGCTTGAGCTGCGCCAGCTCGACGGGATTCGAAATTTACCGCATCACTGGCCTCCAGCACCATTTGCAATGTTTGGTGGTAGTCACCGGAGTCGTATTGCACTTGGACGCCAGATGGCAAGCGGGCTCCGGTTTCATAAGGAAACTGGTCTTTTCTGACGAAATTAGTCGCTCGGACTGCAGCCCGATCGAGCTTGAGCTCTCTGGCGATGGTATCGACACTGCGTTCGATCACAAAAGTTGCATTCGGCCGACCAGCACCCCGAATCGGGGATGTCGGTACGGCATTGGTTAACGCAGCCTTTAAGGTGACATCAATCGCGGCAATCGCGTACGGCCCTGGAAAAGGAACGATGGACGTATTGGGCAGCAAAAGACCATAGGGCACATAAGCGCCATTGTCATGAATGCAATCGGCGCTGAGTCCCAGAATTTTGCCGTCCTTACGGCATGCAACTTTCACATGCCACCATTGATCGCGTTGCTGGTTACTGCTTACAAAATTTTCGCGACGGTCTTCAATCCACTTGACTGGCTGACCAATTTTTTCGGCAGCAATTGCAATCACCAGCTCTTCCGGGTAATGCACCGCTTTGGGGCCAAAGCCACCGCCAACATCTGGCGCAATGACATGGATGTTGAATTCCTCGCGCTCAAGGTAGGCTGCCAGGAAGCGCCTGACCAGAAAGGGCGATTGCGTCGAACTCCAAATCCTAAGCCGTTGCATCGCAGAATCAAATTGCGCCAAAACCCCTCGACACTCCATGTAATGTGGGGCTCCTCGATGCTGGAAATAATCTTCTTCAAAGACATGGTCTGCGTCGGCAAAGGCTTGTTCGATGTCGCCAAACTTCCAGTTCATGGTCGCGGCAAGATTGGACTCAAAGGCCTGCTGCACCCGCGCTGCGTTGGGCTTGAGCGCATCCCGGGCATCAATGACACATGGCAAAGACTCAAGTTCCAATTCAATCGCCTGAACGCCATCCTCTGCCAGATAACGGTCGGTGGCGATCACCACAGCGATGGGTTCACCCACAAAACACACCTCATCTTTGGCCAGTGGGAACTGTGTGATGTCGATTTTGATTGCAGGATTTGGGTAGGATTGAAGCATGCGCTTCTGCGCCACGGCGCCAAGGTCTTGCAGCGCGTAAACGGCGACGACACCGGGCAATGCCCGTGCGGCCGAAAGGTCTAAGCTTGTAATCTTTGCGTGGGCCTCTGGTGACCTCAGGAATGCGGCCGAAAGGGTTCCTGGCAACTTGATGTCATCCACGTAGCGGCCTTTGCCCATCACAAGCCTGGCATCTTCTAAGCGGTCCACAGGGGCGCCTAAATTTTTAGATCCCATGTTCATTTCTCCCGCAATTTCTCGGCAGCCCGAAGTGCCGCTTGCACAATGCCTTGGTACCCGGTACAGCGGCAAATATTCCCAGAAATCAACTCACGAATTTCCTGCTCTGTTGGGTCAGGGTTTTCTTCTAGGTAGGCGGCAATGGTCATTTGCATGCCTGGCGTGCAAAAACCGCATTGCAAACCATTGCACTCACGAAATGCCTCTTGCACCGGGTGCAGCAGGTTTTCATTGCTTGCAAGACCTTCCACTGTTTTGACAGTCGAATGGTTGGCTTGGACGGCGTACATGGTGCATGAGCGCACGGCACGGCCATCAACATGGATGGTGCAAGCGCCGCACACACCGTGCTCACAGCCAACATGGGTACCCGTGAGGTTGCACTCATGTCGAATAAAGTCAACGAGCGTGGTGCGGGCTTGCACGTCGGCGCGAAAAATTTGCCCATTAATGGTCATTTCCACTGAATGGTTCTGGTTCATGGTCTGCAACTCCTTTGAATGGCGTCATCGTAGGCAGTTTTTAATGCACGCTTGACGAGGGCTTGTGCAATGCGCTTTCGATACTCGCCTGAATAATGGACATCACTGAGTGCATCTAATTGGGCGATTTCATCAAGCGCCATCTGACAGGAGGCGTCAGAAAAGTGCTCGCCTTTCAAAGCTTGCTCCGCTTTTGTAAGCCGACCAGGTATCGATGTCACACCAATGACAGAGATGGCGGCTTTCTTGATGCGCAGGTCTGGCTCCAGGGCCATCAGGCAGCCCACGCCAGCGATAGCGAAATCACCGTGACGTCTGCTCATTTCCAGAAATGCGTACCCATGGGGTTCTGACCATGGATGAATAACGACATTGGTCAGCAGCTCTCGCTCTTCAACCGCAGTTTGCATGAAGCCCAGCGCCCAGTCGTGAATGCTGATCTGCCTGATGCCAGTTTGCGATTGAACCGTTAATTGCGCATCCAGCAGCGAGCACAGCCCTGGTAATTCCGCGGATGGGTCCAGATGGGCCAAACTACCGCCCAATGTGCCGCGATTTCTTGTTGCATAGTGACCAACCCAACGCAGTGTGTGTTTAAAGATCGGCGCCCTGTCTTGCAAGGTCTGATCTCTCTCCAGTTCGAACTGCCTGGCCATTGCGCCTATGTTGATGGCGCCATCGGCTTGAAGCCCTATTTTTTGAAGTTCCAGGACCCGGTTCAAATCAATGACATGCTCCGGCATCAAATATCGGAAATTCAGCATGGGACCGAGCGACTGCCCGCCTGCGAGCAGCTTGGCATCCTCCAGGCTTGCAAGCATCTCCAGGGCCTCGCTGAGGCTGTGCGGCTGGTGGTATTGAAATGCAGCAGGTTTCATTGGTATTCAAGCATCAATGTATTGAGGGTCAGCGATAGAACATGAGACAAAACGGTGGCAACTAGCTTTAAAGATTTTTTCGGAACAAGGATCGAAACCAACGAAAAAACCCAGTCATAACGAGCTTGGGCAGATCGATGGATGGTGCCGCCTTGCTGGGTTCTGGTGCCCCTGTTGGTTGCTGTGCGCCTTGGAGGTCTTCGACTGCAAGCGCATGCGCATCGCTGAGCACCTTGGCCTCAAGATTGCGTGTGAAGTCATTGGTGAGTTGTGAGGCGACTTCCCGAACAATGCCTGAGCCTCGACCATACTGGGCCACAGAACCCGTTAAGCTCAATTCAGTTTCCACCTTAACCCTGGTTGCC
The DNA here is from genome assembly GCA_963925275.1 of uncultured Rhodoferax sp. Taxonomy (GTDB): domain Bacteria; phylum Pseudomonadota; class Gammaproteobacteria; order Burkholderiales; family Burkholderiaceae_C; genus Rhodoferax. The sequence continues at coordinate 125,663 of CAWUSQ010000018.1, forward strand.
AATCCTTCAGAAACGGCATGGAATTTCATCTCTGTTTTGAAACTTCCTCGACCTTTGCTGTCACTGCCTTTCGCACGCATCTCCCCATAGGTGCCGTCGTCGGACAAATTGCACAGCTCACCTTCTCCAGCAAACTGAAGCTTGATGGGCCCCACTTTAAGTGCAACCGTCGCTTTGAACCCGCGCTCACCAACAGTTTGCGTCAGCGTTGCCCCAGGCATGCAGCCGACTGCGGTTTGTGGATCTGTCAAGGCCGCCCATACCGCTGCGCGAGGGGCCTTGAGTAAAAAATCATTAACAAGTTGCATCGAGGTAGCCGGTATTGGTTACAAACAAATTCATTCAGGGTAAGGGGCTAAGTGCGCTTCACCATCATCGGCAAAAAAGAGGAACTTATACCCGTTAAAGAACAACTGAATGGCCATGGTCGTAAGTCCCAGTGCAAATAAGGTTTTGAATGGCCATAAGGGAAATCGCGCCACTGCCATGCGGTACTCCATGATACGAATGGATTCTGCGGCCAAAAACCATGCAGCAACCGAGAGGTACAAGAAGGCCGCGCAGGCGAGAAAGTTACCCCCCGCATCAAGAAGCCTTTTGGCTCTCGTCCCAAGACGCTCAGTGGCGAATGTGACGTTGACATGGCCATGCTCCATGGCCACAACTGCGACACCAAAATACACCGAGACAACAATGAGCGCCTCGACCGACTCGACGGTCAGCGGGAATGGCATGCCAAGTTTTCTTCCAATGGCGTTGAAAAAAATAATGCCCGTCATCAGTACCAAGGGTGTTGCTATCACGACTGGAATGAAGCGCCGGTAAAAACGCTCATAAGTCTCAATTAGTTGCTTCATACTGATTTACCCTCACCTTAAACTTTTCATTAGATCGGGCAGCCATAGCACCAAATCTGGAAATATCACAAATATCGCAACCGTTAAGAGCATCAAGACGACAAAGGGTGCTGAGCCCAGAAAAATGTCGCGCATCTCAAGTTGATCACCCAGTGCGCCTTTCATCACAAAACAATTCAGTCCGAGCGGCGGCGTGATGGCACCTATGGCCATCATCATGGTCACCACAATGCCAAACCAGATGAGACTCATGTTGTGCGCCTCTATCAGGGGAGCGACCAAAGGCATGGTGAGAATCATCATTGAAATGGCGTCAAGAAAACACCCGAGCAACAAATACAAAGTAACAATGCCTAACATCAACGCCCAAAATGGCAGGTCTACCCCGAGGATGAACGAAGTTGACGCCCCCACCACGCCAGTTGACGATAGAAATGTCGCAAATATCGAGCCTCCACCGAGCAGCAGGAAAATCATGGCACTGGCTTTGGCACATTCGGTCGTGGCGTCTTTCAGCAAGGGGAGCTTGAACTTACCTCGAAGAAAAACAAGGAAAAGTGAGCCAACCACACCAAATGCAGCGGCCTCATCCGGCGTTGCCCAGCCGGTGTAAATCACACCCAAGACAATCACAAACAACAGTGCGGCCGACCACAAGTTCTTGACGGCCTTAACTTTAGCAACCCACGAGGTATCAACGTCATTTGCGCGTGGGGCAAGTTGCGGGAAAAAATAACAGACCACCATCAGCGTGGTGGCCATCAGCACTGCATAAAAAATTCCGGGGACAATGCCCGCAATGAAAAGTTGTCCAATCGATGTTTCAGTCAAAATGCCGTAAAAAATCAGCAAAATACTGGGGGGAATGAGAACGCCCAAGCACCCCGCCGAGGCGACTGTGCCGGCAGCCAGTCTTTTGCTGTAGCCTGCATTCACCATCTCGGGTACTGCAATTTTTGAGAACACTGCCACCTCCGACAAACTCGAACCAGAGCATGAGCCAAAAATAGCCGACGAATAAACGGTTCCAACTGCAAGCCCTCCCGGCACCTTCCCGACAAAAGCTTTCGCCGCGCCATAAGCGTCTTTTCCGATATCAGCCTGGAAGGCCAGTTGACCCATTAAGATGAACAAGGGCAAGGCCGCGAGTGTGAAGCTCGATGTGTACGAAAAAAGACCAGTTGAAAGAAACTCAAACGCAGTGCTCAGCGGGTACACAAAACTCAGACCACCAATCCCAACTATGAACATGCCATATGCGATCGGCACGCGCAAAAACGTGATCAGAATAAAAACAGCCGACCCGATCAAACCAATGTAAATAGGATCCATGTATTCCTTTTTTCGGCAATGAATTCGAACAGTTACCGACGAGCTCTAGGCCTTACGTCCCGACACCTTGGCACGCCAGAACAGGGTCTGCTCGATACTGTCGCTGTCACCCAAGCCCTGGTCTATGGCTTCGCGGTAGGCCGTGATCGCGCCGCTTACCACGGGCAATGCAAGCCCCAGGCCATCGGCCTCGGCTTTCATTGTTTCCAAGTCTTTGTAAATGGACAACAAGTTGAACGTCGCAGGGAAAGGCGCTTGCCCCTGTAGCCTCGCGACAAATTGGGGCGCACGCGCCTTGAACCCACCTGAGGCACCGGGCGTGTCAGACAAGATGTCAATCAAGCGATCGGGCGGCAAGTCGAGGTGGGAAACCAGAGACAAGGCTTCACCAAAGGCCTGCCAGAAAACAAGCAGTGGTAGATTGACGGCCAGCTTAACGCTGCTGCCAGCACCCACCTTGCCAACATACTCGATGCGCCGGCACAAGTCTTTGAGAACAGGTTGCGCACGTTCAAAGGCCTGCGTTTTGGCACCTACAAATGCAAACAGCTTGCCCTCTCGCGCTGGCCCCGTGGTTCCACCAACGGGACTCTCGACAAAAAGTCCGCCTTTCTCCTCTACCGCCTGCTCGAGCGTAAGCGAAGACTGCGGACGAACCGTACTCATGTCAATGAACACTTTGCCTGCCACGTCCGAGGCCAGAAGCCCGGTGCCGGGGGCTTGGTAAATAGCAACTTGAGCCTGCGCGTTGGTAAGGATTGAAATCACCACATCACAAGCGATCGACAAATCGCTGGGGGTGTTCGCCGTTTTCGCGCCCGCGGCTATCAGGTTTTGCAGTTTGGAGGCGGTTCGGTTCCATACATGAACGTCGTACCCTTTTTCAAGCAATCGAAGGGCAATGGCCTGGCCCATGCGACCTGTACCGACTAGTCCAACTTTCATGCGCTTACCTTTCAAAAAAGAGATGCTCGGCGCAGCTCAATTGGCCGCGGGAGCGCCAGCTTGCAATTTGGGGTGGGATTTCTCGAATGCCTCGATGTGGCTCAAGGCTTCAAAAATGGCTTGTACTCTTGGGTAACTGGATAACTTGCAAGCAAAAAATTCAGTCGCGCCGATGACTTGGGAGGCCAAAGCGATGTCCGCCATGGACACAACATCACCATGGCAAAACCGTCCGGCTCCTGGCTCTTGGGACAGCCGTGCATCAAAGGCGCTTAAACACTTATCTGACCAGTGGTTTAACCACTGGGCGGTGCGCTCATCGCCGAGCGCAAGATTTTTACCAAGGTAGCTTCGAATACGCGGCACCACCAAGGGGTGACCGTCCGAAACCGCAATGTGGCACAGCGACCTTACCCGACATTTGCCCAAGGGGTCTGCAGGTAGCAATGGAAACGGCGCAGGGTATGTTTCATCAAGATACTCCATGATGGCCATGGATTGCGACAGCACGGTGCCGTCGTCGAGCATCAGCGCCGGGACAGCACCTTGAGGATTGATTTTCAGATAGGCAGGATCGTGTTGCTCGCCAGCGAGCAAGTTCACGGGCTCTTCTGTAAAACTCACGTTTTTGAGCTTCAGGGCAACGCGCACTCTGTAAGCGGCCAGAGACCGCCAAAATCCGTACATTTTCATGGCGTTCATTTCCCTCTTTTGCTTGGAATAAAAGGCAACTGAATGTAGGAGGCCTTCTTCCCACCCGCGTACACCGTCACATCCTTATCAAATATTTTTGCTGGCCGATCTTTCGGATCGGTATGCGTAAACGGACCACAGCCGGTCATGGGGTACTTCATGTTGGACAAGTGGCCCGCGGGTCCTGGATACGCATAGTCTTTTCCTCTGACCGTCAAAGCAATCCGGTGACCAGCAGGAACCACGATGGAGGTTGGAATAATTTCAATGTCCAATTCGTAGATTTGACCTGGCTTGAGCGGCTCAGCCACGTCGTGGGTGTGGTAAGGACGGTAGTGCTTACTCAATTTAGGATCGAGTTTTCGGTGCGATGCCCGCAACCAGCCCTGTGCTACGGGCGTATGCGGATCCAACGCACCCTGAAAGACAAGCTCTTTGAAGTCGGGAGAGAAAATTCTTAGAACGAGGAAAAAATCCGCATCCTCAGAGGCGGATGATGCAAAAAGTTTGACCGCGATGGGCCCGGTGATTTCGATGTCTTCTGCACGCGGTGGCAAGACATAGGTAAGCCCGTCAGAGAAGCCCTTGTACGTCACTTTTTTGAGTTTTTCTGGCAGCTTCGCAGACAAGTTCAGTGATTCGTTGTCCAGATAAAACTTTTTCCACTGCGTGCCGGGGATCGGCCAATCTTGCTCAAACCGCTGCACAAATTTGTCGGCATGGCGAACTTGCAGTTGCACTTTGGCTTGTTTATTCCAGCCGTTCTTTTTGCCCTTTAAAAAGTAGTCAAAGAAACGCAACTGAATCTTGCGGCCATAGTCCGTGTAGAAATGCGTCCAGTGCTCAATGCCATGCACTTCCAGCCATTTGTCTTTGGAAGCACTGCGCTGATAACCTTCAAAATTTCCGCGCGGGTGAAGTCCCTGACCACCCCAGTTTGCCGCTGAGAGCAAAGGCACATTGATCTTGTTGAAGTCTGGCGTGCGTGCTTTCCAGTAGCCATCATCCATAGCATGCTTCAAAGCTGCATCGCTGAACTTTTCACGGTTTTTCTTCAGCTCGGCATCTGTCAGTTGGTCGGTGCCGCAGACTGGCTCCCCCGTTACCAGACTGTGGGGGCCACTGGCGCCGAGTCCATGCTGAACGGTTTTGACCTGCATGTCATACCAGTTCTTTATAAAGTCGCTCAAGATGCCCCCGTGGTGGCTCAAGTCACGGTAAAAATCAGAGGCGCCTTCCCAAACACACATAGCGGCCAGATGGGGTGGCTGCAACGCCGCCACCTGCCATTGGTTCATTCCGTAGTAGGAAATTCCGTTGAGGCCCACCTTGCCATTGCTCCAGGCTTGCACCCCAGCCCATTCGATGCAGTCATGAAAATCCTCTGCCTCTTGGGGACTCCACAAAGCCATGAAGCCCGGCGATGCACCAGCCCCGCGAGAGTCAACCCGGACACAGATATAGCCTTCGGGCACCCATTTTTCCGGGTCAACAACTTCCCAATTTTGGTATTGGTTGCTCGAGTTGGCTGTGACATCGGGGTGCTGCTCCACCATCCGGTCCCAACATGTTTTGTAGCCTTCCTGAAACGACAAGCCCTTGCCATAAGGCCCATAGCTCATGATCACCGGATACTTGCCTGGCTTGACTGGTCTGAAAACATCGGCAATCAGTTCCAATCCGTCGCGCGCCGCTATGCGGACATTCCAATCAATGTGCATGCCGTCGCGATGTTCAGTTCGACTCTTGTAACTCATGGGTAATGAAACTCCATTTGTGATGTTCTATGTACTCAGACCCCATCTGCAAGCTCGGTGGTCTGCACTGAGAAGCCTTAGTAGAACCTCTTTTCAAGCATTTGAGCAGTAGTGAAAACCCTTGGTTGTTGATAGCTTGATAAACAATAAAACGGGTTTTAGCCGTTTGATGAGGCCAACTTGACACAGGACAAGTGTGCACTGTCCAAGCACTCCTGGACGCCCTGCCCAACGGACAAACACGACCGCAAGTTGTTCGCTTCAGGGGCGTGGGATTTCACTTTCACGGCCTGGGGGTTTCAGAGCAGCGCAGCGGTGCGCCGAGCACGAACTGCGCAACACCATTGACCATTGGGCATCTATTCAAAAAGACGCTTACAACAGGCCAGCGCATTTAGAACCCAATGACCTAAAGTGTGAAGCCGCTTGCGTGGCTGGACAACAAGGTTTTCTGGTCAATACCAAACTGGTCAGCAAGCCAGTCCCCCAGGATTTCTTGACCCATGGTTGGGTTGTCATGCTGGCAGTGTTCTGCGCCAGTCTCCTCTGCACTGAGCAAACGCAGGGTGACATCTTTGCCTTTTGATTTACCGTAGTCATAGACTTTTTGGGCCTGAGAAACGGTAAGCACATCGTGCCCACCGTGCATCACCAAAAATGGGCACTGCATGTGATCGAGATGGCCGTCCAAGGTAAATGCTTTGGCTCTTTCCATCGACGCTTTCATCGTGTCACAACCGAATACCCACTTGATATGCTCAGCCAAGCCATGGTCCTCGGATGCTTCACCCCACAGGTCCGTGATAGACCAGATCGCACCATGGGCCACGCAGGCCGCCAAGCGGTGCTCATAGCACGCTGCCCGAGCCGCGTAATAGCCGCCCAGACTGGACCCACACACCGCAATACGTGAGACATCAATATCGTCTCTTTTTTCTAGCCAGTCGATGCACTTGCCAATTGGCACCTCGGTATCTACCCGGGTGGGAACTTTGTGCCGCCTGAGCGTGCCCCCTTGTCCAGGACCATCAATCATCAAGACAGCTATGCCTCTTTGCAAGGCGCCCCGCGCTTGCATGAACCACATTTCGTCCTTGATCGAATCAAGCCCGCCCATACAAATCAGCACCGCTTGCTTCTCGGCCGGGTACGGCGATTTAACGAAATACGCACAAAGCGGCACATCGTTTTCGTAGGGAATGTCTACCAACTCTCCAGGCGGGTTTAAGTATTGAAGGAATTTGTGACTACAAGCTTCCATTTTTTCGAACGTGGGCAGGCGTCTGGGATCATCAGGTTTTAAATAAAACTCGGCTTGCCTAAAGTAATCGGCTGCGCGAAGGTAACAATTCATGGCCGTGCGGATATGCTGCGCTGCCTCGGCCTCAAAGCCTCTGCGCCAATTTCTCTCGGCAATGTGGCTCCATTCTTTATGCCAACTCTCTAAATCACCCGGAATCATGCGGCTGGCAGCCTGAAAGACTTCACTGACGGCGCCGCCCCCTTCCTGTGTCTCGCCTAGCCCGCGTCTAAACTGGTATGAAAGCCACGGGTGCTCCGGCCAGTGATGCCAACCATAAGGCTCGTAATGCGGCAACTTGTTTTGGGTGATAACTTCGATTGAATTGTCTTTACTCATTTCGCTACTCATAAAAAAAGTGGAACCAATCGTCATTGGCTCCTGATTGAGACAGTACCGTGCGTCTGCGCCCGGCGCCTACTTCAACAAAGCCAAAACCTCATGAGGCTGCTGGATCTGGGGACAGTGACCACAATCCTTGATTTCCTGGTAAATCGAGCCTTGAATAAGCTGATGCAGTTCTTGGGACATGGTTGGGGGCGTTGTCCCATCGTCCAAGCCAGCCACCACACGCACTGGTCGCTTGATCGTTGAGGCGAGTTGCCTGTAGTCCAGGGTGGCGAGTGCACGGCAAGCGATGGCAAATTGATGGGGGGCGGTTTTGGACAAGGCCAATCGTCTTTCCTGGACGACGCCGGGGTTGGCTTTGGCAAAGCTCTCTGGAAACATCCTGGATATGGCCGTGTCGAGCACGGCAGCGATGCCATGCGTCTCAACCGCTTCAGCCATTTTGTGCAAGGGCGGCTTTCTCTCATCAGGAAAGGCAGCGCCACTGTTTGCGATGGTCAGTTGATGCACCAACTCAGGTGCCTTGGCAGTCACACCGACAGACACAAATCCACCAAAGCCGTTTGAAAATATCTGTGCTGGCTGGTCTAAGTTCAAGGTTTTTATAAATGCAATCGTCCAATCGGCGTAATCGTCGATGGACAGGCATTGACCGGCAGAACTTCCAAAGCCTGGAAAGTGAAAGCGAATCACATCGCGGTGTTGCGCGAGTTGGCTAAAAATGCCATCGTAAACACTTCGATCAGCAAGCAGCGTATGGAAAAGCAACAGAGGGCGCTGCCCAAGCGGGCCCGCTCGTTCGTAGTCGGTGGTGCCCTTTGAATGTTGAACAGTCGTCATGCCAGTTGATCTCCTTGTTTGATTGGGAACTGCTTGTTTGCGTTTGAGAGTTGTCGCAAAAGCCGATTATGATGTTTTTTTGGAAAGGCTTTTTTCATGGGATTTTCAATATTTGAGGCGTCAATCAGAGATCTTCACAAGGCCATTCAGGCAGGTGAAACATCGTGTGCTGAGGTGGTTCAGCAATACCTGAATCGGGCCACGGCTTTCAACGGACCGTCAGGTTTTTTGGTGACCCGCGCACCAGAGCATGTCAACGACACAGTTGGCGCCATCAGGGCTGGAAAAGCCATTCAATTTCCATCCCAAACCGTCGCAGCCTCAGACATCTTTCCTGACCTGAGCGCGTATGCCGGGCCGCCGCTGGAATTTGGTGACATGCGGCCAACTGCGTCTGACCCCACAGTGATGCAGCAATACGGCATGCTGGTGGGCGACCCGCAGAGCGGTCAAGTCAACGCGCTGTCTACACTCAACATCAGAGGGGAACGCTCTGTGGTTTGTCAAGGTGATTTCGATCGGCACCCTGACGAAGGCCCCCTACCCCCAGGGGCACCACCAGTTTGTGAAATGTTTCGGCATTATCCAGACGCCATGGAACAGGCACGTTTGCTCGATGCGCGCTACGGGCGCAATCCCGATTTGGAAGTGATGCCGCTGTTTGGCGTGGTCTTCTCGTTTAAAGATGCCTTTGACACCAAGGACATGCGCTCGACCGGAGGTGGCGACGCCCGTTATGACGTGGATTTTCCAGCACGCGATCACCAGTTGGTGCAAAGGCTCAGAGAGCGTGGCGCCATCATTTTTGCAAAGTCCGTCATGACCGAATACAACGGTCGCGCAGGCGACCCGGGCGGGCGCCATAAGCCACGTGCTGTGCTGCCATCAGTAGCGGGTTATCAGCGCTCGACTTGGGGCGGAAACCCCTCCAATCCATACGACACCGCACGCTCCGCTTCGCTCGGGTCAAGTTCCGGCTCAGCGGCCTCGGTCTCCACCAACATGGTGATGGCCAGCCTTGGCGAAGAGACCCGCATGTCCACCCGTGGCCCATCCAACCACAACAGCATCGCGCTCATTCTTCCGCACAAAGCCATGCTGGGCTTTGATGGCGGCGCCATCGGAGCAGACATTTATTGTGATCGCACCGGCGTCATGGCCAAAACGCTGACAGATTGCACGATGGTTCTCGACGCTTTGCGAGACCCCGAGCTTGGCTACTACGACCCACGCGATCCGTTCACTACGGTTTCTCGCAGCACCTACCCCCCTGCCGGGGGACTGCAACCCTACCTGGCACAGGCCAGTACCCTGGATGCATTGAAAGGTCTGCGCTTAGGTGTGATCAGGGAGTCCATGCTCGACCCTGGCAACACGCTCGCCGTCAAACCAATCATTGAGGCGGTGTCCAAGGAAATCAAAGTGGTGCTTCGAGACGTCATGGGTCTTACCTTGGTTGAGTCCCGACACATTCACTGGCACCCAGATCCAGAACTTGAGGTGATGAGCACTTCATTCACAGAAGCTCTGGCGCGACTTGTTCCGGTGTTCATGCCTGATCTTTTGTTTCGATTGAATGCTGCTGGCGAGCCCCTTTTTAGCGAGTTTTCCGAAGCAATCAAACCCACAGAATTTCTGCCTGGCAAGGTCTTTGGCTCGGGAACACTGTCGCCAATGGACTACTTGGTAGCGCTGTCTGACCTGAAAATACCCCCGCCGAAAAACCTGGACTTAGCCACCGTACAAGAGCAGATTCTGGCCAATGCGTTTCATTGGCATATTGGCCAATACCTGCGCCGCAGGGCAGAAGACTGGCAGCGCTGGGGCATCACCGAATCGTTGAGCAATTGGCGCGAACTCAATGCCAGGTCATCGTTCTGGGGGGACGATCAGCGAGCAGCCTTCTTAAACTGGGAGGAAGTGGCCGACCCGCGCAACCCTCTGGGCGGGCGCCAGGGTGTGGATGAACGCATCATGCTCAGAGAGCTGTTGCGACGCGTCGACATGATGGTGATGCACGAAAACAAGCTCGACGCCTTTGTGCGAGCCCATACGGTGTTGCCACCTGGACGCATTGGTTACCCAGAAGAGCCTGGCTTGGCCAAACATTATTTTTTCGAGTCTTTTCACGGCCCCAACGCTGGACTGACTGAGATTCTGGTGCCCGCTGGCTTCGTGCAACAGGTTTGTGACGCCGAATTTGAGCTGGCAGCTGACCGCACCTCCTATCAAGCCACGCCCGGCAAATCCTTGCAAACCATTGCTGACACCGGACTGCCCTTTTCCTTGGTTTTTAGAGGGGAGATTGGGCGCGAGGCGGAGCTGCTCAGACTTGCTTCAGCTTACGAACTGGTGTCGCGTCGGCGGCGTCCCCCGCAGCGCTTCGGACAGCTGTGATCTCAACAATCGGGCATTGAGCTTCATCAAGACGCGCTCGGTCTGCCTGCCACGGGCTGGCCGAGCTTGCAAAAATGCGGGTGCCCAGCAGATGTGGGCGTGCTTTGAGTTCAATGCAGTGCTATGCTGGCGCGGTTTGCCCAAACAGGGCAATCCCCAGCAACCAAATTACTTTCGGAGTCTGACAACATGAACATCATCGGCATTTGCGGCAGCTTGCGTGAAAAGTCCTATAACCACTTTGCGCTGATGGCAGCCGCCAAGGCCATGCCCGCAGGCATGACACTGCGCATGGTGTCACTCAAAGACATTCCCATGTACAACCAAGACGTACAAAACGCCGGTTTTCCTGCTGTAGTGCAAAGCTTGGCGCAAGAGATCTTGAACGCAGATGGTGTGTTGATCGCCAGCCCCGAATACAACTTCTCGTTTTCGGGGGTCTTGAAAAACGCCTTGGACTGGTGCTCACGCATGGACCCAGTACCGTTCAAACACAAGCCCGTGGCCATTTTGTCTGCGACCGGTGGTCCCTTGGGTGGCGCGCGCAGTCAATACGACCTGCGCAAAGTTTTGGGCAATGGCTTGGAAGCGCTGGTGCTGCAACGCCCTGAAATATTCATTGGCTTGGCGCAAAATAAATTTGACGCTGATGGCCAGCTCAATGACGAAGCCACTGTCAAAATGCTCGACGCCCAAATGAAAGCTTTTCAAGCTTGGATTCAAAAGCTCTCGCCCAAGGTCTGAAGCAGCTGCCAGCCTCGGCTCACCGTGAACGGATGAGCGGGCGAGCAGGTTTCACGACAATGAATTAAAAGCGCCTGGCCGTCATTTCCAAAACTTTTTACTGGCAATGCGCGCGCCTTCGGCCATCGCCGCGAGTTTGGCCCAAACCACATCGGGGTCCACTGCGGCTTGACCCACCCAGGTGCCATACCCACAATCGCTGCCGGCAACAACATTTTCGCGGCCCACCAAATTGGCATAGCGGGCAATGCGCTGCGCGATCAATTCAGGATGCTCGATGAAGTTGGTTTTGGACTCAAGCACACCGGGAATGAGCACCTTGCCTTCAGGTAATTTCACACTTTCAAACAACGTCCATTCGTGGGCATGACGTGGGTTGGCTGCTTCAAAAGAAATGGCATGCGGCTTGGCCTTGAACACGATGTCAATGATGGAGGAAAAATCCACGTCGCAATGGTGCGGTCCCTCGTAATTTCCCCAACACACGTGCATGCGCAACTGCTGCTCTGGGATGTTGGCCAGCGCGTAGTTCAAGGCCTCCACATGCATTTGGGCGCGTTTTCTGAATTCTGGCAGGGGCAAATCTGCGTATTGAATGTGTCGACCCATGGCTAAATCGGGGCAATCGATTTGCAACACAATCCCAGCCTTGGCCACGCTTTCATACTCATGACGCATGACTTCGGCAATCGCGTACAAATAGGTTTCATGGTCTTTGTAATGGTCATTGCGAAAAAACAGCGACACCACGCCTGGCGAGGCTGCGCTCATGAACATTTCTTGAGCCGAGGATTGATGTGGCACCTGATCAAATGCGGCACGCAGGTTTTTGGCGTCGCTTAGCGCAGCCTGCGCGTCCTCTAGCGTGATGGGGGCATTGCACGCCGGCGTTTTGCGACGTGAACGCCCAGGATCACCAAACACCTTTCGCTCCAGAACGGGAAAGTCGGCTAAGTCCTGGTACACAAAACTATTACCCGTGCCGCCAAAACCGCCCAATCGGTCTTTGATGTAGGTGGCGTAGCTCGGCTTGCTCATCTCGCCGTCATTGACCAAGTCCACACCCGCTTTGGCCTGCAAAGCTACCACTTCTGCCACCGCTTGACGGATGCGGGCCTGTAAGGCATGGGGATCGACAGGAACACCACTCTCCTTGGCGAACATCATTTGAATCAGGTCATCGGGGCGGGGCAAGCTGCCCGTGTGGGTGGTGAGAAACCGGTCGGTGCTGTGCTTCATGCCTGAGCCTGCCTGAGTTGATTGGACGAATACTGATTGTGCCGCTTTCTGTGAAAGACACCAACTCCACCCCACCTTTTCGCCTCATCAGGATCGCATCCTCCAAGACCATGGCGGCGCAACTCCAAACAAGCAAGAAGCAAATCCTTTTTTGACACGCGCTTGCCAATCGCATTCACGCAAAAGTCAGCCCAAGCGTTGTCGCCAGGCTGACTATATTGATTGCTCGCGTATTAGGGTACACCCTAGTTCGTTCAACGAACGCTCTCGGTTATAGTGAATTTCAGTGTGGAAGCTTGAACAACGAAGTCTTGCTCCACATGACCAGAGGTTGATGATTGATGAGTTACAACTGGTGAATAAGTCATGTCCAGCTGTACCATAAAGCGTGTGAAGCAGGACTCGAAATAAAGGAAACAAACATGAATAAGATACGTCGCAAACTACTCGGTGCTGCATCAACTGTAGCGCTTGTCGTGGGTCTCAGTGCAGGCAATGCGCTGGCTGCCGATCCGATCAAGATCGGATTCAGCATGCCGCTCACAGGCGGTCTGGGTGGCGGTGGACAGGCTTCCGTGTTGGCTCTGAAAATCTGGGCCGAGGATGTCAACGCCAAAGGCGGCTTGCTCGGTCGCAAGGTCGAATTGGTCTATTTTGACGACCAAAGCAACCCCGCCAACACCCCCGGCATCTATACCAAGTTGTTGGACGTCGACAAGGTTGACTTGCTGTTTGCACCCTACGCCACTGGACCGACTGCGCCCATCATGCCGCTGGTCAAGCAACGCCAAAAACTGCTGATGGGTAATTTTTCCTTTCAGGTAAATGCCAAGACCAAGCACGATATGTGGTTCAACAATGCACCATGGAATACGGCAGATGGTTGGGCCAAGGGTTTCCTAGAGGCGGGTCGTTCAGCCGGTGGTAAAACAGTGGCCATCCTGGCTGAAGACGGCGAGTTTGCACAAAATCTGGCTGACGGTGCCCGCCCCTACTTCAAGGAGCAGGGCCTGAAAATTGTTTATGACCAGAACTATCCGCCAACCACCAAAGACTTTTCCTCCCTGATCCGAACAATTCGTTCCTCGAAAGCCGAGATTGTTTTCATTGCCTCCTACCCAGGTGGCTCTGCTGCGATCGTCAATTCAATCAGCGAAATCGGTTTAGGCCCACAGGTGAAGATTGTTGGTGGTGCGATGGTTGGTTTGCAGTTCACGCCGATTGCAGTGAACCTGGGCAGCAAGCTCAACGGCTTCGTCAACTACCACGTCTATGTGCCAGGTATGAATCTGCCGGGTGTGGAAGCTTTCCTGAAACGCTACACCGTGCGTGCCAAGGCGGAGAAGATCGACGAGTTGGGCTATTACCTGCCACCATTTAGCTACGCCATGGGTGAAATGCTGGAGCAGGCAGTCAATGGCACCAAGAGCTTTGATGACCGCAAACTGGCTGACTATCTGCACAAAAATGAGCTGACAACCATTGTTGGTCCTGTGCGCTATGACGCCAATGGTGAACGCGCCAATGTGCGCTTGATCACTACCCAGTTCCGCGGCCTCAAAAACAAGGATCAGGAGCAATTCCGCAGTCCTAAGGCCCAAGTTGTGCTGGCACCAGCCGGTGACAAAACGGGTGAATTCATTGCCCCATTTTCCAAGGCCGCTCAGGCCAAATAAGCTTGAGTCAAGTGCATTGAATCTGGCAGATGGTGAGCCTCTCGCCTTCTGCCAGCCCTTGGGGTTTTTAAATAATGATTTTTTCTTTTGATCTGCTGTTTGAAGCAGTGATGTTCGGCCTGCTGCTGGGCTGTTTTTATGCAGCTGTCAGCCTGGGTCTGTCGGTGGCTTTCGGTTTACTCGATGTGCCACACGTCGCCCACCCGGCCTTGCTGATTGTGGGGTCCTACGGCGCTTACCTGTTGGGTGGGTGGGGCATTGATCCGCTGCTATCTGGCTTTTTGCTCATGCCGGTTTTTTTCCTCATGGGCATGCTGCTCTACCGTTTTTATTACCACACCTTCGAAAGTCGGGGCAGCTCCTCTGGGGTGAATGGTTTGGCTTTTTTCTTTGGAGTGGCGTTCATCATTGAGGTGCTGTTGATCGTCAGCTTTGGCGTTGACCAGCGTTCCGCAGAGGCCAGTTACATTGGTGAGAGTCTGGAGTTGGGTGATTACCGCTTTCCTTATCGCTTGCTGGTGGCCGCGGGCGTGGCTTTGGTGCTGACACTTGTGCTGACCCTGTTCTTCTCTCGCACCTTTGTCGGACGAGCCATCAAGGCTGTGGGACAGGACGAGGGCGCGCTGCGATTGATGGGCGCCGACCCGGTCAAGATCAAGCAGCTGGCGTTTGGTATTGCGACCGCCGTCAACGCCCTGGCTGGCGCCATGCTCATCATAGTCAGCCCGGTTGATCCCACCATGGATCGCATTTATATTGGACGCACCTTCTGTGTGGTGGTGTTGGCTGGTATGGGCAGCATGAGTGGCACCCTGGTTGCGGGCTTGATGTTAGGGGTTACAGAGTCGATCGTGATGACCATGTTCGGCGCATCTTGGGCAACAGCCGTGTCGTTTGGCTTATTGCTCTTGATGCTTGGCGTTCGACCACAAGGCCTTTTTGGCAGGTAAGGAAACATGAAATATTGGATCGTTTCGGCCTTGGCCATGGTGCTGGCCGTCGTGTTGGCGCTCTCGGGCGCCAATGAGTACATTTTTTTCGCTGGCTTTGTTGTACTTCAAGCCATCGTCCTGGCGACCGCTTGGAACATCTTGGGCGGTTATGCTGGTTACGTGAACTTCGGTGTTCCTGGCTTTGTTGGTGTTGGCGCCTACACGGCTTTGGCCATGCACTTGCTTTTCCAAGCACCCTTACTGGTACAAATTGTTGCAGCCGCCGCGATGGCCGCCTTGTTGGGATTAGGCGTGGGATTACTCACCTTGCGCTTGCGCGGAATTTTCTTTTCCATCGCAACGATTGCGGTGGTCTTTATATTGGAAGCCGTGGTGATGAACTCACGCTTTCTCGGTGGCGCCACAGGGATACAACTGACCCGACCCAATGACGTCTGGTTATTTGGAAGCTATACCCGCATGCTGTTTGTCGTGATGACCTTGATGGCCATCGTCGCCGTTTCGGTTGCCCGGTACGTCCAAAATTCTCACATTGGCCAAGGTCTGCGAGCGGTGCGTGACGCCGAGGAGGCCGCCGAATGTTCAGGCGTTCCAACCCTCAAATTGAAATTGCTTGCCTGTGCCATTTCTGGTGCTCTGCTTGGTGTGGCCGGCGCCCCGATGCCCATGTACCTCAGCTATATTGAGCCGGCCTCTACCTTCAATTTGCACTATGCGGTGATTGCGCTGGCCATGCCCATCATTGGCGGCACCTCACATTGGTTGGGCCCACTCATTGGCGCTTTGATTTTAGGCACCTTGCAACAAATTGTGACGGTGACCATTTCAAGTGAATTGAATGTGCTTGTGGTAGGCGTGTTGTTGGTCGTTTTCGTTGTTGCCGCCCCCGACGGCGTGATTGGACTGGTTAAAAAATGGAAAACATCCTCGAAGTAAAAGGCGTCGGAAAAAACTTTGGTGGTTTCACGGCGCTCAGCGAGGTCAATTTATCGATCCGTAAAGGCGAGCGCGTAGGCCTTATTGGACCTAACGGCTCGGGTAAGACGACGCTCATCAATTGCATCTCTGGCGCACTGCGAAATGACACAGGCAGCATCTATTTCAATGGCGCGTCCATTGACCAGCTTGCAGCGAACGCGCGCACCAAACTAGGCATTGCGCGAAGTTTCCAAATCCCGCGTCCGTTTCACAGCATGACAGTCTTGGAAAACCTGATGGTGCCCTTGGCTTATGTGGGCCACGTCAAAGGCGCTAAAGCACGTCAGCAAGCCTTGGAAATACTGAGTGAAATGGGCTTGTCTGACAAGGCTAACCACAGCTCTGCCTCCCTTTCACAGGTCGAGTTGCGAAAGATGGAGTTAGCGCGGGCCATGGCCGCCAAGCCACAATTATTGATATCTGATGAGGCGATGGCAGGCCTGTCAGGAACCGAAGTAGATGACGTGCTCGATATTTTGATCAAGCTCAACAAGCAAGGCATCACTATCATCATGATCGAGCACATCATGCATGCAGTTATGCGGTTTTCCGAGCGCCTTGTGTGCTTGGATGCGGGTCAAATCATTTGTGATGATGAACCCAAGACCGTGGTCGGAAATTCACAAGTGCAGAGGGCGTATCTTGGAGATTAAATTAGACATCAAAGATATTGCTGCCAGCTATGGCGCAGTTCGTGCACTGCACAGCGTCAGCCTGAATATCAGCCAAGGCCAGACGGTGGCCTTACTCGGCACCAATGGCAACGGCAAAAGCACGCTGATGAAGTGTGTGATGGGCATGGTGAGACCAACCCAAGGAGAAATCCGTTTAGAGATGGACGGGGTGGCTTACGACCTGACGAAAATGTCAACACAGGCCATTGTCAACCTGGGTGTTGCGCTGGTGCCTGAAGGACGGCGCTTATTTCCGAAGCTGACAGTAGAGGAAAACTTATTGCTGGGTGCTTACCGGGAACAAGCGCGTGGCCAAATTGCAGCAAATTTCGAGTTTTGTTTTGAGGCCTTCCCTGTGCTTGCGGAACGCCGTAAACAACTCGCAGGCTCCATGTCGGGGGGACAGCAACAAATGCTGGCAATCGCTCGGGCACTGATGTCCTCGCCCCGATTGCTGCTGGTCGATGAACCCTCGGTTGGGCTATCTCCTTTGCTCGTATCGCAAACAATTACCAAGCTCAAAGAACTCAAAGAGCGCTACGGATTGACCGTTTTGATGGCAGAGCAAAACTTCAACCAAGCCATGCGCATCGCTGACTACGGTTATATCATCGTGCACGGAGAGATCGTCTTTCACAGCGAGGTTGAATCACTCAGAGAAAATGAGCTCGTCAAGAGTTTCTACCTCGGTGTGACCCATTAAGCGCTGACGGACTAGGACCGGCAAGACTCGCCTCGGCCACCCAACATTCAGGAGTTCCAAGTATGAAGGCACCTGCTTTCGATTACGTAAAACCAGCCGACCTTGAAGAAGCTTTGGGCTACTTGCAGCAATACGGCTCAGGCGCGCAGGTTCTTGCAGGTGGGCAAAGTTTGATGGCCATCATGAACTTGGGCTTGGCAATGCCTGAGATTTTGATCGATATCACCGGTATTGATGGACTCAAAGACATCCGTATCGACGCTGAAGCCGTGCACATTGGTGCATTGGTAACACACTCAAGCCTGCAGGCAAGCCCGGACATCGCTAAATTCGTGCCCTTGTTGTGGCAATCTGTGGCACACGTTGCGCACTTGGCGATCAGAAATGTGGGCACCTTGGGCGGCAGTTTGGCACTGGCAGATCCTGCCGCCGAATACCCGGCCGTGGCGTTGGCTTTGGGCGCGGTCATGACCCTGCAAGGGCCGAAAGGCAAGCGCGACGTGGCCGCTGGCGATTACTTCCTGGGACTCTATGAGACCGCCAGGGGCGAAGATGAATTACTGGTATCGGTCGCTTTCCCCAAATTGAAAGCCCATCAATTTATGTTCTTTGATGAGCTCACGCGTCGCCGTGGCGATTATGCTTTGTGTGGGCTGGCCGCTGCGTTTGAGGTTCAAGGTGGCCGGTTCACCGCCGCCAAACTGGCCTACTTGTCTATGGGCGACACCCCCGTACTGGCCGTGGAGGCCGCTCGGGCCATGATAGGTCAGGCAGCGACGGATGAGACCATTACAGCGGCACAAGCCGCATTGGAGCGTGATTTGTCACCCCGTGGCGATTTACATGGATCAACACAAGGCAAGATGCACTGGGCCAAAGTTTTGCTGGCGCGGGGCATCCGCCAGTTGGGAGTAAACGCATGAGCGAGAAACGACGTGATATTTCGGTGATGGTCAATACAGAGCGTGTTGAGCGTCCCGTTTTGGTTCGGCAACACTTGGTTGACTTCCTGCGCGAGGAACTCGATCTAACCGGGTCGCATCTGGGCTGTGAGCATGGTGTTTGCGGTGCTTGCCAAGTGATGGTCGATGGCCAGGTGGTTCGCGGCTGCCTCACACTGGCAGTGCAAACAGACGGCAAGCACGTCGAGACCATTGAAGGTCTGAGTGAATCGGGTGTCTTAGCCGAATTGCAAGACGCCTTTCTCAAGCACAACGCGCTGCAATGCGGGTTTTGTTCTTCCGGTATGTTACTCAGCGCCCTGAATATTCTTCGTCATCACCCCGATGCCACCCGCGAGGCCATTCGCGACCATATCAGTGGCAACTACTGCCGCTGCACAGGTTACCAAGCCATCGTCAATGCAATTGAATCGGTTTTGATTCAACACCGATCTGCTGAAATTTCGGGGGTGTCATCATGAACGCACGCATGGAACTGCCTGCTCAAAAAACTGAGTCCTCGCAAATCACACAGGGGTACATTGGCGTGTCTGCGCCAAGAACAGGCAGCAAACGCTTGCTGCAAGGTCGCGGCGCCTACATTGATGACATGCGCCTGCCACGCTTGGCGCACGTGGTGTTCGTGCGCAGTCCGCACGCCCATGCCCTGATCAAGTCATTGGATTTGAGCGCCGTACGCAAACAAGCCGGTGTCATCGGTGCATTTTCTGGTGCCGAAATCGCCCAGTACTGCACGCCCTGGGTGGGCGTTCTGGGCCATTTGAAAGGCATCAAATCTGCCCCGCAACATGCGGTGGCTATCGATCGCGCCTGCTGGCAAGGTGAGCCCGTAGCCGCCATCGTTGCCCAAACACGGCGCCAAGCAGAAGATGCGCTGGCGCATGTGCAGGTCGACTACGAGGTGTTACCCGTTATCGTCGAAATGAAAGACGCCTTGAAAGGCGATTATGTTATTCACCCCGAGTTGGGTGACAACATCTGTTTTCAACGTGAGTTGAAAACAGATGGTTTTGACGAGGCATTCGCGCGTGCCGACTTGGTGGTTGAAAAAACTTATACCTTTGCTCGGCACACCGGCGTGACCAATGAGCCGCGAGCCGTATTGGCAGATTACCAGCCGGCGGATCACAGTTTGACGGTTTACCAAGCCACACAAGCGCCTCACATGATGCAAGACATCATGTCCCGTCACCTTGGGATACCAGAATCAAACATTCGCATTGTGTGCAAGGATGTGGGCGGCTCATTTGGGATCAAGGTACACGTCTATCCCGATGAAATGGCAACCGCTGCGCTGTCTGTGATGCTGCGCCGCCCAGTCAAATTTTTGGCTGACCGGCTGGAGTCATTTTTAAGTGACATCCATGCGCGTGAGCACATTGCCACCATCCGCATGGCCTGCACCAAAGACGGTGACATTTTAGGCTTTGACCTGGACGACCTCACTGGCATTGGCCCTTACTCGGTCTATCCACGCACCAGTGGTATCGAAGGCAATCAAGTGGTGAACTTGACGGGCGGCCCTTACCGTCACAAGGCCTACCGTGCGAAATTAAAGGTGGTTTTTACCAACAAAAATGTGACCTGCCAATACCGGGCTGTTGGCCACCCGATTGCAGTGGCCCTGACCGAAGCCATCGTGGATGAAGGTGCTCGCGCCTTGGGCATGGACCCAGCAGCCTTCCGTCGACGCAACCTGATCCCCGATGATGCCTACCCCTACACTTTTCCATCTGGGTTGAAGTTCGAGAAACTGTCGCACCACCAGTGTCTGGATAAATTGCTCAAGCTGATGGACTATGAAGGTCTGCGTGCCGAACAAAGCGCACTGCGCAAAAAGGGTATTTACCGTGGTATCGGCTTGGCCGCCATGATCGAGGTCACTAATCCATCGCCCGCGTTTTATGGCGTTGGTGGAGCCCGCATTTCAGCGCAAGATGGCGCAACGCTCAGGCTGGACCCCAGCGGCATGCTCAACGTGTTGGTGAGCGTGACCGAACAAGGACAGGGAACCGAGGCCGTATTCTCGCAAGTGGCTGCGACGATTGTTGGGGTCTCTCTAGAGAACGTGCGCGTGATCACCGGCGACACGGCTGTCACCCCATACGGCGGCGGCACCTGGGCATCGCGCGGCGCCGGTATTGGCGGCGAGGCCGTGTTGCAGGCTGGCAAAGCCTTGAAAGCCAACATCCTTGCTGTGGCCTCTGCCGTACTGGGGATTGAGGCGGCGCAGCTGAACGTGGTCAATAACGCGGTCGTTGATCGTTTGACCGGTGTCGAGCGCATGCCCTTGTCAGAGGTGGGTCGTGTGGCCTATTTCCGCCCGGATACCCTGCCGATGGATTTCCAGTCGGAGCTAACGGTCACGCGCCACTACACGCCACGTGAGTATGGTTTCACCTTTACCAATGGCATTCAAGCCTCCTACGTGGAAGTGGACACCGAGACCGGCTTCATCAAGTTGCTGAAACACTGGTGCGTTGAAGACTGTGGCACGATTCTCAATCCTATGCTGGTTGATGAACAACTGCGCGGCGGAGTCGTACAAGGAATTGGCGGTGCGCTGTTGGAGGAGTGTCTTTACAGCCCAGAAGGCCAAATGCTCAACGGTTCGATGGCCGACTATTTAGTGCCGATGG
Organism: uncultured Rhodoferax sp.; assembly: GCA_963925275.1. Taxonomy (GTDB): domain Bacteria; phylum Pseudomonadota; class Gammaproteobacteria; order Burkholderiales; family Burkholderiaceae_C; genus Rhodoferax. Next base: position 146,700 of record CAWUSQ010000018.1, read on the forward strand.
CGTTTGAAATGCCCGACATTGAGATCGCGCACGTGTGTACGCCCACAATGACCTCTGAGTTGGGGGCCAAAGGCGCTGGCGAGGCCGGCACAGCGGGCGCACCAGGTGCGGTCATGAACGCGGTCAACGACGCACTGCAGGCCGTAGGGGCCAGTGTTGCAGAACAACCCATGACACCCGAACGTGTGTTGAAGGCCTTGGGCAAAATCTAAAACTTATCTGACATGGCAAGCCCGGTAATGACAGACGCTATCGCCCCCTGCGCTGCAGGGCGCCTTCTGTCATGACGTTTGTCAAATTGGATGCAGCCCAGACTATTGGGGAAACGGCTGCTCTGCACGCAGGTCAGCGCCTGATTTTTTGATTACCATCCACAAAACATTGGCGCTTGAAGCGCGCTCATGAACTCAACTTGGAACAACACCAATGCAGTTAATTAATTTCCTAAACGCTCAGGGCCAAGTCAATCTTGGCGCCATCAGAGGCCCTGACGTTGTCAATTTGACCGAAGCAGGTTTGCCCGACAGCATCGATGCTTTGTTAGCGCAGGGAAGTGCTGCCTGGCAACAAGCCGCGGTGCTAGCAGGCGCTGCCACGCCAACGCTGGCACTGGCCGATCTGAAGTTGCTGCCTCCTGTTTTAAACCCGACTAAAGCGATTGCTGTCGGCCTTAACTACGTTGACCATGCAGCTGAAAGTCCGTACAAAGACGCGCCGAAATACCCTGTGTTGTTCCATCGTTACCCCAGCTCATGGGTCGCACACGATGAGGCCTTGGTCAAACCAAAGGTATCAGATAGCTTTGATTACGAGGGTGAAGTTGCCATCATCATTGGAACGGCTGGTCGCTACATCGCCAAGGAAAATGCGCTGTCGCATGTCGCCGGTTACTCCTTGTTTAACGATGGATCGATTCGCGACTACCAGTTCAAATCGCACCAGTGGATGATGGGTAAAAATTTTGATGCCTCAGGCAGTTTTGGGCCCAGTTTGGTCAGCGCCGATGAGTTACCTGCCGGTGCAATTGGCTTGCAATTGCTGACCCGACTCAATGGCGAGGTATTACAAAACGCCAACACCAAAGACATGATTTTCGATGTAGAAACCTTGATCAGTGTGTGCTCAGAGGCCTTTGCACTCAATCCTGGGGACGTGATCATTTCAGGTACACCAGCGGGTGTTGGCTTTGCGCGAAAACCGCCGATTTTCATGAAAGACGGCGATGTGGTTGAGGTTGAGGTCGAAGGCCTGGGCATCTTGCGTAACAAAATCATCAAGGAGTAAATCATGTGGTCTGATACGCCCGGTCTGTTGAGCGAACGCGTGCCTTATTCGGCTATCGTTGATCGCCCCAAACTCAGCGCACCCGCGCGCGTGATGGTTTGGATCATTGTTAACGTTGAGCATTGGTCCATGTCGCGCCCCATGCCACGCACCGTTTTATCGCCTCCGATGGGCGCGCCGCTGCAACCAGATTTACCCAACTGGGCGTGGCACGAATACGGTATGCGCGTGGGGTTTTGGCGTTTGCACCAAGCCCTGACATCCAGAGGCTTGGGTGTGACCTTGGCAATCAATGGCATCGTGTGCGATACCTATCCCCGCATTGCTGAAGCAGGGCTACAGGCGGATTGGGAGTTCATGGGACATGGGTGGGTGCAAGGGCCTATGCATAAGGTGCAAGACCAAGCTCAGGAAATAGAGCAGACCATGGCCAAAATTGCATCCTTTACTGGCAAGCGTCCACGTGGCTGGGAAAGCCCGGGGCTCACTGAGACCGAGACAACGCTCGATTTACTCAGCGCCGCAGGGATTGAGTACGTCGCCGATTGGGTACTGGATGACCAGCCAACTTGGATCAAAGCGGCACCGCGCAGCGTGTTATCACTGCCCTACTCCGTTGAGGTCAATGACATACCTATTCATGCGCTGGCGCTTCACACCAGCAATGAATTGTTTGACCGGGGTCAGGCGCAACTGGAGCGTTTATGGCAAGAAGGCCAAGAGCACCCGCGCGTGATGGCACTGAGTGTGCACCCCTACATCACCGGCGTGCCACACCGCATTGCTGCATTCGAGCGCCTGCTTGACGCGATCATGGCCAAGCCCGAAGTCAGCATCATGAAGGCTGGCGATATTGCTGACTGGTATACCGCACAGGTCCCTCGACCATAGAGCGCAGGCACGCCACGGCGGCTCCTGCGCAGCGTCAGTGGCGCGGCCCTTTGCGCCCTGCTAGCGCGCTGAACCCAAGTAGCACCAGGTACGAAGAAGCGTGGCCCTTAGACCGCGCAGCCTCTCGGCTGGGTGGTGCGTGCGGCAATACCCTGCAGGTTTTCCAGGTCAGATCAGTTCGTGTCAGCCCCAGAATCCATGAACAGCGTTGGGTAAAGTGCATTGGCCCCTTTGAAAAATAACTCAACGACGTCATTGAGCCGCGTTTCCTCTGTGATTTCGGTCTTGGCCCTCAACACATGCTTTCTCACCATGCCGTAAAACAAGCTCGATTGAAGCATCCAAGCTAATTCAATTTCTCTTGGCTCAATCTTCTCCGGCGCAAAGCGCAACTGCGCAGGCGTCAAAATGGTGTACCGAAGTTCGGTGCAAATGGTCGTCAAAATCTGATCCTGCACGACACCCTTGACGTAAAGGCCATTAAAGTCAAAGTTAGCCAAGGCTGCGAAAAAATAGATGCGCAGCCATTTCTTGTTGTAGGTTTTCGGCACATAACGACCGTAAAAGCTTTTCAAGCGCTGCTCAAGCGGTATTGAACGATCCCGAAGTTCGTCCAACCAATGTTCGTTTTGCTGCTTCAAAAAAACCGTGTCCAATACCACCTCGATCAGCGCCGCCTTGGATGGAAAGTAGCGATAAAGAAGCGGTTGGGAGATACCGATTCGGCGACTGAGTTCTCTGGTCTGAACCGCAAAACCAGCCTCCGCAAAATAATCAATGGCAGCGTCAATGATCTGCTGGCGCCGCAGCAATGGGGCCATGCGCTTGAGGATTGGTCCGCTTTTTTTAGTCACTGTGACTCATTCTAAGATCACGATGGCGCAACACAAAGCGCTGACCGTCGGTGGCTCAATGGCTGGCCTGCTCAACGCCAAGGCGCTGCGCGGGTCAGATCGGACAAAGGGCTGTTTGGAGGGTACGCCAGAACCCTCAAGGGAGCGCGACACAGTCGTTCTCACCCACAAGGCTTTGTTGGCCTTGTGGGCGCATGCAGAAGTCCACACATCAGATGGTTTTAATGCACCATCAACCCGACCCGAGTCCTTCGATAAATTGGGACGACGCACTGCAGAAATACATTTTCCGCAAAACCTTATGGGCTGATCGCGTTTGCTAACCATGTTGCGGGACATATTACCCAAAAGCTGTTACCACCTTAATGAATCAATTGAACGCATCGAAGCTGGAGACGCCAACAAGCCTGCTTGTGTGCATCTTAGCAATGGACAAACTCTAAAAGAGGATGAAATTGTAGGCGGCGGCGTATACGCTCGACTTCTCAACACGACCTTGGCATGCAAAGCAGGCACCGCCTAGCGGGCAACGGCGAGGTGTTCAAGCACAGGGATGCGCAGCATGTCATAACGGGTTACCCCTTTTTAGCAGCGCCAGCAAGCAGGTGCTGCGCGAGATGATCATCCTGTCGCCAATGCCGGCTCGGGGATTGGCGACATTAGTTTGACCCTAAACACCTAGTCCGCCCATTGTTCTGCCCGGGGTGTGGCACCCTCATCGGCCAAGACCACCCGCGCAGGTGACCCAATTTCGGCGGCCATACATGCAGCTTGGCAGCCCTTGAACTCAATGCTGTCTGCTCAGTATGACCACAGCCCTGGCGGGGCTGGTTGCCTCAAACACCTGAAGAAACCAGCCACCAAGCAAAAACGCCAGCAACGCCCGCGATGGCCACGGCGGCTAGCCATGGCCTCAACGATGTAGTTGCTTGGATCGGTTGAGGCTCCAGCACTTCAGTATCGGCGGCAGGGGGCGCCTGCTTGGCATGGGTTTCAATCAGATGGGATTCAAACCGTTTAAAAAAATCATCCGCCATTTTGTTAGCCGCGCCGTCAATCAAGCGTTGACCAAGCTGCGCAACTTTGCCGCCCATTTGGGCCTTCACTGTATAAGTTAGCAAACAACCATTTTCTTGCGGCTCAAGTACCACATTGGATTCGCCTTTGCCAAAACCGGCAGGGCCGCCTTGGCCTTCAAATTTAATGGTGTAAGCACTTGGCGCTTGGACATTCAGCAAATTGATTTGGCCACTGAATTTGGCAGATATCGGTCCAATTTTCAAGACCATGCCAATGGCGTACTGATTCTCACCTGAAAGTTCAAAACGGTCGCATCCCGGGATACAGCCTTTCAATACCTCGGGGTCGTTGAGGGCACCCCAAGCAATTTCTTGTGAAACGCTCAATTCGCGATTGCCTTGCATCTGCATCATCCAACTCCTGGTTCGAAAAATCAACCATGATACGGTGATGCGCGTTTTGCGTCAGCGCGCCATCTCGTCTCATGTGGTGGCAACTCTACAAGTACCTAAGATCTCATGGCAAATGCAAGCGCATGCGGCCAAGTATCCCATCGCTAACAAGCCCAAGCGCTGCCTGAAAGCACTGAAGAACTCGCCGACCGGCCACAGGTCGTACACAGGCCACGGCGCCAGCGATCAGGCCGTGGTTTGCTCGGCGGCTAGAAAATCAACGAGCTGTGCATCGTTGGCAAATAGCACAATATAGGGATCCGATACACCCTCCAGCGGGAGTGCATCGGCCGCGCGCAACACGGCTTCAACCTCTTGGCGCAAGCCCACCATCACCAACAACCGCCTTTGAATCGCCAGCTGTGTGCGCAAACGCATAAACACCTCAACACCCGTGCTATCGACTCGGTTGATCGAACTGGCCAGGAAAATGATCCGTTGCGTTTGCGGGTGTTTACTCAGGTAATTCGAAATACTTTGCTCCAGCGCATTGGCCGAGCCAAAGTCCAGCTCCGCATCCATGCGAAACGCATAGGTTTTATTGATCACCGGGCCTGAATCCGTTACTTGTCGCCCTCCAAATCGAGCATCATGGAAGCGATCAACCTCATAGATTTTTGGATGCAAGCGCAGGTACAAAAAGTGGCTCAATGTCATCAAGACACCCGCCATCACCCCCCAATATAGCTGCGGTGCAGATAGCAGCGTGATGGCAAACGTCGCCACAGCGATGACGGTCTCCACACGGGAAATTCGCCACAAACGGACAAATTCGCTGGGCTTCATCAAGCCAGTGACCGCAACCACAACAATGGACGCCAACACCGACTGTGGCACATGGTGCAGTACGGGCAGCAACAGCAAAAGGGCGACGACAACGACAAGGACAGAACATAAGGTAGCCCAGCCGGTTTGCGCTCCAGCATACAAATTCAAAGCGGATCGCGAAAAGGATGAGCTGGTCGGAAAGGCGCCACTCAGACCCGACGCCAGTTTGGCAAGGCCCTGACCAATCAAGTCCTGATTCTGATCCCACATGGCACCATGACGGGCGTTGTCGACCCTTGCGCTTGCCGCGGTTTCTAGAAAACTGATCAAGGTAATGACCAAAACAGGGACCGCCAACTGACGCAATTCACGAAAACCCGGCCAATCCGGCCAGTAAAGTTCAGGCAGACCTTGCGGTAGCGCGCCGACCACAGCGCCGCCGCTGCCCTCAAATCCAATTAACAGGCTCAAGCCTGCCGCCAGCAGCATCACCAACAGCACGCTAGGGAACCGTGGACTGCGCCTGCGCGCCAGTACCAGGGCAATCAAGCTGATGACACCAAAAGCCAGTGAGAGCGGGTTGATTGATGGCGTTTGGATGAAGTCAGACAAATCGCCGCGAAAACCCAGCAAAGAGGGCACTTGCGATCCAATAATGAGCAGCGCGGCAGCCTGCGTGAAGGCCATCAGCACCGGTGCGTTCACTAAATTTAACAACCAGCCAAAGCGTACTAACCCGAGAATGACTTGTAGCAGGCCTGCGATCAATGAAAGCCAAACGGCAAGGGCAACCCACTCAGCACTTCCAGGTTGCGCCATGCCCGCAAGCGAAGCACTAACCAGCAGACAACTCAAGGCAGTTGGGCCAACAGACAGCCGCACTGAGCGGCTGAAAAGAACGGCCACCAGCGCTGGCATCATCGATGCATAGATGCCTGTGACCAGCGGCATGCCAGCCAACGCCGCGTAAGCCACCCCCTGGGGAATGACCATCAAACCGACGGTCAAGCCAGCGAGCGCCTCGCCACGCAACAAAACCTTTGTGGGTTTTGGCCAGCTAAGAAAGGGAAACAGGCGCCTAACTCGAGAGCTTGAAAACATGGTGGGTGAGCATGAATGGATTACAACTTAGTAAGGTGAGAGACGGGCACTGTACTGAAGTTGACACCTGTCTGAGCACTCAACATCTCTGCTTTGCGCTCAACCCATAACAGACAGATTGATTGATCGGAATCTAACCCGATTGATTATATGAATGTGATTTTTTTCTCATGTTAGCCATTGCTGGATCACTGGCCATCGGCTCCAGACTGAACGAAAAATAGGGGCTCTATTGCGGCTTTCACTACCCACCTGCACCTTGGTCTGTGACGCATCTTAAATCGCCAATTCAGCACGGCGGCAGCAAGCCCAAGCGGACACGGTTGGCGACAAAAGGCGCGTGATCAAGGATTCGGCGTCAGCCTTGGCGCGCTGCGCAACAAGTCATCAAAAGCCTGTTTAGACGGTGCGTTGGGACCCGTTACCTGAGAAATCAGGTATGACACTTGCTTTTCGCTTGACCGCCATTGAGGGCGCTGCCAGGGCCTGTTGGGGCTAGCGCCCAAATCGAGCCGTGAATTAAATGGATGAACAGGAGAATCACATTAAACTTTGCTCTTTCCCAACAAGGTAAATTAGTGATCACCATCCACAAGAGTCGGCCGATTCACGACCCCATTACCTCTCCTCGACCCAACGCCCACCGCGAGGTTAAGAACACCACGTGCTATATGTGTGCTTGCCGATGCGGCATCCGGGTGCACATGGAAGACGGCAAATTGCGCTATATCGACGGCAACCCCGATCATCCGCTCAACGGTGGCGTGATTTGCGCCAAAGGCTCGTCTGGAATCATGAAGCAATATTCACCGGCGCGCTTGACTCAGCCGCTGCGGCGAAAGGCAGGAAGCGAACGTGGCGCCGGCGAGTTTGAAACCATCTCATGGGATGAAGCGTTCAATGTCCTTGAAGAGCGCCTGAAACATCTGCGTGCCACCGATCCCAAACAATTCGCCCTGTACACCGGTCGCGACCAGATGCAAGCGCTCACCGGCTTGTTCGCACGCCAATTCGGCACACCTAACTACGCAGCACATGGTGGTTTTTGCTCGGTCAATATGGCAGCTGGCATGATCTACACCGTGGGTGGCTCTTTCTGGGAATTTGGCGGACCCGACCTCGACCGGGCCAAGCTGTTCATCATGATCGGCACGGCGGAGGACCACCACTCCAACCCAATGAAGGTCGCCATCTCCAAGTTCAAACGGGCGGGCGGGCGCTTTATTTCAATCAACCCCATACGAACAGGTTATTCAGCCATCGCCGATGAATGGGTACCCATTCGCCCTGGGACTGATGGCGCACTCATGCTGGCACTGACCCACGAGCTGATCCGAACCGGTCTGTATGACCGGGAATTTTTGGTGCGCTACACCAATGCAGGCCAACTCATAGACGCTGATGAGCAGAGCGACACCTTTGGTTTGCACGTCAAAGACGACGCCAGCCCCGAAGTCAACGCCATGTACCCGCAAAACAAGCTGTGGATGGACCGCCACAGCGGTAAAGCGGTTGCGACCCACACCGAAGGCGCTGACCCCCAATTGCTGGGTAGCTTCACCCTAGATGATGGGCGCGCAGTCAAGCCCGCTTTTGAGCTGCTGTCAGCGCGTGTTGAGAATTACACCCCGGAGTGGGCTGAAGGCATTACCGGGATTTCCAGCGACACCATACGGCGCCTGGCCCACGAAATGGGGATGACCGCACGCGACCAGCGGATCGAACTGCCGATCAGCTGGACCGACTCTTGGGGCAAAGAGCACGATACCGTCACCGGCAACCCCGTTGCGTTTCACGCCATGCGTGGCTTGGCCGCACACAGCAATGGGTTTCAGACCATCCGCGCCCTGGCCATCTTGATGAGCCTATTGGGCACCATCGACAGGCCGGGAGGCTTTCGGCACAAAGCGCCGTTTCCACGGGCCATACCGCCGAGCGCCAAGCCGCCTAAAAGCCCCGACCAGGTCCAACCCAATACGCCGCTGCCTACGGCGCCATTGGGCTGGCCAGCGTCACCCGATGATTTGTTCATCGACAGCGATGGGCAGCCTGTGCGCCTGGACAAGGGCTTCTCATGGGAGCACCCCTTGTCGGTTCACGGCTTGATGCAAAACGCCATCACCAACGCCTGGCGCGGCGACCCCTACCCCATCGACACGATGATGCTGTTCATGGCCAACATGGCATGGAACTCCACCATGAACACGTCCGAAGTGCGAAAAATGCTCAACGACAAGCGTGAAGATGGCCAATACAAAATTCCATTCTTGGTGGTTTGTGACGCTTTCCAATCGGAAACCACCGCCTTTGCTGATTTGGTGTTGCCCGATACAAGCTACCTAGAGCGGCACGACGTGATGTCCATGCTCGACAGACCGATTTCCGAGTTTGATGGACCGGTCGATGCCGTGCGCATACCGGTCTTACCCGTCACGGGTAACTGCAAACCCTTCCAGGAGGTATTGGTCGAACTGGCTTCGCGCTTGAAGCTCCCCGCTTTTACCAATTCTGCAGGTGAGCGCAAATTCAAAGACTACCCTGACTTCATCGTTAACTTCGAAACAGAACCCGGTTCGGGCATTGGCTTTCTGGCTGGCTGGCGAGGCGCTGACGGCACCAAGTTCATGAAGGGCGAACCCAACCCGCGCCAGTGGGAGATGTACGCCAAAAACAATTGCGTTTTTCACTATAAGCTGCCGCAGTCTTACCAGTACATGCGTAACTGGAACAAAGGCTATATGGAATGGGCGCAGAGCACCCGACTGCGTCGGTTTGCCGAGCCCGTGCTGATTCAGCTGTGGAGCGAAGAGTTGCAAAGCTTTCGTTTAGCAGCCCAAGGCAAACGCCCCGGAAGACAGCCGCCCGCACATTTGCGCGAGCGCATTGAGCGCCATTTTGACCCCTTGCCGTTCTACAGCATGCCGCTTGAAACGCAAGCCACAGACTTGGAAAAATACCCCTTGGCAGCGGTGACGCAGCGCCCAATGGCCATGTACCACTCCTGGGACTCACAAAACGCGTGGCTGCGTCAGATCCATGCGCACAACTACCTCTTTGTCAATCCCAAAACGGCGACTGCCGCAGGCGTATCCGATGACGGCTGGCTTTGGGTGGAGTCACAGTGGGGCAAAGTCAGATGCCAGTGCCGTTACTCCGAAGCGGTGGAGCCCGGCACGGTGTGGACCTGGAACGCCATTGGCAAAGCGCGTGGCGCCTGGCAACTCTCAGACGATGCCAACGAGTCACGCCGTGGTTTTTTATTGAACCACCTGATTTCTGAAGAGCTGCCGCATCCGGGGGGTGGAACCGTTTCAAACTCTGACCCCATCACCGGTCAAGCTGGTTGGTATGACGTGCGTGTGCGCATCTACCCCGCAGCAGATCATGAGCCTAAAGAGACTTCACCGCAGTTTGACACCCTGCCCGCCCCTCCTGGTGTGCTGGGTGGTGCACGCAAACTGTGGCAAACATTTTTTGCCAGCCACATCGATTCGAAGGAGCGCTGAAATGACCCAACTCGCCTTGGTCATTGACCTCAACGTGTGTGTAGGTTGTCACGCCTGCGTGACCAGTTGCAAAGAATGGAACACCTCAGGAGCTGCAGGTGGACTGTCCGATTTCAACCCCTATGACAAAGACCCTAACGGCACATTTTTCAACAGGGTACAAACCTTTGAGGTTGGAGAGTTTCCAAACACCCAGACCGTGCACTTTCCCAAAAGTTGCCTGCATTGCGAAGATCCACCCTGTGTGCCGGTGTGCCCTACAGGTGCCTCCTACAAACGCAAAGAAGACGGCATTGTGTTGGTGGACTATGACAAGTGCATCGGCTGTAAATACTGCAGTTGGGCCTGCCCTTACGGCGCGCGCGAGCTCGACGAAGAGCAGAAAGTGATGAAAAAGTGCACGTTGTGCGTTGACCGGGTGTATGACACCTCACTTGAAGAGCGCGACCGCAAGCCCGCGTGCGTTCTGGCCTGCCCTACCAACGCGCGCCTGTTTGGCGATGTACATGACGAAGAGTCTGTGGTGTCCAAGGCCATTCGCGAGCGCGCTGGATACACCCTGATGCCCGAGTGGGGCACGCAACCAGCAAACCATTACCTGCCACGCCGGCGCGTTGACATGTCGGTGGATGACGACCAATTGGTACGCGCTGACAATCCGCTCAAGAAAGACAGGCGCACACCTCATCCGCACCAAAGCGACCCCGCTTTGGATGACATCGCTTCGTGGTAACCGACAGAGAAACTTCACCTTATGAACCCTGCTTTTTCTGTTGTTTTATTCACCACCTTGGCAGGTGCAGCACAAGGGTTATTGCTGGCCTTGTTTGCGCTGGATTGGGCTGTCAAATCACTGTGGCTCAATGTGCAGCCATCAAACCATACATTCGTTGTCGGTGCGGGCCTTGCGGCAGCCTTGGCCACTCTTGGGTTGATCGCATCCTTCGCCCACTTGGGCCGACCCGAGCGGGCTTGGCGCGCTGCATCCCAGTGGCGAACATCATGGCTGTCTCGTGAAGTCATTGTGTTGCCAGGTTTCATCGGTTTGTGTCTGGCCTACGGATACAGCCATCATGTCGGTAGCCCCTTGTCGGTTTGGATCGGTGCACTGGCGGCCGGCGCCGCCTTGTTACTGTTCCTGTGCACGGGAATGATCTATGCGGCGATTCGTTTTCTGCGTGAATGGTCAACGCCGCTGACGCCAATCAATTTCACCCTACTCGGCTGCGCCAGCGGATTCACACTCGCCAGTGCAATGGCAGCGGCGTTAGAACCATTGGTCTTGCATTTTTGGGGAACCGGCGCATTTATCAGCACCTTGTTGGCCCTGGTCGTTCGCCTGTCCCTATGGCAGCGTATTCGCACGCTGACACCCAAATCCAACCTGCAAACAGCCATCGGCATCAAACACCCCAAAATCAAGCAGACATCCCAAGGTTTTATGGGTGGATCTTTCAACACCAAAGAATTTTTTCATGGACGCACACCCGCTTTGCTCAGCGCGCTTAAAAGGTTTTGTCTGGTCACGGCATTTGGACTGCCGCTCGGCGTGCTTTGGCTTTTAGTCATGCAAATTCAAGTGGCCTTGGCCTTGCTGCTAGCGGTTTTTCTGCTGCAGTGGCTAGGACAACTGGCGGAACGCTGGTTGTTTTTTGCTGAAGCCCAACATCCCCAAAATCTGTATTACCAAAAAATGGCCTGATTGCGCTGGCAGACCGTGGTCACTGCGACCCAGACACCGTCGCTAACTGGGTTCGAGCCATAACCGATACAGCCTGTGTGCCAGGTCGGCGGCCGGTATAGCGCCTGCTGCTCATCTGCGCAGGCCTTACGCCTCACCGGTTCAGGTCTAGGCACCCGCCTCATTTGGGCGAAGACGGCTTGCGCGTCAATTTCTTTGTTTGAAGCAGCAATCCGCCGCGCACCGAAAAGTCGGCTTCACACAGGCCTGGCACGTGATGGTGACCCGCCCCGGTTCAGACGCCTGGCCTGCTGACTTTTTGTTGATGATATTATCCATAAATCAACCTTTTATCGATAAAAATAAAACTGCGGAAGTTGCAGCAGCAAGGTGCATCTGGTGAAGCCTGGATCTTTACAGTCAATTGAAAAGATGGCGCCAGAAACAAAGGCGCTGGACGTTTTGTACCAGCGAGGCTGCCGGAGCAACGCACAGGGTGAACCATTTTCGGTATCAATGAAGAGTGCCGCAGAAGCACTTGGTTTTTAAATGTTAGAAAATGAAGGAGACAGTCATGACTAAGCGTCAAGAGAAACCAGTGAAGAAGCAGCCAGCAGGCGCTGTTCAATCCGCAGCCCTCGCGTTGCTCGTGTCTTTGGGCGCGCTGGCCGGTGCAGGCCAAGCCCAAGCGGCAGAGAATATTGCTTGGGGTGGTTCAAACCCTGGTGGCGTGATGTATTACATGGTGGGTGCCGCTGGCACCATCATCACGGAGAAACTTCCCCAGTACAACATCACACAAGTGACAACAGGCGGCTCAACCGAAAACGCCAAGCGCCTGATCAAAGGTGAGTTGGACATGGGCATTGTCTATGGCGCACACGTTTTCATGGCCCAAAAGCCTGAGGGACCGTTTGCGGGTGGTGCCAAGGGCACTATGCTGCGCGGCGTCGCCATGGCTTACTCAGGCCCAACCTATTTTGTCGCTTTGCCCGGCACAGGTATCACCAAACTGTCTGACCTCAAAGGTAAGAAAGTGGCACTCGGCCCACCAGGATCAGGCACTGTTTTTAACTGCCAAAACATTTTGCGCGCTACCGGCTTGCTGGACGATATCAAGCCAAGCATGATGACCTTTGCTGACGCGGGTCGTGCACTCGGAAACGGGCAGATTGATGCATTTTGTCAATCATCAGCACCTGCAGCGGCAGTCAAAGAATTGGCGGAGACCAAGGGCGCCATCGTGCTGCCCTACAACGCGGCTGATATGAAGAAGATCACCACGACCTACCCTTTCTACAACACCGCAACCATGCCCGCAACGACGTACAAAGGCGTGCCAGCGGTTGACTTGCCCTACCTGCCGGTTTATTGGGTGGCGCACGAGCGGGTCTCCAGCCAGGCGATTCAAGACATCTTGACTTTGGTTTACAAGCCTGAGATCAAGGCGCGTCTGAAGGCTGGTCACAAGGCGTGGGGGCAAATGAGGCCTGACGTCAAAAACTTTGAAGTGTTGGGTGTTCCTATGCACCCCGGTGCCACCGCTTACTACAAAGCCAACGACCTGCTAGACAAATAAGTAAGCACGCTTTTTTGACAAGCGCTATGGGCGGTGGTTGCCATGTGACCGCCGCCCATTTAAACAAGCGCTGGCGATTTCCCCTATTTATTCTTCATTGAGTCGTTTTATGACCAACTCCCTCTCGTCATGGTTTCCACCAATTACCAATGCTAAACGCACCTTGACGGGACCTTATGCAGTCATCTACGCCTTGATTGCAGCATTTTTCTCAGCTTGGTATCTGTACACCTCTGGCTTTGGCATTGTTTCTTCAGAAAGCAACCGCGGCTTTTACTTGATGCTGACATCCGTGCTGGTATTTCTGAATTTTCCGGCTTCCAAGCGCTCACCCAGTAACGGCCCTTCTTTACTGGATGGGGTGTTCATCGTGATGACGATTGCATCCATTGGTTACTGGATGGACCAGTACATGGTTTATGCCATGAACCGCGTCAGCGACCCCAACACCATGGATTTGGTGATGGGCGTGTGCGCCATCACTGTGGTTCTGGAAACCAGCCGACGCGTGTTGGGCTGGGCCATTCCAATCATTGGTGCGGTGTTTCTTTTACAACTGTATTTTGGACCGTACCTGCCTGGCAAGTTAAGCCACTCCGGCTTGTCCATTGAACGCATCATTGAATTCACCTTCTCAACACAAGAGGCGCTGTTTGGCGTCATCACGGCCACGTTCGCAACGTTTGTGTTTCCCTTCATGATCTTTGGTGCATTCCTGGAACGCAGCGGCGCAGGCCAGTTTTTCATGGACTTTGCTACCGCACTGACAGGCCGGTGGCGCGGAGGACCCGCCAAAATTGCCGTGCTGAGTTCAGCCTTGTTTGGCTCAATATCTGGGTCATCTGTGGCCAACGTAGTGGCCTCGGGCACGTTCACGATCCCGATGATGAAGCGTATCGGCTTTAAGCCCCATCACGCCGCAGGCATCGAAGCAATTGCCTCAACAGGAGGCCAGATCATGCCGCCCGTGATGGGCGCCGGCGTGTTCATTCTGGCAACTTTGACTCAGACCGACTACTTGACCATCGCGGCGATGAATATCATCCCTGCCGTCCTGTTTTTCATCTTTGTTCTCCTGATGGTTGACTTGCAGGCCCTAAGCACCGGCCTGAAAGGCTTGCCCAGCGCCGAAATCCCAGATCTGGCCAGCGTCCTGAAAAACGGCTGGCATCACTTCATTCCACTGGCTGTGGTGATCACCCTTTTAATGATCGGTTACTCGCCCGACTTCGGTGCGTTCTGGGGCATCGTGTCCACCGCCGTTTTGTCCTGGCGTCATAAAAAAACCGCCATGCGGCCAAAAGACTTTTTCCGTGGCATGGTGCTCGGCGCGCACAGCAACGCAGCGGCTGGTGCGGCCATTGGCAGTCTCGGTGTGATTATTGGCGGAATTATCTTGTCCGGACTGGGTCTCAAATTCTCAGCTATCTTGGTAGAGCTGGCTGGCGGCAGCCTGTTTTTAGCTGTCCTGCTCGTGACGTTCATATCCGTCATCATTGGCATGGGCAGCAGCACAACCGGGTCTTATATCATTTTGGCCGTGGTAGCAGCTCCCGCACTGGTGCAGCTTGGGGTTCCCGAAGTACCAGCTCACTTGGTTGTTTTTTATGCTGCGTGTTTGTCTAACATCACGCCACCGGTGTGCGTGTCGGCTTTTGCAGCAGCGGCCATCGCAGGGGCGAATCCGATGAAAACGGGGTTTGCTGCGCTTAAATTTGGCACCACGCTGGTCTTAATTCCCCTTAGTTTCGTTTACGTCCCTGAGTTGCTCCTTCAAGGAACACCCATGGCCATCGCTGCTGCCACGCTGAGTTACCTGATTGGCTATGCGGCGCTGGCCATCACAATTCAAGGCTTTGAGTTCGTCTCAGGCCAAATCACTCTGGTGCAGCGTGTTTTGTTTTTGGCAGCGGCAATTTGCCTTTTAATGCCATTGATCGTCTGGGTGAAAATTCTGGGCATCGTGCTGCTCGGTATCGCTTGGGCGCCTAATTTGAGGACAAAAAAATAGGGGCTTTTCAGCCCCTAGTCTTGGCGCTTGAACGCCTGCGCCTGCGCGCGCGGCGGGCCGTTTAGATGAAGACACCTTTCATACCGCCAGCTGGATAACGGGTACCTGCGGCCGCATTTTTCGCAAAAGCTTGACTTAACGCTGCCATATCGGCAGCGCTGATTGACACATCGCCCGCAGCCAAGTTCTCCTTCAAACGCTCTAAGCGCTTGGTGCCTGGAATGATGACCAAGTCTTCGCCTTGCGCCAGCAACCATGCCATGGCCAACTGACCGGCCGTGCACCCCTTACGCTGCGCCATTTCTTGAAGCGGCGCCAACAGCCTGAGGTTATTGGCCAGGTTGGCCTCGTGAAAGCGTGGGTGGTCTTTGCGCCGATCGCTTGCCACGTCCTCCAAAGACTTAACGGCACCGGTGAGCAGACTGCGGCCCAACGGCGCATAGGCGACAAATGAGATACCCAATTCACGGGTCGTTTTCAATGTTTCCTCAGCTGGCTCTCGGTACAGCAAAGAGTATTCGGTTTGAATAGCGGCCAGCGGATGCACAGCGTGTGCACGCCGTATGGTCTCAGGACTGGCCTCACACAAACCCAATGCCCGGACTTTTCCGGATTGAATCAATTCACTCATGGCGCCGACCGTGTCTTCAATGGGCACGTTAGGGTCAATGCGGTGAACATAGTAAAGATCGATCACATCAGTCTTGAGACGCTGCAAACTGGCTTCGCAGGCGGCGCGCACATATTCGGGCCGGCCATCCACACCCTGGGTACCGTCCTCGCGCTTGACCTGACCAAACTTGCTGGAAAGCACAACACGCTGACGGTAGCCGTCCAGCGCTTTGGCTAAGAGGGTCTCGTTGTGCCCCCAACCGTACATGTCTGAGGAGTCGAGAAAATCAACCCCTCTGTCGATCGCTTCACGAATCAGGCTGACGCCATTTTCATCATCGCTGGCACCGTAAATACCAGACAGGGACATGAGACCGAAGCCAATGGGGTTGATTTGGAGGCCAGAGCCTCCCAACGCACGCTTAGTCAAGTTGCTAGTCATCAAACGCTCCTCAAAAAATAATGCAGTCAACAAACGACTGCTGAGTTGTGAACCATGAAAGCCGAAACAAAAAAGTCAAACCAAATTAAACCAAGTGGCCCAGTTCTTTTTGCAACCAGTCGGCCATTAAAGGTCGAACGGTATGGCTTAGATTGTCACAAACATGGTTGCCGTCTGCAAATAAGCGGTAAGTGCTTGGGCTGCTGATGTCCTGGACCATGCGTTCGCTCTCGGTCACCGGACAGACCTGGTCGCCCCCACTGTGCACAATCAATACCGGACACCGCACGTGTGCCAAATGCCCCTTCAAGGTGTAACTGGGTAAGCTGGCAACAGCCGCATCAACGGACAAGCCCATGGCATAGGCAATGGATTCTTGCGTGGAGTACGGCATGCGCTGCCACACTGTTTGCAAATCAAAGAAGCCGCCTATGGATACGACTGCCGACAGCCTGTGGTCAACGGCGGCGCGCAAGGCTGCATACGCACCAAAGCTACGCCCCCAAACAGCGATCTTGTTCGCATCAATGTCAGTGCGCGCGCTCAGATGGTCAAGCACATGGCCAACAGGCACTTCAAAATCAGGACGCAACACGGCTTGCGCACGTGTCAAACCTTGGCCAGGTCCGTCGACGCTGCAGGTTGCCAGACCCCTTTTGTGAAACACCGTCTCCAGTGTTTGGAATTCTTCTTTGGTCGAGTCGGCTCCTGGCACCAGGATGACGCACGGCGGTGGCTGTAAGGTTTGGGGCACCCGCAGCGCAGCGCACATGCTTGCACCGTCAGTGGGGATTTCAAGGTGGGTGACCGCTGGGGACAAATAAGGTGCAGCGCGTCGGTAGGCGTCGTTTTGCAGCTGCTGGAGTTCGCGCTTTAAGGGCAGGTCAGCGAAGAATGCAAACTGCCCAAAGTGGCAATACAGTGCCTGTCGTGCAAAGGCCTCGCCCGCACTCTGCAAGGCTCCATCGGCCACGGCTTGCTCGCCCAATTTTTCATAGCCGCGTGCAAGCTGCAACCAGGCCTTAGGCCACTGCGCCATGTCATGCGCCTGCGCGAGTATCCGCTGCACATCGCTATGGTCAACGCCTGCGGCGAACATGCGCGGCAGGCGCTCACTTAAAACAGTAGCAACGGAAACGGTCATGTAGAGAATCCAGCTTTCAGTCGCGTCTGCGCGTGCGCTGCAGAACACAGCATACTGATCAAGGCTTGAACGGCAGCCGGTTGCTGTGCCTTGCTCGCTTGTGCCGCTGTGTACACAGTGGCCAAGTCAAAGCCCTGCGGTAAGTCGCCCACATAGCGCACGCCGGGCGTGTTCAAGATTTCAGTCATTTGCGTGCAGCCGATGGGGTTGCCTTGAGTGGCTTTGGCCATTTCCGTCATGGCAGTTTGGCCATTGGGATAGGTCTTTAAGCGCGGCAAAACGGCCTCAAAAATACCCAGCTTAGTCAGCACCCTGGCCACATGGATACCGGCTGTTGACTTGATGTGGTCAGGAATGTAGATGGCATCCGCATTTAAAAATGCTTGTTTCAGTGCACCGGCGTCATTGACCGCTGGCTGCGCCTGTCCATCGCGCACCGCTACCCCTGTAACGACTTTGCCCAGTGGCATCATGCCTTGCGCAACAATGGCGCCACGCTGCAGCAAATCGTCCATGAGTTTTTGGCTCAAGATCACAATATCGACGGCCTCACCAGCGACGATGCGGTCAAACAGGCCACCCACAGCACCAAAGTCACCCGTAATGTGCAAACCCGTTGCCTGCAAAAATTCAGCACGCACGGCATTGACCAAGCCATTTGCTGCGCCGCCGCTTAAGATCTTCAAATCTGCCATCTGATTTCCTTGTTTTTTAAAAAATTAATTGTTTAAAGCCGCACGAACCAAGGCGTCGTGCGTGATCGGCAGATCATTGACGTGCACACCAATGGCCCGAAAAACGGCGTTGCCAATGGCCGCAGCCATCGGGCCTTGGGCCGCCTCGGCACACCCAAGGGGTGGCAGTTCGGGGTGCTCAATCAAATGAACCTTGACTTCTGGCACATCACTAAAAGGCAAGATCGGGTAATCCAACCAACCCTCTGTGGCCACTGCCGGTCCATCAAATTGGATGGCCTCAAGCGTTGTCCAGCTCAGCGACTGCAGCATGCCGCCCTCAGTTTGGTTAATGGCCCCGTCAGGGTTGATGATCTCGCCGCCATCAAGCGCTGCATAGGCATGGGTGACACGAACCCGCTCTTGCACTTCAACGCGCACCCAAACAGCGCAATAGGCGGCCGAGTTTTTGTATTTTGCAAAAGCGACGCCCCAACCCACTCCCTCACCAGACAGGTCGAGGTTTTGCACCTGCGCCATTTGCCTGACTTCTCGCAAAACGGCGCAGGCGCGCTCGTCATCGAGGTGGCGCAAACGGTATTCAAATGGGTCCTCATTGGCGTCTTGGGCCAATCTGTCCATCAGCGTTTCTAAGGCATAAACATTGAGGTGCGCACCCAGCGCCCGCATGGAAGAAGTTCGGTACGGCAGTTCGTGAACGACGCGTTTTTCAACCAACACATGGGGCATGCGGTACAAAGGAATGGCATTTCGGTCAGCCCCGCCGCCATTGGCTAAAGGAATGTCACTCGAACGACTGGGCAAAAGTGGCTGTTCCAAAAATGCGGCAGAACGCAGATTGGGTGAACCATTGCGACCAGGACGGTTGCCGTGCGGAGCGCTGTTCACAATCACTTCCATGGCTTCAATGGTGTGCGCGGCGTCGACACTGGCTTTGATGCGCGTGACCATGCCGGGCGCCAGTGGGGCACAGCGAAACTCATCAGCGCGGCTCCATACAACCTTGACCGGTTTGTCTGGATAGGCCCGCGCTAATAAGGCAGCATCCAGTGCCACATCATCTGCACCATTGTGACCATAGCAACCAGCACCAGCATGGTGGATGACATCAATATCGCTTGCTGGCACGTCCAGCACCATGGCCAAGGCATCGCGCAGGGGAAAAGGTCCCTGTGCGTGCGACCACACCTGAAGCCGCCCAGCACGCCAAAAGGCCACTGCCGCTGAAGGTCCGATCGAGCCGTGGCTCAAGTAGGGCCGAGAAACCTGATGGTGTGTGGTATGCCCAGCGGCTGCAGCGGTGTCGCCATTGGAAAAAACCAATTCCACGGCCTCAATCGATTCAGCAATGGCCTTCACCGCGTCTTGGTGAGCGTTCGCTGGTAAGTCCCATTGCGCGTGTGCATGTGCCCAGTCGCACGCGGTACTGGCTTGGTGGGCAGACTGCGCCACGATGCCAACGAGCTGCCCACTGCGCCAAACCGCCAGCACACCAGGGCGTCGCTTCAAGGCTTGTTCATCCAACTCCACAAGCTTGGCGCCCAAGCAAGGGGGCTGCACCATGCGCCCGTGCACCATGTCTGGTAACACAAGGTCATGAACAAATGGCGTACCCATGATGCGTTCAGCCAAATCAATACGCGGCACGCTAGCGCCAGCCAAACGGCGTTGTGCATGCGCTTTGGGCTTGGCA
>CAWUSQ010000019.1:0-14485 GCA_963925275.1 uncultured Rhodoferax sp.
TGGCGCAAAAGCTCAGCAACAGCGTCTTATGGACGTTTGAAGGTGGTCACGGCTTTGCATTTGCCACCGCACAACCCATGCAGCAACTCTGTGTGCATTGGGCTGATTCTGAGGCCTAAGCGGCCGTGCACTCACTGTCTGAAACTGAAACGCACCGTCAACTGGCGCATCAATCCAAGACGATACTGAACTCGGTCGTCTGCTCCAATGTGTCACCCAACCAAGCACGGATGCCCCCCTCGCGCTCGGCCAAGTACGCGGGCTGCCCGTCAGTCAGGACCATGGGCAGGTCGTGGCCGGGCACCAGCACCGAACCCGGTTTGGCTGACCACAAGGCCCAGATACGCTCGATGGTGGCAGCGCTGTCGTGCACGTCAAGGCTCATATCAGCGCTGCGTGAGAGCAGTTCAGCGCGGTTCTTGGCCGCGTCGCCCGTGAAGACCACGTCGCGCGTCTGCCCCGAAAGCACAAACACCAAATGCCCTGGGGTGTGCCCAGGCGCAGGGTGCGCCAGCAAGCCGGGCACGATCTCCTGACCCGGCTCGACGCGTTGCAGGGTTGGCCACTGTGCCAGCTCTTTCACATACAGTTCAGGCACTGGGGTTTTGCCCCAAGGTACTGTCAATGACCAGTCCAGCTCAAAGCCAGAAATATGGATGCGCGCATGGGCAAACAGCGTCCAGTTGATGGCGTGGTCGTAATGCGCATGCGTCAGGATCACGTCGGTAACGTCTTCGGGCTCAAGGCCCAAATCTTTAAGCTTGTGTTGCAGCAGGTGGCGAACACCAAAGGCACCCACATCAATCAAGGCCACACGGCCGTGGCCGCGCAACAAGACGATGGTGCTCCAGCCAAGGCTGCCGTGACACACGGAGCGTCCGGGGTAACCGTGCACCAAGATGTCGATGCGGTAGCCGCCTTCCTCTGCGGGGTATGCTGCACTGGGGTTTAGAGCTGCCATCATCAAGCTTTCTGGCCGGCCAACGCCAACAGCTGCTGGTACAGGTCTTGCGGCAGGCTGATGCCGTTGGCAGACTGCTCTTTCATGCGTTGGTACTCGCGCTCACCGGGCAATTGCACCGCTTGGTTCGGGTCAACCGCGGGCGTGTCGTGCACGATGTCAGCAAAGTCTTGCATGCGGGTAACCAACCATTCGGTGTCACCCAAGAACTTCGTATTGATCACCAAGAAGAGATGCCCCAGATCCTGTGGTTTGTCTGGGTCATCCTGCCACGAACTCACCCGTGTCAAGTAAGAGGCCCCCGATAACAAGCCGGCCAACAAATCCACCATGATGGCCAGCCCATAGCCCTTGTGCCCCCCCACTGGCAGCAAAAATCCTTTGAGCGCCTCGGTCGCGCTGGTGGTTGGGCGCCCCTGCGCGTCGGTGGCCCAACCCTCGGGAATGGCTTGTCCCGCATTGGCAGCATTGCGAATTTTCGACCGCGCCGCCACGCTCAAGGCCATGTCCAGCACCACTGGGTCATGGCCAGGGCGTGGCACACCAAAGCCAACGGGGTTGTTGCCCAAGCGGGTTTGCTTACCCCCCCAAGGCGTGATGGTTGAGGTCGCGTTGCTGGCGATGATGGTTGCAAAGCCCTCTTGTGCAGCCAGGTGGCAGTAAGGCACGATCGGGCCAAAGTGGTTAGAGCCGCGCACAAGCGCCAGCGCCACCCCCGTGTGCTTGGCCGCATCCATGGCAGCCCGCAAAGCACGCGCGCCGACTAAAGGCCCCACTGCGTTGTCGCCATCGACACGCAAGAGCGCCGGCGCAACGGTTTCCACCGCAATATTGGACTGGACCTGGATACCGCCGATGCGCATGCGTTCGGTATAGGAAATCAGGCGATGCACGCCATGCGTGGATAAACCAAACAGGTCGGCCAGCACCAAAATTTCGGCAGCATCGCTGGCATCTGCCTGATCCAGGCCATGGGCGCGCAGGACCGCCTGCGCCAACTCGGTGAGTGCGCCGGTTGACATACGGTGAAGGTCTTCTGTCATTTTTTTCCTTAGCTAGTTAGCAATTTACTTTATTTTTTGCGCCGACGACCGTCTGGCGATTGGCCCGTGCGGTGGTGGTGCGGCCCCGTATTTTGGGGCAAGACGAGCGCTGCATGCTCAATGCTGTTGACCAAGCTCAGCGAGCGCGGCTGGATGCATGCGCCATGACGGTGTTGGCGCAGGTGCCGCCAGAGTCGCCGCGCAACACCGTGCACCAAGCCGGTGTGCGTGACCTGCGCGCGAACCGTCCAAGCCAGCTGGCTGAAGTTGTCGGGCAGCTACCGCGTTGGACGCCATGCCTTTGATGCGTAGCTGCCCGCTTTGGCACAGCAACGCGCACGCATTACGCCACAGCCGCTTGGTGGGGCCAGTGACTGGCCCCACACGCCGGCGCATCAAAGCCGGGCGATGACCAAGCCGCCCACGCAGCCTTGCTGCGACATTGACACGCATCAGCTGCTGCAGGCGGTTCATGCGCGGTTCGACCCTGGACTGGCCCAGCAGGTTCTGCGCAAGAACCCAGCTGTCCTGTACGGGCTTGACAACCTCAGTTGCTGAGGCCGCCAATCACGGCGAGTCGCTTCATCACATCAGCGCCCACCAACTTGGTGCCAAACTCATCCCAAACAGGGACAGCGACTTTTTTCCAAGCTTGGCGCTGCGCGGGTGTCAATGTGTGGATTTTTTTGCCCAATGCGCTAACTTTTTTGTAGGCCGCTTCATTTTCAAGTGCGGTATTGGTCCAGTTCCACTTGGTGGCAATGTCCAGTGCCTCTTGCACTTTGGCTTTGTCTGCCGCAGGCATGCTGTCCCACCATTTCTTATTGGCACCCACCACATAAAAACTGTACTGGTACTCAATGCGGGTCACCTGGTCAATGGTCTCGTGCAAGCCAGCGCCGACCAGCGCATTAGGGGTGGGCTCGACCGCATCGATGACGCCTTGCTGCAAAGCCGTAGGCACTTCTGTCCACGACATGGCCACCACATTGGCGCCCAAGGCCTTCATGGTTGCGATATCAGCAGGCACCGATTGCACTCGAATTTTCACGCCCTTCATATCGGCAGGGTTCAAGATCGCCTTCTTGCCTTTGTAGCCCAGATCGCGCGGGCCGTTGATCCAGATCGCAATGGGCTCAATGTTTTTGGCCTGCATCTTGGGCACAAACGAGGCACGCACGGCTGGGTCTTTGAGTGCTTTGTCAATTTCCTCTGGTGTTGTGAGCAAAAATGGCAGGGTCAAGGCGTTGAGCTGTGGCACCACTTTGGCATAAATGCCGGAGGTGGGCGCAATGATGTCCACGCTGCCCAACTGCAAGCCCTGAACCTGTGTTTTTTGGTCAAACAAGGTGCCGCCATGCGCGAGTTCTACGGCTGTTCCGGGCAGGCGCGCCACCAATTCCTTTTTGAGCACCTCAAAGGTTTGTCCTTTAACGCCCAGCGCATTGTTGTCGTTGGACATCACAATTTTTCCGGCAGCCATGGCAGCAGCAGCACCACAGGTCAACACCGAGGCAAGCGCCAGTGCGCGCAGTCGAGTTTTCAGGGCATGAGTCATCTTTAAGGTCTCCTAGGGGTGGTTAAAACAATCAGTTTTACATCAACAAATTCGGCAGATAAAGGCTCAAGCTGGGGACATAGGTCACCAGCAACAACATCACAACGGTAACCGACATCCAGGGCAAAGCCGCGCGGAACACCTCCACCACAGGCTTGCCCGAAATGCCAGCGCCCACAAACAAATTGAGCCCAACGGGCGGCGTCACCAAGCCCAGCTCGATGTTGAGCACGATGATGATGCCCAGATGTACCGGATCAATACCCAGCGCCATGGCCGCCGGAAACAAGACGGGGACAAACATCAAAATGGTGGGCACACCTTCAAGGAAAAAGCCCACGATCGTCAACAAGATATTAATCAGCATCAAGAAAGCCTCCTTGGAGAGCTTCATCTCCAAGAGAAACTCTGTCACCGCCTGCGGTATGCCCATTTTGGTGATGAAAAAGGCAAACAATAACGCGTTGGTGGTGATGAAAAAAATCATGCCCACGCTGGGCGCAGTTCTGATCACCGCGGTCAGCGCCGAGCGCACCGTCAGCTCGCGGTACCACCATTTGCCCACCACAAAAGCCAGCAAACACCCCATGATGGCCGCCTCTGTGGGCGTGAAGATCGCGCCTCCCTCATAGGCCAAAACGCCCCAATCGAAAGCCGGCAGGCCATAAATGCCCACCAACAAAAAAACGGGCAGCGACAAAGAAGGCAAGGCGTTGCGCACCACGGGCCAGCGCTCCTGCCAGCTCAAGCGCTGGGTAGTGACATGGGTTTGACCCTTGGCCAACCAACGGGCCATGAACAGCAGCCCTGCGGCATACATCAGGCCCGGCACAACGCCGGCCAAAAACAGGCGAATAACCGAGGTTTCCGTGACAAATCCATAAATGATCAGGGGAATACTGGGCGGAATCAAGATACCGATAGAGCCCGCAGTCACCAAAGCGCCCAGTGCATAGCGCGAGGTGTAGCCCTCTTTGAGCAGCGAGGGGTACAAGATGCGCCCTACGGCGGCCACCGTCGCAGGGCTGGAGCCTGAAATGGCGGCAAACAGGGTGCAACTGCCCACCGTCGTCAGACCCAAGCCGCCTCGCCAGTGGCCAACCAAGGCATTGGCCAGGTCAATCAGGCGCCGCACCATGCCTCCGGTCTCCATGAGCGCGGCGGAGAAAAAGAAAAATGGCACGGCCATCAAGGTCACATGATCCAAGTTGGCGAACAGTTTTTGCCCGATCACTTCAATGGGGATCGGCGCAAACAACATGGACGTTGCAATCACCGAGCCGCCCAGGGCCACAGCAATTGGAGCACCCACAATGATCAGGCCGAAAAAGCACAACAACAGGGTCAGCGTCGTCATTCACGCACCTCTTTGTAAGCGGTGGGTCGGTCGCACCAAACGTCTATCAACAAAATGGCGTAGCGCAAGCTGAAAGCTGCCATGCTCAAGGGTATGAGCAACCAGGTTTTCCATTCGGCAATGCCGGTTTCAGGGGCGATGGTTTCCATGTCGAAGGAAAAGCGGACATAGGTGTAGCCGGCGACGCAAAAATACACACATAGCCCTAAAGTAAGCAGGTGGGCCGTTAACTGCAAGGCTTTGCGCGGACCAGGCGCCGCGTGCTGTGCCAACAAGTCCATGCGCACGTGGGCATCGTCACGTGCCGCACGACTGCCCGCGGCCAGCATGGCGGCCACCGTCAACAGTACAAACATGCCCTCAGACCAAGCAAAACCCGTGTTGAACACATAGCGCAAGATGACCTGTGAAGAACCCGTCAAAAACGCCAGCGCCGTCAACCCACCAATCAGCCCAGACTCCAGCCAGCTCAGTGTGTCGTCAATGCGCTGCAACCAAGCCGGTCGATTCATGTGGCCAGATTCTCCATCTGGGCGCAGACCTGTTGCGTGAACGCCTGTGTACTGAGCGTGCCGCCCATGTCACGGGTGCGGCCTTGCGGCGAGGCAATGGTGGCGTCGAGCGCCTGTTCAATACAAGCACCAGCCCGCTCAAACGCTGCACCATGGCCTTTGCGAGAAAGCCAATCGAGCAGCATGGCCGCAGAGCCCAGCAGGGATGCCGGATTGGCCAATCCAAGGCCTGCGATATCAGGGGCGGAGCCATGCTGAGCCTGTGCAACGCCATGGTCTGTGCCGGCATTGAGCGAGGCCGCCAGGCCCAAACTGCCCGAGAGTTCAGCGGCCTCATCCGACAAAATGTCGCCAAACATATTGGTCGTCACAATCACATCAAAGCGGCTGGGGTCGCGCACTAAAAGCGCAGCCATGGCGTCCACAAGGAATTCTTGGCACTCTACCTGTGGATAGCGTTGGGCCACCTCTCGGGTGCACTCCAAGAACAGGCCGTCGCTGATGCGCAGCACATTGGCCTTGTGCACCACCGCCACTTGACGGCGGCGCTTCATGGCCAGTTCAAATGCGGTCTCAGCAATGCGCAGGCTGGCCTGACGCGTGACTTTGCGCACCGACAGCGCCAGGTCTGGCGTAGGCATGAATTCACCATTGCCCATGAACATGTTGCGGTCAGCGTAAAAGCCTTCCGTGTTCTCCCTCACCACCACCAGGTCGACCGGTTTGCTGCTGTTGGCGCTGAAGCCGCCGCGTGTACGCGCGGGCCGGATATTGGCATACAGATCGAGCTGCTTACGCAAAGCACCTGATGGGTTAACGCCGCCCTGGCTCACTGGCGGGTAGACGTTGTGCGACACCGGCCCCAAAACCACCCCATCGGCAGCCCGGGCGAGTGACAACACCGTCTCGGGGAAAGTGGTGCCGGTCTCGGCCAAGGCCTTGAGGCCGATGTCGGCGTACTCAAAGCGCAAATCCAAGGCAAACAAGCGGTCAACCGTTTGAAGCGCCGCAACCGTCGCCTGACTGATCTCAGGACCAATCCCATCACCCTCTAAAACCAGTAGCGAAGCTGTCAAATCTTTCTCCTCTGTCTGAACCCGCTCTACAAACGCCCAGTCAGCCCTTGTAGCCTTGCTGCAACCAGCAGGGCTACAAGCGAGCAAAGATTGCACTTTATATGAAACAAATGCAAAATTCAAGCTATGGCAAACCCTTGGTTACCAATCAACACCTTGACGCTCCAGGGCGAAAATTACCGCTATGTGGACCTGCACATGCTGGCGCCTGTCCAGCTGCAACGCCTGCCCGTGGTGCTGCGCTTGCTGCTGGAAAACGTGGCGCGCTGTATGCGGGGCAGCGAGCGTGCATGCGCCATCCAAGCCCTTCTGGCCTGGCCTGACAGCGGCACCAGCGAGGCTGAAATTGCGTTTCAACCGGCGCGGATTTTGATGCACGACACCACCAGCACCCCGGCGCTGGTCGACATGGCGGCCATGCGCGATGCCATTCGTGAAGCAGGGTTTGATCCCACCTTGTTAAACCCGCAACTGCCAATTGACGTCTCGGTCGACCATTCTCTGGCGGTGAAAGTGCATGCGCAGGCCAACGCCAGTACCGTCAACCTGCGTCTGGAGTACCAGGCCAATGCCGAACGCTACCGGTTTTTGCGTTGGGCGGCGCAGGCCTTTAAGGGTTTGCGCATTCACCCACCCGGCACGGGCATCATGCACACCATCAATTTAGAGCAGCTCGCCAGCGTGGTGAGCACCTGCACCATCGATGGCGAGGTCTGGTTGATCCCCGACACCCTGATCGGCACCGACAGCCACACGCCCATGGTCAACAGCCTGGGTGTGTTGGGCTGGGGGGTAGGTGGGCTGGAGGCGCAGACCGTGATGTTGGGCATGCCGACCATGCTGCGTATTCCGCAGGTCTTGGGGGTACGCCTGACGGGTCGGCTGCCCGCGGGCAGCAACGCCACCGACCTGGTCTTGCGTCTGACAAAACAGATTCGGCAACTCAACCCAGGGGACTGTTTTGTCGAATTTTTTGGCCCCGGCGTGTCCCAACTCAGCTTGGGGCAACGTGCCGTTCTAGCCAACATGGCCCCAGAGTTTGGCGCCACCACGGCATTTTTTCCTGTGGATGAACACACCCTGTCTTACCTGCTGGAAACTGGTCGGACGGCGCAGCAGCTCGAGCGCATAGAGGCTTATTGCAAACACCAAGGTCTGTGGTTCGACCCGCAGGCGCACCCACGCTACTCGCAGACCATTGAGCTGGCGCTCGATCAGGTACAGGCTACGGTGAGTGGACCCAGTCGGCCACAGGATGCCATGGCCTTGTCGGCGATGCGGGCAGCACTGCACCGCACAAGCCCGCCACCGCTTGACGAACGCTCAGACCTGCCTTATTTCCCTGTGGCGATCGCCGCCATCACCAGTTGCACCAACACCTCGGATCCTGGCTTGCTCATGGCCGCGGGCTTGCTGGCCCGCAAGGCGCGCGCTAAAGGACTCAGGCCAGCACCCTGGGTGAAGACATCGCTGGCACCGGGCTCGCCAGCAGCGCGCCTGTTTCTGCAACGCGCGGGCCTGCTCGAAGATCTCGAGGCCTTGGGTTTTCACATCGTTGGTTACGGCTGCACCACCTGCATCGGCAACGCCGGCCCCTTGCTGCCCACTGTGGCACAAGCCCACCTAGAGGGCCGCGTACAAGCCGTGGCCATCTTGTCAGGCAACCGCAATTTTCCAGGTCGCATACACGCTGACCTGAGCTTGGGCTTTTTGATGTCGCCGGCCTTGGTGGTAGCGCACGCGCTGGCAGGTCGGGCCGATCTGAACCTGCTCGAAGACCCACTGGGGCAAGATCAGTATGGGCAAGCCGTGCACTTGGCCGATCTCTGGCCTGGTGACGACGAGGTGCGCGCTGCCTTGGCTCTGGGCCTGGATGCCGGTGACTTTCACGCCGCCTTTGAGGCGGCCAGCGCCAACCCGATGTGGCAGGCGCTGCGCCCACCGCAAGGCGCTTGTTTCCCTTGGGAAGAGGCGTCCAACACCTTGTGCCGCCCCCCGTTTGCGGGTCTGGACCAGGGCAGCTTATTGGGTCAGTACAGCGCCTACCCGCTGTTGGTGGTGGGCGACGATGTGACCACTGACCACATATCGCCGGCCAGTGGCATTGCGCTCAACAGCCAAGCCGCCGAATTTTTGATGGCACGCGGCGAACCGCCCGATGAACTCAATGTGTTCGCCTCGCGGCGCGGGCATTGGGAGGTCATGGTACGCGGCGCTTTTTTCAGCAAGTCACTGCGTAACCTGCTGGTGCCAGATGCACCCACGGGACACACCGTGCACCAACCCAGCGGTGTGGTGCACGCCATTTGGGACGTCGCCTGCCGTTACGCCCAAGACGGTCAATCCACCGTGTTGGTGGCAGGCGAGCGCTACGGCATGGGCTCCTCGCGTGACTGGGCCGCTAAAGGCCTGCGCTTGCTCGGCGTGCGCGCTGTGCTGGCACGCAGCTTCGAGCGCATCCACCGCACCAACCTCATTGGCATGGGCATTTTGCCTTTGACGCTGCCTGAGTCCATTGGGCCTGAACAACTGGCGCTTGGCTTGGGCGACCGCATCGAGGTACTGGCCGATACTGATCAAGTGGGCATTCGTGCACCGATTAGTGTGCGCATTCACCGCATCAGCGGCGGCTGCGAGGAGCTGCAGACCATGGCGGCGGTGCAAACCCAGCTGGAACTGGCTTTGCTGCGCGTCGGCGGTGTAATGCCCCATATGCTTCAAGCCTATAAATTGACCAATCCCAAAGGTACTGCAAAGGCGCTGAACGCATGAGAGACAGCACCCCTGTTGCGCACCTGATTCTGGAGAAAATCCAGCAAGATCAATTGCCCAGTGGCAGCCACCTGCCAGCCCAAGCCTTGGCCGATGCCTTCAAGCTGTCGCGCTCGCCAGTGAACAAGGCGCTGCAGTGCTTGGCCAATCAAGGCCTGATCGAACACCAGCCCAACCGCGGCTACTTTGTGCCCAATAACCAGTCCATGGCCGGAGCTGGTCGAACGATGGCCACCTTGCCAGCGCCCTCTGCCCAGCAGCAAGCGTATTTGCGACTGGCTGAGGACTGCTTCAACGGCCAGCTGGCACCTACCGTCAGCGAGTACTTGCTGCGCGAGCGCTATGGGCTCAGCCACGCCCAACTCAAAGCGCTGTTGCAACGCATCGTGCACGAAGGCTGGATCAGCAAAAAGCCAGGCTACGGTTGGGAGTTTGCCCCCATGCTCAACTCTGCTGAAAGCCTGTTGCAGTCCTACCGCTTGCGCATCGCACTGGAGCCTGCCGCCTTGCTCGAGCCCCATTACCACTTGCACACCGCCGACCTGCAACGCTGCCGCCAAGCCGAGTTACATCTGCTGGCCGGCGGCATCGAAACCGACAGCGCTGACCAGATTTACGAGTCGGGGGTACATTTTCACGAAACCCTGGTGAGAGCTTCAGGAAATCCTTTTTTCATAGACACTTTGCGCCGGGTCAACCGCATTCGCCGGCTCATCTCCTACCGCGCCATGGTGGACCGCAAGCGTTACCACACGCAAAGCAAACAGCACCTGAAAATTTTAGACTGGCTCGAAAAAGGCCAACAAATCAAAGCCGCCGACGCCTTGCGCCAACACTTGCAATTGACGCTGGAAAATTACCTGAGCATCCAGAAACTTTTAAGCCCTTGAACCTAGCGGCATGGCCTGTCGCCCCTGATACCCCCAGTCGCGGTCAACCCCCACAGCTGTGTAAGCGACACCATCGGTTGGCCTTGTTGCTCTTGCGCTTGTTCATCGCTTGCGGATGACCTTGGATGTTGAACCCGGATTGTCCATTGGGGTTTGGAGGGCGGGTGGATGCCATGGCGAGTCTGTTTTACCTGACTGAGGCGTTCATAGCTTGCGCTATGGACAAGGAAGAAGGGCAAAAATGGCCGCCAGTGCGCCGAGCGCACCCAAACAGCGCCGCAGGTGCGCCTGATGGACCATCTGGGTTGAGCTCAGTCGAGTCCACAACCTGCAGGGCATGTCGCCATGCTTCAAACGGTTTTGGTCCGAATCTGAATACAAGATCGTGCCAACTCATCCGTCTAATTCAGCGCTTGCAGGCCTCTAGGCTTACAAGTTGTTGGGCTCTTTTTGGGGCATTTTTCTAAATGCCCGCCTGTTATTGGCATACCTTGCACCAAAAACTCGCGTACGCACTTCAACGCATTGATCGTGTTTAACCTGTGTGCTGCCCCATGTAAAGCCTGGCAAAAAACATCTTTTGTGCTGGCATGCAATTTGCTCAGACAGGTAGTAAGCCTTATCAACCATTACCTGGAGTTCTTATGCAATTGAATCGCCGTTCTCTCATTTCCGCTGGCACTGCAGCAACCGCCTTGGCCTTTCCCATGATCGCGCGAGCGCAGACTACCTTCAACTGGAAAATGACCAGCGCCTATCCCAAAGGCTCTCCGTTTTACATGGACGGTCCTGGCAGTGCTACCGATCTGGCCAAGCGCATCCGCGACATGTCGGGCGGACGTCTGAACATCCAAGTATTCGGTGCCGGCGAGTTGATCCCCGCCTTTGAAGGCTTCGATGCCGTGCGTTCAGGAACTGTGGAGATGAACCACGCAAACAGCTACTTTTGGACGGGCAAGACCTTCGCCTCACAGTATTTCACTGCTGTGCCATTTGGGCTCAACTTTCAGGGCGTGAATGGCTGGCTTTACGATGGTGGTGGCATCGATTTGTGGAATGAGGTCTACGCACCTTTTGGTATGGTCGCGATGCCCTGCGGCAACACCGGTGTGCAGATGACCGGCTGGTTCAAAAAAGAAATCACCAGCGTGGCTGACCTCAAAGGGCTGAAGATGCGCATCCCTGGGCTGGCGGGCAAAGTCTACGCCCAGCTCGGCGTGGACGTGAAGGTCTTGCCAGGTGGAGAAATTTTTCCGGCGCTGGAGCGTGGGGTGATCGATGCGGCCGAATTCGTTGGTCCTTACCAAGATCGTCGGCTGGGTCTGCATAAAGCTGCCAAGTTCTACCACACCACCGGATGGCACGAGCCGGCTACCGTCTCTGAGTTGCTGATCAACAAAGCGGCCTGGGACAAGTTGCCCAAAGACCTGCAGCTCATCGTGAGCAACGCTGCTGCTGCCTGCAATGTCATCAGCGAAGCGTGGTGCCAGAAGGCTAACTCAGAGGCCATGGACGACCTGGTGAAAAACCAGAAAGTCATCGCCAAGCCACTGCCCGATGCAGTGATCAAGGCACTCCGGTCAGCGACCGATAAAGTCCTGGAAGAGGCCGTAGCCAAGGACCCTCTGGTTAAAAAAGTTCACACGTCTTATATGAACTTCAAGGCCAAATATGACCGCTGGGTTGAGGTCAGTGAAGAGCAATACCACGTCAAGGTTCGAGGCTAAACAAGCCTCTGAGGCACACGGTTGAGACTGAGACTGCTGAAGCTCGCTATCCAAAGGGAAGGGGCTTCGGCAAGCTCAGTCATTCAAGATTTTTGCTGCTTCCATTCTCATCAAAAGTATTTCATGAAACATAGCGCGCTCCCTGCAGTGATCAAAAAGCTTGAATCACTGATCGATGCTTTTGGCCAGGCGACCCTCTGGCTGGCATTGGGCATGATGGCATTGGTTGCCGTCAACGTCTTATTGCGATACGCCTTCAGCCTGGGTTCCGTCTGGGCGCAAGAGCTTGAGTGGCACCTGCTTGCCGCGCTCATTCTGCTGGGCATGTGCTACGCCTTACAGCGTGGCGACAACGTTCGTGTCGATCTTTTCTACGCCGGTTATTCACCCCGAAAAAAATACATCGTCGACATCCTCTCCTACCTTCTCATGATCGCGATTGCACTGATTTTCATGAAGCTGTCCATCACCTACATGATGCAATCTTTTTCTATTCAGGAGGGCTCGCCCGATCCAGGTGGGATCCCACTGCGGTGGATCGTCAAGTCACTGATACCCATTGGGTACGCCCTGGTGGCTTTGCAGCAGTTGGCGGCACTCTTGCACTTATGGCTTGCGCACCAGCCATTGAAGGGGGCCCGTGATGTTTGAACCACAGACCTACGCCCTTCTCATGCTGGTGGGTTTCTTCGCCTTGCTGATGCTTGGCATACCGGTTGCCACCACTTTGGCCACGGTAGGCTTCATATTTGGCTACCTGGGCTTTGGCGACACCTTGTTTAGTCTGCTACCGGCACGCCTGTACGGCATTGTTGCTGGCTATCAATGGATGGCCATTCCCCTTTTTGTCTTCATGGGTGTGATGCTGGAAAAATCAAGGCTGGCTGATGACTTGCTCGACGTCATGGGCCACATCGCAGGCGGCGTTCGCGGCGGCATGGGTGTCGGGATCATTCTGTTCGGCGTGCTCATGGGCGCAACCACCGGCATTGTTGGTGCGACGGTCATCACCCTTGGCCTGTTGACCCTACCCACGCTTTTAAAGCGCGGCTACAACAAGAGCATTGCCTGCGGCGCCATCTGCGCATCAGGAACACTGGGGCAAATCATCCCGCCCAGTCTGATTCTGATCCTGCTCTCGGACATCATGCAGCTATCGGTAGGCACGCTTTTCGCAGCGGCTGTTGGACCCGGCATGCTCTTGTCGGCGATGTACATCATCTTTCTACTTATTCTTGGTTGGATCAAGCCAGAGCTTATGCCGGCGATCCCACAGGAAGAGCGCGACAGCGTATCGCGTGGTCAACTATGGGTGCGCTTCTGGAAAGTGGTGGTGCCGCCGATATTGCTGGTCGTGTCAGTACTCGGCTCCATCGTAGGCGGCGTTGCAGCACCGACTGAAGCGGCCTCGATGGGTGCAGTTGGCGCCGTCCTGATCACTGTCTTATCTGGCCGCTTCAACATGAAGGTCCTGAAAGACGCCGCACTGGAGACAAGCAAGATCACGGCCATCATGATGCTCATTCTCATGACCGCTCAAGTTTTCGCCCTGTCTTTCCGAGGTCTGCATGGAGAAGATCTGATCACGCGCATGTTCGAGGTGCTTCCTGGTGGTGTGAACAGCGACATCTGGTTCATGATGATGCTCATTTTTGTACTGGGCTTCTTCATCGAGTGGATCGAGATCAGCTACATTGCCGTTCCCCTGTTCTTGCCTGTACTGTTGGCTCAAGGCGTTAATCCTGTGTGGCTTGCCATGCTGATCACCGTCAACCTTCAGTCTTCTTTCCTAACGCCACCATTTGGTTGGGCCTTGTTTTACTTGAAAGGGGTCGCACCGCCTGATGTGAGCATCAAAGACATCTACAAGGGAGTACTGCCTTTCCTGGCTATGCAGGCTGTGACGCTGGTCATACTCTTCTGTTATCCACAAATTGCACTTTGGCTGCCCAAATTCATTGGTTGGTAAAGTGCAAGCAAGTAAGCATGGTGCATTCCGTTGTGGATGCCCTGCGTTGCTTGCTGCTTAGCATCTGGCACCTTGGCAGCATCAGACTTGAACACGAGCGCCACACGCATGCAGTCAGCAAACTTTGGCGAGTCCGTTTACAAAACTGCCCAGCCGGCGCGGTCTATGACCGCGTTGAGCTTGGCATCACAGGCAAGCGCCTGCATCAACCCTGGTAGACGGGGTCAGGCATGGTGTAGAAACTGTGCAACAGGTGGTAAACCATCATGTAGTTCTTTTGCTGAAAGCTGGCATGCGAGATGCCGCGCATGACACTGAACTGCTTGTTGGTATTGGGCAGCAGCTTGAAGAAATCAATCAAGTCGTCCATGCCGGCAATGCCGTCGTACTCACCACGCAAAATGATGGATGACACGGGAATTTTCAGCGGATCGACCAGCGGTAGTTTGGAACACATGTCAACGTAGGTGCCGGTGGGCATGGAGTCGTCCAGTGTCAGGATAGCGTCGGCAAAGGCTTCAACCGTGACCATGTCTGCGCAATCGGCGTGGTCGCGCGCGAAGATGCTGTGCACAAAGGGCCGATCGATCGGGCGACGGTTTTTGGCCTTGAACTCGGGC
>CAWUSQ010000020.1:0-83477 GCA_963925275.1 uncultured Rhodoferax sp.
GGCTGCACCATGCGCCCGTGCACCATGTCTGGTAACACAAGGTCATGAACAAATGGCGTACCCATGATGCGTTCAGCCAAATCAATACGCGGCACGCTAGCGCCAGCCAAACGGCGTTGTGCATGCGCTTTGGGCTTGGCAAATTCTGCGACCGATGCGCCCCAATTCACCTGAGATGCGACATCCCAATACCCTAGACCCGCCGATACGCCATCCACTGAAAATAGGCCTCCATCCACGCTGATGCGCGCCGCGTCGATACCCAGCTGCTCAGCCGCTGCAGCCAGCAGCAGGTAACGTGCTGCCGAAGCGGCCCACCGAATAGCCAAGCCACTTTGCGTGATGGACAAACTGCCGGACGTAAAACCCTCGTTAGGCGTTTGACGCGTGTCTCCTCCGGTGATGCGCACTTGGGCGATGCCCACATCGAGCTCATCAGCGGCGATTTGCAGCAGGGCTGTGAGGTTGCCTTGGCCAAGCTCAACCCGACCACTCAACACCTTGACCATGCCAGGCTCGAGGCTTACCCAGTCGCCAATTGCGGGTGACTGCTCTAATTGAATCGGTGTTTTCACGCCATCTCCCCGCTTGCGACCAAATCTTCTACGGCGCGCACGATGCGCACATGCGTGCCGCACCGGCACAGGTGATTGTCTAAAGCCTTCAAAATTTCTGGCCTGGACGGCGTTGGATTGTTGTCCAACAAGGCCTTCACCCGCATCGCCACACCTGATATGCAATAGCCACACTGCACCGCTTGTTGCCGAATCAAAGCAGCTAACACCGGATGTGGATTGGCCGCGTCACCTAAATTTTCCGGGGTTTCAATGTGTCTACCCGCCATGTCTGAAACGGCTTTGTCGCAGGAAGTGATGGCCTCACCATCGCAAACAATGGTGCAAGCCCCACAAGCCCCCGCCCCACAACCGTAGCGCACCCGATTCAAGCTCAATCGTTCCCGCAGAAAATTGAGCATGGGTAGCGAGGTGTCAGCCTCGGATACCGAAACTGCATCGCCATTGACCCAAAATTTCACAATTTTTTCTGTATCCATCATGGTTTGGACTCCTAAGGCTTAGCGGCAAAAACGTTGTCTCGACTGGCTGGTTTTTTCATCAAAATATCCAACGTAGCCACAAAATGTTGGTCAGTGAGACTGCAGGCGCGCTCAGCGTCTCGCGCCAATACCGCTTGGGCAATCTCTCGGTGCTCATCGGCAGTGCTTCGGTGTCCCGTCTCAGAGTGCAAAGAGGCGCGCCGATAACGCTCACACATATCGTGCAGGCGCCCGCGTGTCATCAGCAGCCAGCGCGAGTCACAGGCTGACACCATGGCGGTGTGAAAAGCGGTGTTCGCTCGCTCCCACTCGTCATCATGTTGGATGCTGTCATAGGCGGCCAAGCGCGCATCTGCCTTGGCCATCACGTAACTGGCCGCCACCACCTGACCCTCCCAATCGGTGCTACCAATGCTGATGGCTCTGCGCAGAGCAATTTTTTCAATTTCTGCCCGCGCGAAATTCAAATCAGCAAAATCAGCCAAATCCAAGGGAGCCACCACAAAGCCGCGGTTCTCTTGCGCCAGGACGAGCTGCTCTGAGCTCAAGCGCTGCAGCGCCTCGCGCAAGGGTGTAGGGCCCATGCCGTAAATGCTTTTAAGCTTTTCGATCCTCAGGCGCTCACCTGCCCCCCGCACGCCTCGAATAATGTCTGCGCGCAGCCGGCGATAAGCACTGTCGGCTAACGAATCGCTGCCCACACTACCCTCCACGACATCCGTCATGCTAGATGCCATCGATTCCCCCGATTGTTTGGTTCGTTAGTGGCCTGCCATCCTGACGCAAGGTCAGTCATTTTTATTTTTCAGGTTGATTGACAAATTATATATATCGTGCAAAATTCACGCAAATATGATTTTTTGTCGACAAAATGCACCTCGTCACTTTTGAAGCGCAGGCTTACACGCTGGTTGCGCCTTCATCTTCGCCAAAGCTGGCGCTAAGTTTAAGGTTGGGCAGAATAGTCACCGGCCATGGGCACGTTAAGGCCAGACACCTGCGACCCGTAACCCAAACACAGCCTGACAGCGCAAACAAAGACCTTCAACGCCACGCGCACTTGGCGATCTATCAAAACACCAGCGCAACACGTACACCGGCTGTAGTCAGTATAGGATGTCCCCCTGCAAGGCTTTGGCAAGCTGCCAAAGCAGTGAACGTGACGACATGGGGTTTGACCCCTTGCGAACCCTCGTTTTTTTGAAAGAAGCGAACCTTGAGTTCATATGTAAAACCAAAAGGAGATAGCGATGATGAAACGTAAATTACTGAGCAGCTTGGCATTGGCCACCATGGCATTGGGCATTGGTGCGGGTGCCAGCGCCGCAGAGGTAACCCTCTCGACACAAACGGCACTGCCCACCAAGCACGCGCTCTCGCAGAGCTACATCAAGCATTTTTTGACCCCACTCAATGCACAGGGCAAAGGTGTGGTTCAACTTAATTTACTAGGCGGGCCTGAGGTCACACCGGCAAACCGTGCTGCACAGGCCATGCAACGCGGCGTGATCGACGTGCTGTTCATTCCAGCAGCTTACGTTGCCGGCGTGGTGCCAGAAGCCCAAGCCATGATGCTGCAAAACATCGGCATCGAGAAACTGCGCAGCACCGGTGCCGTCGATGCTTACGACAAAATTTTTGATACACGTCTGCAAGCTCACCTGCTGGCTTGGTCAGAAACTGGCGAAGGTTCTGGCTACTACCTGTACACCAAGAAGAAGCCGAATATGAAAGATGGCATGGTTGACCTGAGCGGATTCAACATGCGCACCACTGGTGCCTACAGCCCGATTCAAAAAGCCCTGAACGCCACCACCGTCACCATTCCTTCAGGTGACGTGCCAACCGGTCTCGAGCGCGGATTGATCGATGGCTTTGGCTGGCCAACAGTGGGTTTGGGCTCAATTGGTTTGGCTGATCGCATCAGCTACCGCATTGAGCCCAAGTTCTATAACCTGGCCAATGTGGTTTTGATCTCAAAAGCCAAATGGGCCAGTCTGACACCCGACGCACAAAAAATCATTGCTAAGGTTGCGGCTGAATATGAGCTGGCGTCTGTTACGGAGATGATTGTGCAAAATAAGGCCGATATCGCCGTTGCTGAAAAAGCTGGTGTTAAGCCATTCACCATGGCCAGTGCTGACGCCAAAAAATACCTGAAAAAGGCTGACGATGCCATGTGGGACGTTGTATCGAAAAAAGTTGGTGCTGAGGACTTGGCACGCATTCGCAAGATGCTCAGTACTGATTGATTTTTAACTAACTTTTCAGGTGTCAAAGATGAGTACCTTATGGTCCAAGTGGCAACTTAAAACCGTCAACGCTTTCGCTGCGGCGGCCGGGGTGCTCATCATCCTTGGCATTTCGATGGTGATCATTGATGTCTGCATGCGTGCAACCGGGTTCAAACCACCTGGTTTCACGGTTGCATTTGTTGAGTACATCTTGCTGTACTTTGTCTTGTTGTCTGCGCCCTACTTGGTTCGCAATAAAGGCCACGTACTCACAGACATGGTTTTCAAGCGCCTTCCAAATCGCTTGCGCCTATGGGTTGAACGCTTCGTTTACCTCCTGTGTATTTGTATTTCTTTGATCTTCATGTACGTTGGCGCCTTCTTGCTGATTCAAGCCGTTCAACTCGGCTACATGGATGAGCGCTCGATCGATATTCCTTATTGGCTTTTATACGCTTTGTTCCCACCGTGCTTTCTCCTTGTTGCGCTGGAGTTTGGCCGTTATTTGCTTGGCGCGGATTCGCTTTATGAAGGCGAACTTCAACTGGACTCGGTGTAATCATGGAATGGTATTTCGCTTTATTGCTGCTGCTTTCCCTTGTCATCGGACTGATGACACTCGGGGTACCCGTGGCCTTCGCCTTCATGGCCAGCAACCTGATTGGGGCTTTTGTGTTCATTGGCGGGACCGCGTCAATGCTGCAGGTGGTGGACAACTCCACATCATTGATCACACGGTTCCAACTGGCGCCTGTGCCCTTCTTTATTTTCATGGGCTCGGTATTTTTCTATTCGGGCCTGGCCGTCAAGGTATTTGACGCTCTAGATAGCTTGCTGGGCCGCATTCCAGGGCGCCTGTGCTACCTCACCATTGCAGGCGGTACCGCCTTTTCTACGCTCACGGGTTCGAGCATGGCCAACACGGCGATGCTGGGCTCCTTGATGGTGCCTGAGATGGAGCGTCGTGGCTACCACTGGAAAATGGCTTTAGGTCCCATTCTGGGCACAGGTGGTCTGGCGATGATCATTCCACCGTCCACGCTTGGGGTGTTGTTGGCATCACTCGCAGGCATTGATGTTGGCAAATTTTTAATTGCCGGCATCCTGCCCGGCTTGGTATTGGCAGCACTCTACACCGGCTTGGTGAGCCTGCAAATCTGGCGCAACCCCCACTACACGCCCATTTACGAAACCAAACGACTCAATCTGCGCGATAGCCTGATGATCATCACAACCAACATCATGCCCATGGCTTTGGTAGTTTTGATGGTGATAGGACTCATCATTTTTGGTATTGCAACCCCTACAGAATCGGCTGCGTTTGGTGTGTTGGGCGTTGTGCTCTTAGCTGCAGCCTTTCACCTTTTGACGTTAGAGGTCATCAAAACATCGGTCATTTCAACCATCAAAGTTGGCGGCATGGTGTTTTTCATCATCTTGAATTCCAGCATTTTTAGCCAACTGCTGGCTTTCTCTGGCGCGAGTTCGGGCTTGCTTCAATTTGCCACCTCGTTCCAGCTTCCAGCCGCAGCGATGTTGGTGATGATATTTCTAGCACTTCTGCTACTGGGCATGTTCATGGACCCTGTGTCCATGATGCTGATCACGGTACCCATTTTCTTTCCGCTCATCACAGCACTAGGCGTTGACCCGCTTTGGTTTGGCTTGATGATGTTGATGGCACTGGAAATGAGCCAAACCACACCACCCTTTGGACTGCTGCTGTTTGTGATGCTTGGCGTTGCCCCCAAAGGAACCACCTTGAAGCAAGTCGCCACAGCGGCAGCACCGTTTCTGGTTTGCGACGCCATATTGGTGGGGCTCATAGCGCTGTTTCCCGCCATCGTGCTCTACCTTCCAAGCATCATGCGCTAGAGGTGTAAAACGCTGCAGGTTAAGCCCAGGCAAGCGCCAAGGCACTTTTGGCTGTGGCTTATTTGCTGTCCATGACCCAGACACCGTCCCAGTCAGCATCGGGCGGGTTTGCAGCCAGTTGCTGGCAGCGTTGCAGATAGAGCTTGGCGGCTTTGTCCTCAGGGTTCAATGCCAGCACCTGCTCAAATTGTTTGACCGCACCCTGCCATTTGGCTTGCCGGTACTTGGCCAAACCATCCCGAAAGTAAGCCAAAGCATCGACCAGGTTGGGGTAGGTCTCTTCGGTGTGGTAATCCAGAATCTCAAAGACCGCAACCGGCTGGGTCTTGCCCTTGACCACCACCAAATCGATTTCACGGGTACGGTAAGTGCCCCGCAATTGGGCCATGGTGAACTGACTCACCAAAATACGGGCACCATACTGCTTGCAAGCGGACTCCAACCGTGAGGCCAGGTTCACGCCGTCTCCAATGATGGTGTAGTCCATGCGCTTTTTTGAACCAATATTGCCTGACACCACCATGTCGGTGTTGAGCCCAATACCCATGTCAACGGGTGGCTTACCCTCTTCCACGCGCAAAGCGTTCCAAGCCCACAGGGCGCGAATCATGGAAATCGAGGCACGCACAGCGCGATCAGCGTCGTCATCGTGCCCAACCGGGATACCGAATGCAGCCATGATGGCGTCACCAATGAATTTGTCGAGCATGCCCTCCTCATGCGCAATGCAATCGACCATCAAGGTGAAATACTCATTAAGCAGCGCCACCGTCCCCTGCGGCCCCAATTGCTCAGAGATGGTGGTGAAGCCGCGAATGTCAGAAAAAAGTACCGTTGCCATGGTGCTTTGTCCACCCAGTAACTCGGCTCCACTGGCCACCAAGCGGTCTGCAATGCCTGGATCCATGTAGCGCGACATGGTGGACTTCATGCGTTTTTCACTGCTGATGTCTTCGATCAGCAACATCGAACCCAAGCGTTTCTTGTCCATGTTCTGCAGGGGCAGCAGTGTCACATTGGCCGACACCAACTCATCGCCCACAAGCAACTCTGCATCCATCAAAACATCAATCGCGTTGTTGTCTTCAAGCATTTTCAGCCGCTCGACAACCCAGTCATTGGAACCGCTGAAAAATTCAGCTGCAGAGCGCTTCAAAATCTGCGTGTCGCTGACCTTCAAAATCCTCAGGCCTGCACTGTTGCAAGTGGCAATGTTGCCCGCTTCATCCAGCGTGAGTACCGCATTGGACATCGACTCCAGCATGGACTCGTTGTAATTTTTCATGTTGTGCACATCTGCAAACAACTTGGCATTTTCCAAAGCAATGGAAATTTGTGCCGTGAAAGCACGCAGCCTTGACTCATCCTCCGCGGTAAAAGAACCACCTTGTTTGTTGAGCGCCTGCGTCACGCCGATGATCTTGCCGGCTTTGTTGATGATTGGCACGCACAGAATAGAGCGCGTGAAAAAACCGGTTTTCTTGTCAAATGCGGGGTTAAAACGCAGGTCGGCGTAGGCATGCGGGATGTTGATGGCTTTGCCCGATGTGAAGACCGTGCCGGCAATGCCCAGGTGATTAGGCAGGCGAATTTGTATAGCGTCCAGGTTCTGACCTACCTCGGACCACAACTCATTGGATTTTTCGTCATTCAAGAACAAGGTTGAGCGCTCGGCCTGGAGCATGCGGGTGGCCTCACCCATGACTTTTTGTAGCAAGGAGCTCAGTTTGATGTCGGCGGTCATTTCAGACACCACATCAACAAACGCCATCTCTTGTTTGCGAATCGCTTGCATGCGCTCGATGAACACCGCACTTTGCAAGGCCAGTGTGCCTTGCGTCGTCATGGCCTCTAGCACGCGCAGATCGTGTTCGTTAAAGTCCCCATTGATCTTGTTGAGGCTCTGCGCCACGCCAATGATGTCACCCTTGACGGTCCTGATTGGCGCGCACAAGATGTTGCGCGTGACAAAACCCGTCTGTTCGTCCACAGCTCGGTTGAAACGCGGGTCCGCATAAGGGTCA
Organism: uncultured Rhodoferax sp.; assembly: GCA_963925275.1. Classification (GTDB taxonomy): domain Bacteria; phylum Pseudomonadota; class Gammaproteobacteria; order Burkholderiales; family Burkholderiaceae_C; genus Rhodoferax. The sequence continues at coordinate 7,191 of CAWUSQ010000020.1, forward strand.
GCAATCGACACCGACTCACCCGTGGTGAAAACATGGCCGGCAATGCCGCTGGTGTTCAAGAGCCGAATCTCGCGCTGGTTATTGCCCTGGGCCACGCGTGAATACAGCTCGCTGGTTTGCTCATCATTGAGAAACAAGCTGCCGCGTTCTGCGCCCAGCGCGTCTGTGGTCATTTCAACAAGCGCTTCCAATACACCGTCAAGCGAATCGTGCCCGGCCATTTGACGCGACACCTCGAGTAGGAGCTCAACCAGTTTGAGGCGCTCGCGCACGGCTGAACTCGGCGAACGCTTGCGCGCAGCAGGCGCTGGGGCCGTGGCAACTTGGGGCTGTTCTGGTTTCATGACGATAACTTCGAGTTTAGGGTGGGGCGCGGCAGGCCTGCCACTTCTCACGCAAGGCAATCAAGGTGGCTTTCAATTGGATTATTTCAGCATGGTCGTGCGCGCGTGCAGCAGAGACCGCGTCTTCTTTGGCTATTTGCGCCTGCTCCAGAGTCTCACGCATGGCGGAAATAGCAGCCATCAACTGCTTGTTTTCTTCAAGCTGAGGCGCCAATGCCAGCCTGACAGCTTCATCGCGACGCGCCGGCCACTCTTGTAGCTCGTCGCGCAGCGCAGCAATGGCGGCTTTCAGCTGCACCATTTCCGCATTGGCTTGCGATACCGCCTTGCGCACCGCTTCGTCGGTTTCTGCTGTGGCCCGTTCTAGCGCTTCGCGCAGTGCGAACACCGTATTTTTTAAATTCAGAACTTCGGTTGCTGCAAGCGCACCGGTATCGTCATCAAGCATCATGAAGGCATTCTAGTGAGGTCCGGTGCACGTGGTGATGCCCTGGAAGTCAGCACTCAAAATCAGGCGAGACCTGCAGTGGCACAGCGCTGCAGGTGCACTGACCTGACCTCAAGCGCCGAGGCCCTGCTTTTTGGTGTTTCCAAATCAGGCTGCGGTGGTGGTGCCTGTTTGTTCATCTGCTCTATAGTGCACCTCATGAAAACACCTCAATTTATTCAGCAACACCACGAAAAGGTGCAAAGCATTCGCGCTGAGTTGCTTTGGGGATTGAACGCAAACCCCGCCAAGAATGGTGCGTTCACTTCTCCCAAATACCTGTATGACACGCTCGGTTCGAGGCTTTTTGAAGCCATCACCGAACTGCCTGAGTACTACCCTACGCGCACGGAGAACGCCATCTTTTTGGCGCATGGGGCAGCCATCACAAACCATGTCCCGCAAGATGCGGCGCTGATTGACCTAGGCGCAGGCAATTGTCAAAAGGCGGCCAGTTTGTTCGAACGATTCAAACCAGCACGCTACATTGCGGTCGATATATCGGTTGACTTTTTACGCGCTACGCTCAGCGCTTTGCAAGGGCAACATCCCCATATGGCCATGGCCGGTGTAGGCATGGATTTTTCACACTCTTTGGCTTTGCCGTCTGCTGCGTTGGGCGACATCGCTTTACCGCAGGTTTTTTTCTACCCCGGCTCAAGCATTGGAAACTTCACACCTGATGAGGCGCTGGCATTTTTGCAGCGCATTCGCGCAGCGTGCCCGCAGCCAGGCACACAGCCCAAGCAAAGCGGGCTGCTGATTGGCATCGATTTGGTTAAAGACAAAGTCCCGTTAGAAGCCGCATACAACGACGCCCTGGGCGTGACTGCCGCGTTCAACCGCAATGTGTTGTTGTCCTTAAACCGTTTGATAGGCAGCAACTTTGCTCTAGCAGATTGGTCTCACGTCGCGCTTTATAACGAGCAGCTCTCGCGCATTGAAATGCACTTGCAAGCCAGGCGAGCGGTCACTGTGTGTTGGAGCGGTGGACAGCGAATCTTCCAACAAGGGGAACGCATTCATACAGAAAATTCGTACAAATGGACAACGCAGGGCTTTAGCGCTTTGCTGGAGCGGGCTGGCTTTACCCCGCCTACAGTCTGGACCGATGCCCAAAACACATATGCCGTGATGTGGGCCGCTGCGAGCCAGTAACAAGACAAAGCGAGCAGCGTTGCGTTGACAATATGCCAGCCTAGCCGGCAGCGGCGAATTTCAGCTGCACTGATGGACTGCGCTGCGCTAACAGCTTTCTCTGTCATTATGCATTCGATGATTGAGTAATCACCATCTTTTTTTCACAGCGTGCAGCTTCTAAATCCCGCAAAAATATCGGTTCGCTCAGGTGTGAAAAAGTTTCGGTATTTTGGATGCTGCATGCGCTCGGATGTGGCTTTGGATGCGCCACGCAGCGCCTGGCGCGTACCAAACCAAGGTTCAGAATAGTCAGCGTAGGCATGGGCTAAAAAGCCTGGGTAGGGCTCGAAGATGCTCGCTGTCCACTCCCAAACCTCACCCCATTCAAAATCAACCTTTGTCATCGCTGCGCATTCCCATTCGGCTTCAGTTGGTAAACGCCTACCCGACCATTCGCACCAGGCCCGCGCATCCAAATAGTTGATGTGTACGGCTGCGTCGTTCGGGTCACCAACATGTTTAGGTAGTTCGCGATGCGTTGCTTGTAGAAAGGGCACATACTGCGCCCACGTGACAGCTTGCGCGTCAATCTCAAATGCTGGCAAAGCCACAGTGTGTTGACCCAGCTCGTTATCAAACACAAAGCCGCCTTGATCAGCGCCGAGCAGCCAAGTCTGCGCGGGTACAGACAGGGTGAACTTGACAGCTTTTCGCGCCTTGGGCACCTCGCGCAGCAGCCAATTTGGAACAGGAATTTTTAAAGATTTTGCGCTGTAAATAGCCGCTTCGCAGTGCATGTCTTCATGAAACAGCGCAAGACGATAAAAGTAAAGCACTGCATCAGTGCCTGCTGTGCCATCGCTTGTTTCTGCGGCAAGTTTGGCCAGGGTGTCGTCCAAGCTGGCCTGCATGCGCGCTTTGGTTTGAGCCAGATTGGGCAGCGGCAAATCCCAACGCGTTGCGTGCGCTACGGCACTTGAGTCATACAGCGCGTCGTAGGCCGCCACGCTGTCAAAGCCACGTCCAGCTTGTGGAAACAGCCAGTGATCTGCAAACCAAGCAATGTGTCCGAGCTCCCAAAGCGGCGGATTCAGCGTTGCCATCTTAGGCACCGTCAGTGCATCACCCAGTTCCGCGGCGTAAGCCTCTGCCAGTACCAAGGTGCGAGCGCGTGCCGCTTGCAGCATCAAGACCAGTTGCTTAGCGTTGGCGGTTCGCGCATTCATGTCTACACTGTAATGGATTGTTCAATGGTGCGGCCAAAATCAATTCATTCACTTTATGTAGAAAGTTGCCCATGACAACAAGCACAGACACCCCATCGACCTTGCACTGCGATGCACTCATTATTGGCGCAGGGCAGGCAGCGCCTGCTTTAGCCGTTGCTTTGGCAGGCATGGGTGAAAAAGTTATCTTGGTCGAAGGTAACCAGCTGGGCGGTACCTGCGTGAACGTTGGCTGCACGCCAACCAAGACGCTGCGCAAAAGTGCCCGGGTGGCCTACATGGCGCGGCGCGCGGCAGAGTTTGGCGTGAACACTGGCGAAGTCAAGATTGATTTTCTCAAGGCGATGGATCGGATGCATGAGCGGGTAGATGCCTCGCTCACAGGTCTAGGCAAGTGGCTGACTGGCACGCCTGGTGTCATGATTCTCAAAGGCTGGGGGTCTATTGCAGGCCATACAGATCAAGGCTTTCAAGCGACCGTCGATGGCGCCGATGGACTGCAAGGTATAACGGCAAGTCGGGTGTATTTGAATACTGGAACACGCCCCTTCATGCCCACCATTGAAGGCTTAGATAGCCAGGACGAACGCATCGTGGACAACGAAAGTTTGTTGCAATTGCGCGCGTGTCCAAGGCATCTTTTCATTTTGGGTGGCAGCTACATTGGACTTGAGTTTGCTCAAATTTTCAGGCGCTTGGGGGCTGACGTCACTGTCATTGAACCCAGCAACCGAATCGCCATGCGCGAAGATGAAATCGTGACCGAGGCCATCACCGACTTTTTACGGCAAGAAGGCGTGCATATTTTGACCGGAACCACACTGAAAAAAGTGGATGGTGTCGGTGTTGATTTGCGCTTGCACTTGCAAACCACACATGACGATGGCCGTGTGCAGAGCCATAGCCATGCGGCTTCCCACTTGCTGGTTGCCACGGGGCGACGGCCAAATACCGAGCGCTTGAACCTGTCCTCGATTGATTTACCGGTCGATGCACGTGGGTATTTGGATGTGAATGCGCAGCTAGAAACGGCCGTTTGTGGGGTATGGGCCTTGGGTGACATCAACCAACGGGGTGCATTCACACACACCAGTTACCACGATTTTGAAATCGTACGGGATAACCACCAACGTTTGAAAGAAAGCAGCAATGCACCAGTACAAGCTTTGCGCAGTGTTGATGAGCGCGTGATGACGTACGCCCTGTTTACCGATCCACCGCTGGGCCGTGTGGGCTTGAATGCCACGTCTGCTCGGGCCGAGAAAGAAAAAACAGGACGCTCGTTTTTAATTGCCGAGCACGACATGCGTTTTGTTAGCCGGGCCAAGGAAGAGAGTGAAACGCACGGTGTCATCCAATTGATCGTCGATGCAAAGACCGAGGAATTTGTCGGCGCAACGGTGTTGGGCATTAACGGCGACGAAGTCATTCAAGTAGTGAGCAACTACATGGCAACGGGCAGCAGCTACCGCATGATGCGTGACTGCTTGCCTGTGCACCCGACTGTGGCCGAGTTTTTCCCTGCGATATTGGATAAGCTTGCAGCACTATGAATGCACTGCGTCTGCACGTCGTTATTGTTAGCCCCGCGCTATCGAATGCCAACAACGGCAATTGGCAAACCGCCAATCGTTGGCGGCAGATGCTGGCAACAAACTTCCATTGCCGCATTATTCCAACTTGGCCTGACAAATATGCCAATCAAGATGACGTGATGATTGCGCTGCATGCGCGAAAGTCAGCAGACTCGGTTGCAGCTTGGTACAGCGCACATGGTGGCACACAACTGGTGCTGGCGCTCACTGGAACCGATCTGTACCGTGACATTCAAACAGACCCTCGTGCGCAGGCCTCTTTAGCCATGGCTTCCAAGCTGATTGTGCTGCAATCGCTTGCGCCGCTGAGCCTGCCCAAGACGCACCATGCCAAGACTACCGTGATCATTCAATCAACAAGCAGCAAACCCAAGCTGGCAAAACCTGCAGCCCATCTCAGAGCATTGATGGTGGGGCATTTGCGTGATGAAAAATCACCAGAGACCCTGTTTGCGGCGGCGCGCATATTGGGCAGATCAGACCATGACACGCGCAGCCTCAACGTGTCTGAGTTTGACCAAGACAAGGATATTTTCATTGACCACATTGGCGCAGGCCTGGACCCAAATTTGGCGTCAGAGGCCACCGCCACTGCCGCAGCCTGCCCTCATTACCGATGGCTCGATGCCGTCGCGCACGACGCAACCCGCCGCTCTATCCAGCGTGCGCATGTGCTTGTTCACGCCAGCAAAATGGAAGGCGGGGCGCATGTGCTGATGGAGGCTGTTTGTTCGGGCACACCAGTGCTCGCCTCACGCATCGACGGCAATGTGGGTGTGCTGGGTGCAGATTACGCTGGTTACTTTGAATGGGGGGATGCGCCAGGCTTAGTTCGGCTGTTGCGTGCGTGCAGAGCCAGTCAAAACGCGCCCGACGGACTTTTAGCGCAGCTACAACAGCAGTGCGCCGAGCGTGCACCTTTGTTTTCGCCTGAACGCGAAAGCGCTCAATTAATTGGTTTAGTGAATGCACTGATACAGTCTCGCCGTGCAAACTCCTGACCAAGCCATTCTTCGTGACATCGTCTTGGTGGGCGGCGGGCACAGCCATGTGGTGGTGCTTAAAAGCTTTGCCATGCAGCCCATAGCGGGCGTGCGTCTTACCGTGATTTGCACCGACACGCACACGCCTTACTCAGGTATGTTGCCCGGCTACGTAGCGGGGCATTACGACTACGACGCGGTGCACATCGACCTGGGTAAGCTCTGCGTCTTTGCTGGAGCGCGACTCTACAAAGCTGAGGTGACAGGTATTGACCGGGCCGCAAAGAAAGTACTTTGTCAAGGCCGCCCCGCTGTGGACTATGACCTGCTGTCTATCAACATTGGATCGAGCCCACAACTTCAAAATGTTCCGGGTGCGAATGACTATGCAACGCCAGTTAAACCGATCGCACAGTTCAACGAGCGCTGGTTAGCGCTTTTAGCGCGGGCCACTTTGAGCCAAGCCCAGGCAGACGCACAGGTCAACACGCCTTTTCGAATTGCTGTGGTGGGCGCTGGCGCTGGCGGGGTTGAGCTGCTCTTGGCCATGCAACACCGCCTTCTAGCGCTCAATGTCAAGGCGCACTTCAGCCTGTTTACGGACGGTGCAAACATTCTGACAACCCACCACGCGGCAGTGCAGCGCACATTTCAAAAGGTTCTAGGTGAACGTGCTGTGGCCGTGCATGTCAATGCTGCTGTGACGCGCGTGTCCCAGCACCAGTTATGTGTGGGCACGCAAAGCTTTGATTTTGACGAAGTGATGTGGGTGACCCAAGCAGGCAGCGCGCCATGGCTCGCGGATACGGGCCTGGCGCTTGACCAACGTGGCTTTATTGATGTCAACGATTGCCTCCAATCGACGAGCGATGCAGCAGTTTTCGCTGCTGGCGATATCGCCAATATGGTGAACCATCAAATGGAAAAAGCAGGTGTGTTTGCGGTGCGCCAAGGCATGCCTTTGGCGCGAAATCTGCGCCGAAGCGTGCAAGGCTTAGCGCTGAAGGCGTATCGGCCTCAAAGGCGCTGGTTGGCCTTAATCAGTACGGGTGACAAACAAGCGGTGGCTTCACGCGGCGCGTTGTGGGGGCTAATCACTCGACTGGGCGTAGGTGGCGCAAACGCCAGCGGACAGCTCCTGTGGCGCTGGAAAAATTGGATCGATCAGGGGTTCATGCGTCGCTTTTCAGAGTTTGCGACCATGGATACAGCACCCACATCGCTGCTGCACAGGTTCAGGGCGATCGGCACGCAGCCTTTAAGCGATATGTCGGTCCAGCTCAACGCTGAAGAGTCCCTGCAAGCTATCTCAGCGATCGCCATGCGCTGTGGCGGTTGCGGTGCCAAAGTGGGCGCAAGCGTTTTGTCACGTGCGCTGGGTACTTTAGAGCCCATCACACGCGACGATGTGCTCATTGGTCTGCACGCGCCCGACGACGCAGCCGTGGTGCGGGTACCTGCTGGCAAGGCCATGGTACACACCGTGGATTTTTTTCGCACCTTCATCGACGACCCCTACCTCTTTGGTCGCGTCGCGGCCAACCATGCGCTGGGCGACATCTTTGCCATGGGTGGTAGCGCACAGTCTGCCACGGCCATTGCCACCGTGCCGCCTGGTCTGGAAGCCAAAGTCGAGGCCACTTTACGTGACATGATGGCCGGCGCTGTTGAAGTACTCAATGCGGCGGGTTGCGCGCTGGTGGGAGGCCACACGGGCGAAGGCAAAGAGCTGGCGCTGGGCTTTGCGATCAATGGGCTTGTCGATATTGCAAGCGACGGTGTCAGCTTGCCGCGTACCATGACCAAGGGCGCTATGTGCGCCGGTGACGTCCTCATTCTGACCAAGCCAATGGGCACCGGCACGCTGTTTGCGGCACGACCCAAAGGGCAAGCCAAAGGACGCTGGATCGATGCGGCGCTGGCCAGTATGCAGCAATCCAACCGGGCCGGCGCCGCCTGTTTAATGGCGCACGGGGCCAATGCCTGTACCGACCTGACAGGCTTTGGACTTCTGGGGCACTTGGTTGAAATGACCAAGCCCTCAGGCGTGGATGCGGAAATCAATTTAGCCGCTCTACCTCTTCTGGATGGTGCGCAAGCCTGCGTTGAAGCGGGTACCACCAGCTCACTGCAGAGCGCCAACGTACGCTTAAGACGCGCCATCAAAAATCAAGAAGCATTCGCCCGTCACCCCCGATACCCACTTATTTTTGATCCGCAAACAGCTGGCGGCTTGCTGGCCAGCGTACCCGAACAATCCGCGCACGCTTGCATCAGCGAGCTCAAAGCCTTGGGTTACCTGCATGCAGCAATCATCGGTCGTGTGCTCACGATGAGCGATGCGGTGGAAGCGATTACCTTGGTGGACCAGGCAACGTGACTTGAAAAAACCAGGTGCAAGCTAAGTGGATACCCCTGAAACGGATTTTGATTACCGCAACGTCAAGTAAGAAAGCCCCTGTTATACGGTGCTTAAGAAGCGCGCATCGAGTAGCGCCTCGCCAATGCCGAGATCCGTGACAAACCGACTGCACATGAAAAGTCACCTGCTGCTACCCATCTTGTTGTTTGTCGCAAGCCGTCAGCACTGGACACGGCCTGTGGGCTCGACGCGCCAGGCGCAGGCCGCAAAGCTCGGGGCCAAGCTGATGCCGTTTAAGTTCAGGGAAAAGCCCCGTGTATTTATCAAAACTGGTGACGACAGCACGCAAGCTGCGGTGGCCAAAGTCATGGCAAATACCATTCGAACCTGCCTGGTCGGAGCACCGCTTCAGGGCATGGCATCAATCGACCACATGCCGATCATCGACTTCAATTGCAAGTGAGGCCGTTCATGTATGTATGATGCATCCCTTGCTTTTCGTGGTGGTTTCACAGCACCAAACATGGCAACAGGAATTGTAAATTTGGCACTTGAATTGTATTGACTTCAACTTTTTCAGAGTAAAGCAATGTCGAAATTATCAAAAAAGTATTTAGATCAAAAAAACCTTGAAAAAATATTAAACAAAAAATTTAATCAGGGTCTGCAATTGCATCAAACTGGCCATTTTTCAAAAGCCAGATTAATCTATCAAGAAATTTTAAATTTACAACCATTAAATCCAGATGCACTTCACTTAATGGGCTTATCTGATTATTTTCTTCAGAATTACGAATCTGCTTTAAAATTAATAAGCGATGCAATCAATATCAACCCACATGTGGCAGATTTTTATTCCAATAGAGGTCTGGTATTTCACGCCAATAAAGATCATGAAAATGCGCTGAAAGATTACGAGCGGTCTATAGCAATTCGACCGAATTTTGCGCAAGCATATGCCAACAAGGGGCTTGTCTTACTGGAGCAAAAAAAAATCGAGGCTGCTATTTCTAATTTTGAGATAGCTATCTTGTTCCTGCCTGAATATGCCCAGGCCTACTACAATCTCGGCAATGCGAATATGGCCTTAAAGGAATATGAGAAGGCCTTAGAAAATTACAATCAAGCGCTTTCGTTTAATCCAAATAATGTAGATGCAAGGTTCAACAAAGGCCAGTCTTTATTTGAACAGGGTAAATTTGAAGATGCACTACATGATTTTGATTTTTGCAATACCCCATTTTCTCGGGCACAGGCGCTGATTTGCCTGAATGCCTTAGACAGAATTGACGAGATCTATAAGAGGATTGAAGAACGATCCGATCTCGATGACAGAAACATAAGCATTGCCGCCATTTCTTCTTTTGTATCGGAAAAACAAAATCGAATAACTGCACATAACTTTTGCAAAAACCCGCTGGATTTTTTATACTTCAGTAGTATTTCATCCCATACATCAGATCTGGATCCATTTTTAGACCAAACAATAGAAGAACTTTTGAATCTTAAATCAGCATGGGAACCTTTGAACAAGTCCACTAACACTGGATTTCAAACAGAAATAGATTTATTCAAAGAACCGACTGGACAAATTCTTGAATTGAAATCAATCATCATGACTGAACTCGCAGAGTATTATTCAAAGTTTAAAGGTAATCATTGTACCTTTATTGAAAAATGGCCTCGCTCCATGACTATAACTGGCTGGCATGTACTTCTTAAAAAACAAGGTTATCAATCGACCCACATTCATCCGTCTGGCTGGTTGAGTGGCGTCATTTATTTAAAGGTCGTTTCCTCTCTTGGAAAGAATGAAGGTGCAATTGAGTTCTGCCTAGGAGGTGAAAACTATAAAGTCCCTGATACGGATAGCAGAAAAATAATTCACAACCCAAATCGAGGAGATATTGTTTTTTTCCCATCATCACTTCATCATAAAACCATACCATTTACCACCGACAGCGAGAGAATAATTGTTTCATTTGACCTGCTACCTGATAAAGATTGATTCTTCTTCTGGTCTTAATTTCTCTTTGGCAAACAACAATATAACTGACGATCTATTTATTCAGTGTGCTATTTGATATTCATGTTCTATTGAATTCAGATTAGAATTCTGGGTGCACCACCTCTTAGATTTTTTGTGATGTCCCATGACGCCTTTTGGCCACCACTACAGCTTCGGCAGCTGATGCCACGCCATGACCCCAACAAGCGCACCTATCAATGTTCTGTTCCTGTGCACGCACAATTCTGCGCGCAGCATTCTGGCGGAGGCCCTGCTCAACGCAATGGATCACAGCCGCTTCAAGGCCTATTCAGCAGGAAGCAGTCCGCGCCAAAACCAACAACCCCATCCGCTTGGCTTGCAGGTTTTACGCAGTGCAGGCATTGCCACAGAAGAACTGCGCAGCAAAAGCTGGGATGAATTTGCGACTCCTGAGGCCCCCCAGATGGACCTGATCATCACTGTCTGCAACAACGCCGCTGGTGAAGTGTGTCCAATCTGGCCGGGGCACCCCGCCACTGCCCATTGGGCTTATGCTGACCCTTCAGCAGGCGATGCACCCGATGCGGCCAAGCTTGACGCCTTCCGTGAAACCGTCCATCTGATCAAACATCGCCTGGAACTTTTCATCAATCTGCCCCACAAGAAGGACGAGTGGGCTTTGCTTGAATCAAGCGCCCGCGAACTTGCAAAGCCGTAACATGAAGGACTCTTGCGAAACAAACGCCGCGCCAGTTGCTGCCCCGCAGATGCACATTTTTGAGCGGTATCTGACAGTCTGGGTGTTCCTGTGCATCGTCGCAGGTATCGCACTGGGGCAAGGCCTACCCAGTCTGTTTCAAGTGATTGGGCGCATGGAAATTGCGAAAGTCAACCTGCCGGTGGGTCTGTTGATCTGGGCAATGATCATCCCCATGCTGGTCAAGGTGGATTTCTCTGCTCTGGCCGATGTGCGCAAGCACGTCAAGGGCATTGGTGTGACGTTGTTTGTCAATTGGCTGGTAAAGCCTTTTTCAATGGCGTTTCTGGCTTGGCTTTTCATTCGCCATTGGTTCGTTGATTTTTTGCCGCCCGATCAGATCGACAGCTACGTTGCCGGGCTCATTCTGCTGGCGGCAGCCCCTTGCACAGCCATGGTGTTCGTATGGAGTCGACTCACCGGCGGCGATCCCTTATTCACACTCACTCAAGTCGCGCTCAACGACAGCATCATGGTGATCGCGTTCGCGCCACTGGTGGCCTTTCTGCTGGGCCTGTCTGCTATCACAGTGCCATGGGATACCTTGTTGACCTCGGTTGTCCTCTACATCGTGATCCCGGTTATTTTGGCGCAATGGCTGCGCCAATCTTTAATGTCCAAGGGGCAGCTTGCATTCGATGTCTTGATGGCCCAGATAGGTCCTTGGTCTGTTGCAGCATTGCTCGCAACGCTCGTGCTGTTGTTCGCTTTCCAAGGTGAGGCTATTTTGAAGCAACCCCTGGTGATCGCCCTGCTGGCCGTGCCGATCCTGATTCAAGTCTTCTTCAATTCGGCTCTGGCTTATTGGCTCAATCGTGTCGTTGGTGAAAAACACAGCATCGCAGGCCCCTCGGCCTTGATCGGCGCCTCCAACTTTTTCGAGTTGGCCGTGGCGGCTGCGATCAGTCTCTTCGGGTTCAACTCGGGGGCGGCCCTTGCGACTGTGGTGGGCGTACTGATCGAAGTACCTGTCATGCTGTTGGTCGTGAAGATCGTCAACAACAGCAAGGGGTGGTATGAGCGATCGGAGCGGACCTGAGGCCTCATCGGCTTGATCAATGGGGCTGGTGTCAAGGCAAACTGGAACCCGCGGTGGCCACCTATTGGCCCGCCATTTTCGGAGTAATATCCGCTGTGTTTTAGATACAACTGGCTTGCACAGGCTCGACTTTATTCAACGTCCGCCGCCACCATAGCCAACCCAAGAAGAGTTACTCATGCCCAATTACGCAACCGATTTCAAGAGTATTCGCGAGGATGTCAGTCCTGAAGAATGGGCGACACGGGTTGAGCTCGCTGCCTGCTACAGGTTGATCGACAAGTACGGCATGACCGACCTGATCTATAACCACATCACCGCCAGCATCCCGGGCACCCAGCACCTGCTGATCAATTTATACGGCCTGCTCTACAAAGAAATTACCGCGTCCAGTCTGGCCAAAATCGACCTGGCAGGTAATATTTTGACCAAGCCAGACACCGACTACGGCATCAACAAATCGGGCTATGTCATACACGGCGCCATCCATGAGGCTCGCCCAGATGTGCATTGCGTGATCCACACCCACACCCGCGCTGGCATGGCGGTTGCCAGCATGGCTTGCGGCTTGCTGCCGATGACGCAAACATCCATTCGTTTTCACAATCACTTGGGCTATCACAACTTTGAAGGCCCGGCCATCAATCTGGAAGAACGCATCAGTCTGGTCAAAGACCTTGGTGCCCACACAGCGATGATTTTGCGCAACCATGGCTTATTGAGCTGTGGCCCCAGCGTCGCCCAGGCATTCAACACGATGTACCAGCTCGAGATGTCTTGCCGCGCCCAAGTCGATGCCATGGCTGGCGGCACTGACCTGAGCCTTCCAACTGAAGAAGTTTTACAGCACACAGCACACCTCTACCAACCCAACACGCGCCGACCGTATGGTGAGCTTGAATGGCATGCCATGATCCGCTTGCTGCGCGCTGAAGCTGCTTCATCTGGATTTCCACCATTTGATGTGTGACACCTGACTGCTGCGCAGGCTTGATCCTTGGGTCACACCCACCATTCATAAAAAAACTGCCAAAGAAACCAACCATCTGCTTTGCCAAAGCGCACAACGCATGCGTGTGTAGGGCTGGCATGCAAACGATGGCGCAAACTGATTGAAAAGCCAAGAACGCTACGCAATGAACTCTGGAACCAACTTAGCTATGCCCGCCTCTGGACGGCCAAAGATTTACATCCTCGACGCGTTCCACGAGGCCGGCATTGCGCTGGCCAGGCAACATGCCGATGTGGTGTGCTGGCCAGATCCAGCCATCCGTAATTGGCCTGAAGACGCCGATGGCGTGATGGTTCGGATGACACCCATCACACCCGATCAAATCGACCAATCACAACACGTTAAAGTGATTTGCAAACAGGGCGTTGGCTATGAAACGATAGCCATCGAAGCCGCCAGGCGGCGTGGTATTCCTGTTTGCCGAACACCTGGCGTGAACAGCGAAGCAGTCGCTGAAATGGCCTTTACATTGGCGCTCTGTGTTGCGCGACGTGTCTCACGCTTTGAGCGCATGCTGCGCAGCGGGGCCGAGATCATCCGGCCGCAACATCTGGGCATCGAACTGCAAGGAAAAACTGTCGGCATCGTCGGCATGGGCAACATCGGCAAGTCTGTTGCCCACAAGTGGCTGGGTGCCTTCAATGCCAAACTGCTGACATATGCACCACGCAGTCCCGCGGATCACTGGAGCGATCTGAAACACACGCGCGTCGCTTCACTGCACGACATGTTGCCGCAGGTTGATGTATTGACCCTGCATTTGCCACTGAGTGCTGAAAGCCATCACATGATTGGCGCTCGAGAGTTGGCATTGATGAAGAAGAATGCCATCCTCATCAATGTCTCGCGAGGCGGCATCATTGACGAGAAAGCCCTGTTTGAATCCCTGAGCAGCGGCCACCTGTTTGGTGCTGGTCTGGATGTCTTCGAGCTGGAGCCCCCACCTGCCCACTACCCACTGTTGCAGCTGGAAAACCTGGTAGCGACACCGCACGCCTCCGGTGGCACCCATGAAACGCAAGAGCGCAGCGCCTTACAGGTCGCTCAACAAGTCATCGACGTGCTGCAAGGAGGCGCGCCAGTGAACTGCATCAACTGATCCGGTCGCCAGCCTTCCACGCACATCCCCAAATACGCACACAAGACATGCCCAACATGCTCCAAACACGCACACCTCCCGCTGACGCCATCCATGGCGTCTCACATCAGCCAGTGCACACAGCACTGCCGCCAGGAAGCTGCGACTGCCACACGCATGTGTTCGGACCAAGCGCGCACTATCCATTGTCGGCAAACAGAAAGTACACACCCGATCAAGCAAGCCTCAAAGACATGCTGCGCCTGCACGACCAACTTGGTATCGGGCGTGTCGTCATTGTGCACCCCAGTCCTTACGGCAGCGACAACCGTTGCACGATAGACGCCTTGCTGGCCTTGGGTGAACGCGGCCGCGGCGTGGCCGTTATCGACGAGACGACTGACGACACGCAGCTCAAAGCCATGCATGACGCTGGCGTGCGCGGTGTCCGTGTCAATCTTGAAACCGATGGCATACACGACCCGGCCATGGCCACCCGTCAGTTACTATGGACACATGACCGCGTCAAAGACCTCGGCTGGCATGTACAGATCTATACCAACCTGGCGGTGTTTGCGTCGTTTGAGTACGTGCTAGACCAACTCACACAGCCAGTGGTGCTTGATCACTTTTGCGGTGCGATAGCTGCCCTCGGGCCAGACCAAGCACACTTTGAAACCATGCTGCAGCGCGTTCGCAGTGGTCAAGTTTGGGTGAAACTTTCAGCGCCACATCGGATTTCAAACGCGCCTGATTGCGCCGATGTTGGCGTCATGGTGCAAGCTTTGCTTGCGGCCAACCCCGATCGTCTTCTATGGGGCAGTGACTGGCCGCACCCCGGCGGGACACCAGGAACACCACGACAGCGCGACATGGTGGAAACATTCAACCCCATCGACGATGGGCGGGCCGTGAATCGCTTGACCGAATGGATCCGTGACCCCATCATGCTGAAAAAAATTCTCGTCGACAACCCAGCCAAGTTGTATGACTTCAAAGTCGACTGATACCAAAGAAGGTCAATGCATGACAGAGAAGACCCCTCAATGGGCTCAGCTTGCGCAAGCAGCCGACATCAAAATTTAAGCTGAAAGTGCTAACGTGAGTAACTTTAACTGCAAGGTCCTTGAGCGTCTGGGCGCTGAGATCTCAGGCCTTGACCTGACAAAGGGGGTGAGCAAGAACTCCCGCGTTGAGCTCAATGCCTTGCTTGCCATGCATGCTGTGCTTGTGTTTCGTGACCAAGTTCTGACGCCGCCTGAGTTCATGCAAGCCGCTGAGATTTTTGGTAGCCTGATGGATCAACAGCTGAAAAAATTTGTATTACCTGATTTTCCCATGGTCGGTTACAACTCCACCAAAGATTTGCCGAAAAAAAATGGCAAACTGCAGGTGCGCGGTGAAAATTACCATACTGACCATTCGAACGACATCGCACCACCGAAAGCCACCTGCTTGGTGGCAATAGAGATACCGTCACATGGCGGCGATACGCAGTTTGTTGATGTGCGGCGTGCTTATGACGACCTGCCCGATACCCAAAAAACAGCTCTGAGGTACTTGCGGTCTAAGCATGTGCATGAAAGCAGTCGGAGCCCTCGAAGCTTTGCGAAACTAAGCCCTGAAGACTTGGCGAAAATTCCTCACACGCAACAGCCTCTGGTCATCAAACACCCAATCAGTGGCAGACCAGCGCTGTACCTCAACACCGGGCGCATGGAGGGCATTGAAGGCATGCATGCCGACGACGGCTTTGCGCTGATTGATGCCTTGTACCAACACGCCACCCAAGCCCGTTATGAGTACCGTCACCAGTGGCAGGTTGGCGACATGGTGATTTGGGACAACCGAAGCGTCATGCACCAAGCCAATGCTGATTACAACCCCGAGGAAAACCGCTTCCTGTACAGGGTCATGCTACAAGGCGACAAACTCCAGCCTTTGGCCTAAATTGAATGCGCTCGGGTGCACCAGTCCCTTGGATTCAAGCACGGCATGGGGATTGAGGCCAGGCATAACCCCTTCTCACCTGACTCAGGTCACCGCGCACAAACCACCATCCACGTTGATGGCACAGCCGGTCACATACGACGAATAATCAGATGCCATGAAGGTGGCCACATTGGCAAATTCCTCAGCAGTACCCATGCGTTTCATGGGAATATTTTCCCCCAGTTGTTGCAGGTAGCCATCGTAAGACTGTTCTTTGTTGGACTGGTTGTAGCGCCGGCGCCATTGGTCCGAGTCGATTTTTCCAACGCACAAGGAATTCACCGTGATGCCAAATGGCGCAAACTCTAAAGAGAGTGCTTTGGTCCAGGCCAGTCCGGCTGCGCGACTCAGGGCTGTGGGTGCGCTGCCTGCATTAGGGGTCTTTCCAACAATAGCCGTCACGTTGATGATCCGGCCAAAACCCTGCGACTTCATGTGCGGTAGCACGTGTTGGGTGAGCTTAATGGCACTGAACAGCTTCAACTGAAAATCTGCGGTGAGTTGCTGGGCTTGCAGCTCTAAAAAATCTGATCTGGCTGAACTGCCCGCGTTGTTAACCAGGATATCTGGGTACAGGTTTAATTGAGGCAATTGTGCCAAAGCAGACTCAACAGACGCCACTTGGGTGAGGTCGCAAGACACCAGGGTGATGGGGTGTTGGCCCAAGCCGTCGAGCTCTGCTTTGGTTTGATTCAAGCGCTGCACATCTCTGGCCATGACAACAACTCTGGCACCACAGATCACAAATTGTTTTGCAATGGCCAGGCCTAAACCAGAAGTGCCGCCGGTGACAAGTGCAACACGCCCCGTTAAATCGATCTTCATTCAACCCCTTTTGACAAATAAGAACGTGCGGTTTTGAGGACCGAATACACCAGCAGCGCTACCGCACAGAAAGCAAAAAACAAGGCCACAGGCCGACTTTGAAACCCACTGAAATCACCATTGAAAATGATCATGCTTCTTCTGAAATATTCTTCCAACATAGGCCCCAATACGAAACCAATGAGGATCGGTGCAAGGTGATAGCCCTTTAGCCGAAGCACACTTCCGACCAAACCAAAAATCAGAACCGAGATGACATCAAAGCCACTGTTTTGCACAGAATAGGCGCCAATGCAAACAAACAAAATGACCGCGGGGTACAAAAGTCTATAAGGAATTTTCAGCACATTCACCCATATGCCAATCAGAGGGATGTTCAACACCAAGAGCATGAGATTGCCAATCCAGAAACTGACCGCAAGCCCCCAAAACAGGTCGGGACGCTCATGCATCAGCTGAGGCCCGGGTGCTATGCCATGAATCAGCAAGGCGCCCATCATGATGGCCATGGTAGCGCTGCCAGGAATGCCCAGCGTCAGCGTAGGAATAAAAGCCGCTTGTGCGGCGGCATTGTTGGCAGATTCTGGATTAGCAATGCCAGCCAAAGCACCTTTACCAAACTGCTCGGGCTGCTTGGAGATCCTCTTTTCAACCGAATAGCCCACAAAGCTGGCAATGGTTGGACCCGTTCCGGGAAGGGCACCAAAAAATACGCCAATGAATGCGCCCCGCACCGTTGGCCACAGGGTGGTTTTGAATTCCGTCCAGGACGGAATCATTTCCAAAAATTTCAGGTGCTTGATGCTGTGCTTGGTGGAGGAATTTCGGATCGACAAAATGATTTCCGAGACACCGAACAGCCCGGTGGCCAGCGCGATGAAACTCACACCATCCTCTAAGGGATCAAAGCCGAGCGTAAAACGGGCAACACCTGTTTCCAAGTCGGCCCCGACCGTGCCCAGCATCAAACCCAGCAGGACCATGGACAGCCCTTTCATGGGCGAGCCATCGGTCACGGTTGCAGCGGCGATCAAGCCAAACAAAATGACGGTGAAAAACTCTGCCGGGCCGAACTCAAGTGCGACAGAAGTGATCAGTGGGGAAAATAAAAAAAGTGCCAAGATACCAATGGTTCCACCGATGTAACTTGATATGGTCGTGACAAACAATGCCAAGCCGGCTTTGCCTTGGGTGGCCAATGGGTAACCATCGAGACAGGTAACCGCATTGGAGGGCGTGCCGGGCAAGTTCAGCAAGATGGACGAAATAGAGCCCCCGTACTCAGCCCCATAGTAAACACCGGCCAGCATGATCAAAGCCGTCGCCGGTGGCAGGTACAGCGCCAATGGCATCAGCATCGAAACAGAGGCCAAGGCCCCAATGCCGGGCAATACACCAAAGAAGGTACCGAGCGACACACCAATGAGGCAGTACAGTAAATTTTGAGCCGTGACTGCTGTCGCCAACCCAATCTGAAGATTCTCAAGCATTCAATTCACATCCACGGCGGCAAAAACTTCATCGACAGTCCCAGGGCAAAAATGAACACGACGCAGGTGATGGAAGAAAGCGCCAATGCCCAAGCCATGGTTCGACGCCAGTTGTAGCGCTCATGCGAGGCCCCAGAACACACCAAGATACTTAGGAACGCCGTCAAAAAAAGACCCAGGTGTTCGAGCAAAATCGAGAAAATCAGAATACTCACAGCGATGAATGCGAACTCCCTGAGCGGCCACTGAATGTCAGACTTCTCGTTCGATCTCGCACCCGCAGGCTTGAGCTCAAGCAAGAACACAATGGCCCCCAGAAACAAACCTACACCGCCGAAGACCACAGGCAAAAAGCCTGGCCCCATTTCGTTCAGTGTGCCAATGTCGTAATTGAAAGCGCCAATGAAAAAAAAGGCGCTGGTACCGCAAACAATGAGCAGGTCCAGCGTTTTATTGACAACAGTTTTCAGCAATGGGTCGCCTCAGATCGCGCGTGAATTACTTTTTGGCCATGCCGGTTTCTTTGGCTAATTTTTCCCAACGATCAAAATTAGTGGCCATAAATTTCGAAAATTCTTCGACCTCCATAGGGCGCGGTTTGCCGCCATCATCGGCCATGGCTTTGGTCATTTCTTTGGTGCTGACCGCTTTGCGTATGGCTGCATTGATTTCTTTGATGCGAGCAGGTTCCATGCCTTTGGGACCAAGAATGCCCCACCATTGGTTCAACTCAAAGTCGCTCAAGCCCGATTCCATCAGTGTGGGCAGGTCGGGCGCCGCCGCAGACCTTTGTGCGCTCGTCACGGCAATGCCCTTCATGGTGCCAGCTCGGAACTGAGGGAGCATTTGAGTCAGGCTGCCGATGGAGAATTCAATGTGTCCGCCCATGACGTCTTTCATGACTGGAGCCCCCCCTTTGTATTGCGCCACTCTGAGTTTCGTACCCAGACTTTGATTCAAAATCTCGCCCGCAAAATGTTGAATACTGCCAACCCCTGTGGAGCCGTAGGTCCCACTCGGTAAGCCTTTCAAATAAGAAAAATATTCTTTCGGGGAGTTGGCTTTCACATCGGGCTTGGCGCCCAAGGCCAGCGGCGTTTCTCCGATCAAAGCAATGCTTGAAAAATCAAGCCGTGGGTCGTATGGGACTTTTCTCACAGCAGGTGTCATGGTGAAGGTTACCGACGCAATCAGCAAGGTGTAGCCATCGGGATTTTGTTTGGCCGCATAGGCCGAACCCACCGTCGCACCAGCGCCCGGCTTGTTCTCAATGACAACAGGCTGGTTCCAAATTTTGGTGAGTTGCGTGCCCAATTGTCTAGCCACAATGTCGTTTGATCCGCCCGGTGCGAAAGGGACAATGAGGGTGACCGGCTTGCTCGGGAAAGACTCCGCATGCAAGCCGAAACTGATCAACATGGGGGCCATCAAGCTGATCGCCAGTTTCGTCGTGGATTTAAAACGCTTCATATAACCCCCAAAAAATAAGAACAGAAAATTTAACCCTACAGGGCGCAGTATCGCGCCTTTAGTCAGTACGCATGATCGGTAAAAACCCGCGGAATGTCACTTATTTAGGCGCCTCGCTTGGCACACGCTTTCTGCTGGCTGAGCCTTGCTGGCACTTGGCGCAGTACCCCTGCCGCCCGCATCAGTCGCCGGCTAGCGACCACAACTGCCAGCGCTCACACTTGGGATAGGCTGGCCGCTACCAGAGCCCAATTGGATAACCATGACCGCCACGCGTCTACCCACCGAAAGCCGGCGCTACCAGTCAAGGCCACACGTTCGTTCTCACAGCCAGGTGCAGACTGGGTCTATGCGGGCAAAAGCGTCCGTACCAATACGGCGAATATGGCCAGGCAGCTTGAAAGATAGCTAGCCACCAAAGAAAAAGCCGCAAACCTTTAAGGTATGCGGCTTTTAGCCAGATGAACTGGCGTAAAAGGAGTCCGGTATCTCCGAAAGTCTCAGCGTAGCAGACGCGGCCTGCCTCCAAACCAGTTCAGCTGGAACAACGCCAAGTGTTTCGGTGGACTGCAATATTGCAGGGTCCATCAGGCGCTGTTTACTTGACCACAAGGATTGGCTAAGAGCCTGACGACTTGGTCAAGCTAAAACCGGCTGGAATGCTAATCATGAATACTATCAGTAAGTCGGCGAATTCTTGTTACCAGCACCCTTTGTAACGCTCCCGCCCACGGGGGGCAATCGTAAAAGTCCCGCCACGAGGCCCAAGCGTGCTTGGGTGGTCGCATTCAATAGGTCCCGATGTAGTCCTTTTTTCCAACTTCAACCCCGTTGTGCCGCAGAATGTCGTAGGCCGTGGTTGTGTGAAAGAAGAAGTGAGGCAGTCCGTAGTTGAACAGGTAAGACTGGCCAGTGAACCGCTTTTCTTTGGGCGTTCCCGCTTGAGAGACGATTTCTCGCGTCGCGGCCGCATCAAACTGTGCAGCGTCCAAGCCGCCCATGAAGGTCAGTACGGTAGCGATGCGGGCTTGAAGATCTGCAAAGCTCTGTTCGTCATCGGCGAACTTGGGGACATCAACACCGGCGAGACGAGCAGCGACGCTTTTTGCGAAATCAGTGGCAACCTGTACCTGGCGCAGCAGAGGAAACATGTCGGGGTACAACCTGGCCTGCAACAATGCGTTGGGATCGATGTTCTTTTCTGTGGCATGGGCCTCAGCTTTGCTCAGAGTCTGCTTCAGTCCGCCCAGCATTTGAATGAATACGGGAATGGACGAGCTGTAAATGGTGGGGTTCATCGTTTCTTTCAATAAGGGCGGAGATTTTCGCTGCATTCAATAAGGCCCGCCAGAGACGGGCTTATCTCCTACTGCGCAGACTTGATGGCAGCCAGCCGCCAGAGCGAGGTGACTTCTTTGGCGCGTGCCTCATGCAAGGGATCGGTGTCGTCACCGGCCTTGGTGTGCAGGGGTTTGACGTCAATGCGGCTCACGACGCGCAAGCCATTGGCTTCGAAGGCGGCCAGCAACTCTTCACGCGTGCGCAAACCCAGGTGTTCGGCCAAGTTCGACAGAATCAACCAACCCTCTCCCTTTGAGGTCAGGTGATCGGGGAGACCTTTTAAAAATCCCATCAACATGCGGCTGCCTTCGTCGTACACAGCGTGCTCAATCGGCGTGCTGGGCCGGGCGGGCAACCAGGGGGGGTTGCACACCACAATAGCGGCACGGCCTTCGGGGAAAAGGTGGGTTTGGACTAGCTCAACTCTGTCCTCAAGCCCCAACTTGGCCAAGTTTTCGCGGGCGCAGACAAGGGCTCTTGGCTCTTGGTCTGTGGCAATAATTTTTTCCACGCCACGTTGCGCCAAAACAGCAGCCAACACCCCGGTACCCGTGCCAATGTCAAAGGCGACCAAGGCATCTTGTCCTGCCACGTGCTTGGGCAGGTGAGCGGTAGCCACCAGCTTGATGTACTCGCCTCGTACCGGCGAGAAAACGCCGTAGTGCGGAAAAATGCGGTTGTTTGGCCCTTCGCCCAGCTCAGGGATCTCAATGCCGACCCGGCGCCACTCGGCAGAACTGGTGATGCCCAACAACTCTCTCAGGGACGCAACGGATGGCGTCGTTGTTTCGTTAGGCGCTCCCCAAACGGCCGCGCAGGCCTGTTTGACGTCAGGCGCACGGCGCAGGTTGACGGTGTAATCTGCTTCAAAGGGCACCAACAGCGTGTTGAGTAAGCGGGCACGTTGCGACTGGGTCAGGCGATAACGATTGAAAACCTCATTGGCGGGAACAATTTGGGCGGCCTTCTTGCGTTTACGAGCCGGGGTGTTCTCAATGCGACGGGCCAGCGCCTGAAGCAATTGACGGGCATTGTGAAAATCCCCACGCCAAAGCATGTAAGTGCCTTCGCACGCCAAGCGGTAGGCTGTGTCGGCAGTCATCGTGTCATCGGCCAGAACGACTTTTTTGGGGGGCAAGGAGCCGCGCTCCGAGCGCCAGCGGGCAGAACAATCCGCGCCCGCTTCAAGCCAGTGGATCACCGGGTAGGATGAGGTGGCAACGGGTTCTGGCGTTGCGCCAGCGGTGGAGTTAAGCATGGGATGAATCGTTCGCAAGTAATAGTGATCCAGCGTTTTAACAGAAGTGGACAACGCATGGCGGTGGGGGGCTTGAGGCTAGGCTTTCCTCTGTGACATTTGGTGAGCCAGCGGCGCAGCGGATGAGTCGAGTGAGTTCCGGGGTAAACGATGGATGCGAAGCTTGATTTCTGTCATGATTTGCGCCGATTAACCGGGCATCCAATCCATCCGTTATCTTGGTTTTTGCATCCATTTCGACTACCTTCTTTGTCGCCTAGAACATTGTCAGAAGTTACCTTCCATGTCCATGCATCCAAAGACTTGCCTAGGCTCGATACCGGAAACAGTCATCAGTCACCTCTAATTTAAATATTTTCCCGTAATAAGCGCGTTGTTTAGCTGCAAGGTTAGGTGTACAAAAACAGTTAAAGGTCTGCGCTGACCAAGACCACATGGGAAAGAAGGCCAGTGTTAGCAACTATTTATACATGCCTATTGCATTTAAAGTTCAACGTTGGTACGCGAGATAGTCGCTAACATCGTCTGAGCTCAGCCAGAAGCCACTGAAGCATCAAGCACAACTGATGACCACTTTGACCCACTACCAACAAGGCGGTACTTCTGGGATAAAGGTCGCTTTTATTCATGGTATTTCTTATTAGGATTTCCGACCAGTGCCGCCGTGGCCGTTTAGGCGTTGGGAAAAGGCAACAACCAAAAAGTGATCGCTTCCCTGCTTCCAATTGATCACATAAACGGCGACATAAAATAAAAAGAAAAACCCCAAGCAAATCAATCACTTGGGGTTTCATGCTGGCGGAAACGGAGGGATTCGAACCCTCGATGAGGCTCTACACCCCATACTCCCTTAGCAGGGGAGCACCTTCGGCCACTCGGTCACGTTTCCTGAAAATCAGGGTCCCAATTATGTCACGACTTCCATGCTATTCCTCACACTTGTGGCTGATCAAGTCCAAAAGCTTTGTGCAAAGCGCGCACAGCAAGCTCCATGTACTTCTCATCAATCACGACCGACGTCTTGATCTCGCTGGTCGAGATCATCTGTATGTTGATGCCCTCTTCACTCAACACGCGAAACATGGTGGCAGCCACACCAACGTGGCTGCGCATGCCGATACCCACGATGGACACTTTGCAGATCTTGGTGTCGCCCACAACCTCTGTGGCTTCCAGGGTGGGTTGCACCCGATCATTTAAAAGCTTGATGGTTTTGTCATAGTCGACCATTCCCACAGTGAAACTGAAATCTGTTCGGCCGTCTTTACTGACGTTCTGAATGATCATGTCAACTTCGATGTTGGCATCAGCCACTGCACCCAGAATTTGATAGGCAATGCCGGGCTTGTCGGGTACGCCCAACACAGAAATTTTGGTCTCATCGCGCGTAAACGCAATGCCTGAAACGGTGGCTTGCTCCATGTCTTCGTCTTCCTCAAAAGTAATCAGGGTTCCCGATTTGGATTCTTCGTTAATGTCAATATCCCAGGGTGTGAAGCTGGACAACACGCGCAGCTTGACCTTGTATTTGCCTGCGAACTCCACCGAACGGATTTGCAGCACCTTGGAACCCAAAGAGGCCATCTCAAGCATCTCTTCAAAACTGACTGTGTGCAAACGGCGGGCCTCGGGAACCACACGAGGGTCGGTGGTGTAAACCCCATCCACGTCGGTGTAAATCAAGCACTCATCGGCCTTCATGGCTGCAGCCACAGCCACCGCAGAAGTGTCTGAGCCACCACGTCCCAGTGTGGTGATATTGCCTGCATCGTCCATACCCTGGAAGCCCGTGACAATGACAACTTTGCCAGCCGCCAAGTCAGCACGCACCCGGGTATCGTCAATGGACTCAATGCGTGCTTTGGTGTAGGCGTTGTTGGTTCGAATAGGAACCTGCCAGCCCGCATAACTGACAGCATCGAGCCCTTGAGCTTGTAGCGCAATGGCCAGCAAGGCACTTGAAGCCTGCTCGCCAGTTGCCGCCAGCATGTCGATTTCACGGCTGTATGCAGATGTTTGAGCAGATGGCGCCAGTTCTTTGGCCAAAGCCAAGAGGCGGTTGGTTTCGCCGCTCATGGCGCTGGGGACAACCACCATCTGGTGCCCGGCCCGGGCCCATTTGGCAACGCGTTTGGCGACGTTGCTGATGCGCTCGGTTGAGCCCATCGAGGTCCCACCGTACTTGTGAACGATCAATGACATGGTGAAGATTTTTGGGTAAAAAACCTAGGGATTGTACCAATGCAGCACCGGTCCGCGACGCTGGCAGCGCCCCCCGGCGATCTTCAAATCCAAGTCATGACCTCGGGTGGTACAAGCGCGAATTTGGCGCACCAACTCGGTCATCTGGGCGGTCGACGGTACCACCTGGAAATTTTTTTTGAACCAATGGCGAAGCACATTAGCCCGACGCGGCTCGCTTAAGGCCTGCAAGGCACGAATCCGAGGCGGCTCGCCCACCTGCAACAAATCTTGTGCGGCCACGTCATCAAGAACCAGTTGAGCCTGGGCAGCATGGGCCGCACTGCGGGCAAAGGTGTCCCGATAATGTGCAAAGCAAGCCTGCAGGGCAGGCGTGATGTTTGAACGAATACGGTTACGTGTAAAGCGCTGATCAGCATTACTGGGGTCTTCAATAAATGACACACCTTGGTTTGATAACCAACGTCGGATGTCACTTGAGGCCAGCTGTAAAAAAGGCCGGAGATAGTGCACGCCATCACGCACGCTGCTCGCGGCCATGCCACTAATGCCCGGCAAGCCTGCACCACGGCTCAGCGCCAGCAGCATGGTTTCCACCTGATCATCGGCATGCTGGGCCAAGGCTAAAGAAAAGGCTTGGTTTTTATCTGCTCGCTCAGAGGCCATGGTTTTAAACGTGGCATAGCGGGCTTTTCTGGCAGCATCTTCAGGGCTCTCGCCTGTTTGGTTACGCGCATGAACCTGGTAAACCTTGAGCGCAACACCTAAGTTCGCGCACACGCCACGCACATGCTGCTCAAAACCATCGGCGGCCGGCTGCAACCGGTGGTTGACATGCACCGCCTGGACCTGCCCTGGCCACTTTTTAACGCAGGCCAACAGCAACGCCGATGAGTCAGCCCCGCCGCTGTACGCCACCGTGAGCGGGAGATCAGGGGAAAAGGCCTCAAGCGCCTGGTCAACTGACTGGGTCACAGAGCAGCTTACTTGCTAGCCTTGATGTCGGTAAAGCGACCGTAGCTCTGCAAGCGCTGATAGCGACGCTCCAACAGGGCTTCTGTATCCAAGTCGCTAACTTGACGATAGGCGTCAGTCAACGCTCGCTTCAGCAATGTGGCCATTTGCTTGGGGTCTCGGTGCGCGCCCCCCAAGGGCTCATTGACGATTTTGTCGACCAAGCCCAATGCTTTGAGTCGGTGCGAGGTGATACCGAGTGCGTCAGCGGCCTCTTCGGATTTCTCTGAGGTTTTCCAGAGGATGGACGCACAGCCCTCTGGACTGATGACTGAATAGACCGAGTACTGAAGCATCAACACCTGGTCACCAACCGAGATCGCCAATGCGCCACCCGAACCACCCTCACCGATGATGGTGACGATGATGGGTACTTCAAGTTGAGCCATCTCAAAAATATTACGTCCAATCGCCTCGGATTGACCGCGCTCTTCGGCATCAATACCGGGGTAAGCACCTGGTGTATCCACAAAGGTGAAAACGGGCAGTTTGAATTTCTCAGCGGTCTTCATCAGACGCAAAGCCTTGCGGTAGCCTTCTGGCTTGCTCATGCCAAAGTTACGCAGACCGCGCTCGCGCGTGTCACGTCCTTTTTGTTGCCCAATAACCATACACGGCTTGCCGTTGAAACGCGCCAGACCGCCAACGATGCTGAGGTCGTCCCCAAAATGGCGGTCACCATGAAGTTCCACAAAGTGGGTAAACACCTCTTTGATGTAGTCCAGGGTGTAGGGGCGCTCTGCGTGCCGCGCAAGCTTGGTAATTTGCCAAGGGCTCAGGTTGCTGTGGATGTCTTTGGTCAGTTGCTGGCTTTTTTTGGCCAGTTGGGCGATTTCCGAAGAGATATCGACCGCCGATTCACTTTGTACCAAGCGCAATTCTTCAATCTTGTTTTCCAGCTCGGCGATGGGTGCTTCAAAATCGAGAAATGTCTTTTTTGCCATAAAAATTCCAGTTCAACGCCTTCTAAATATCACTCGGGTTGGTGGTGTCACTCAACCTGATTGCGCTCGCGCATAGCGCCAAAAATCAACTCAGTATTCAACCGGTAGGGGATCCAACGAGCGCCAAATATACCAAGTTGCCACCGAGCAGTAAGGCGCCCAAGCCAAGCCCATCTCCCGGGCATCGCTGCGGCTGACCAACTCGCCGGAAAAATAGCACTTGCTGATCCCCTTGAGCAGCCCAGCGTCATCCAAGGGCAGCACGTTGGGGCGCATCAAGTGAAAAATCAAGAACATTTCGGCCGTCCAGCGACCAATACCTCGGATAGCTTGCAGCTCTGCGATGATGTCTTCATCGTCCATGGTTTGCCAAGCATCCAGATGCAGTGACCCACGGTCAAAGTGGAGTGACAAATCGACCAGGTACTCCACCTTGCGCGCACTCAAACCAGCCGCGCGCATGTCATCAACCTTGAGTCTCAGAACCTGCTGCGGCGTTAACTCCGGCGTCAACCGTGCAAATCGCTCCCAAATGGTCTGAGCGGCTTTAACCGAAATCTGTTGACCCACCACGCTTCGCGCTAATGTGATGAAGGCGTCCCCTCGGCTTTCCAAGCAGGCAGGCCCAAACTGGGGAATGAGCCGCTTCATGACGCGGTCTTTTTTCATCAGGTGTTTACACGCCTCGCCCCAGTACACAGGCCCCATCACGGCAGGTTTCACATCGGCTTCACTCATAAGCTTTGACCTTCAAAAGGGACGATGTACATCATCATTTCGCCACCTCCCAGGTAGTACCAAGGGGAGAATCTTTGAGCACAATGCCATCAGCCAGCAAAGTCTGCCGAATCTGGTCAGCCAGTGCAAAGTCTCGCGCCGCTTTAGCCGCAGCCCTTTGCACAATGCGCTCAGCAATGGCGCCCTCATCAAGCCCAGCGCCCGCTTGTAAAAAAACCTGAGGGTCAACTTGTAGCAAGCCCAAACAAGCTCCCAATGCTTTCATGATGCCTGCCAGCTCACTAGAACCGGTGCGGTTAACTTCAGAAGCCAATTCAAACAACACTGCAACCGCTTCGGGCGTGCCAAAGTCCTCATCCATAGCCGCTTTGAAACGTGCGCAATAAGGCGCCTGCCAGTCCACCACAACGGTTTGCGGGCGCACCAAATCAAGCGTGGTGTAAAGCCGTTTCAGCGACTGACGCGCGTCATCTAAATGTGCATCGCTGTAATTCAAAGCGCTGCGGTAGTGGGCGCGAACAATGAAAAAACGCAGCGTCTGAGCATCGTAGCGGGCCAAAATTTCACGAATAGTGAAAAAGTTACCCAAGCTTTTAGACATCTTCTCGTTGTCGCGCGTGACAAAGCCGTTGTGCATCCACAGCCCTGCCAAAGGTAGCGCACTGGCGCCTTCACTTTGCGCGATCTCATTCTCATGATGCGGAAACTGCAGGTCGGCACCTCCACCATGGATGTCCACACTGGGTCCAAGCAACTCGGCACACATGGCAGAGCACTCAATATGCCAGCCAGGGCGCCCCGTGCCAAATGGGCTCTCCCACATGGCATCTGCTGGTTCCGTTGGTTTCGCTGACTTCCAGAGAACAAAGTCCAGCGGATCTTGTTTGCCATCTGCCACGGCCACACGCTCGCCAGCACGCAACTCATCCAATGATTTTCCGCTGAGCTTGCCGTAGCCGACAAACTTGCGCACGGAATAGTTCACATCACCATCGCTACTTTGGTAAGCCAAACCTTTATCACGCAAGGCGCTGATCATGCGCAGCATGGCCGGCACATGGTCGGTTGCCCGCGGTTCATGCGTTGGGCGTTCAATACCAAGGTCATCCGCGTCCTGGTGCAAGGCATTGACCATGCGGTCGGTCAAGGCACGAATACCCTCTCCGTTTTCCAGCGCACGGCGAATGATTTTGTCGTCAATGTCAGTGACGTTGCGCACGTAAGTCACGCGCAGTCCGCTGGTTTTGAGCCAGCGTTGCACCACATCAAAAGCCACCATGGAGCGCGCGTGCCCAAGGTGACACAGGTCATACACGGTCATGCCGCAAACGTACATGCGCACATGGCCTGGTTCCAGCGGCGAAAAGTCCACTAACTGCCGCGAAAGAGAGTTAAAAATGCGCAAGGCCATGCTCAAAAAGTTCCTGGGAATCAAAATAGACTTAAAGTGCCGGTGGCTTTGTTGGTCT
Source organism: uncultured Rhodoferax sp. (assembly GCA_963925275.1). Taxonomy (GTDB): domain Bacteria; phylum Pseudomonadota; class Gammaproteobacteria; order Burkholderiales; family Burkholderiaceae_C; genus Rhodoferax. Next base: position 35,947 of record CAWUSQ010000020.1, read on the forward strand.
TCACAGACACTGGACCGGCAGCTTGGGGACGGACCGATCGGTACACCCTCAGCTACAATTTGGGACAGTATAAAGCGCTGGACTGACCCTGTGCACCTCGGGCAAACCCTGTCCTCTTCAATCCACTCACACATGAAACGCCCGTTCTCAAGACTGCTTCAAGTTTGGCTTGGCGCACTGCTGTTTGCCAACATGGCCGCAACGGCTGCGCGTGCGGATGTGTATGACGATGTCAGCAAACTGATACGCGCGAAATCATTTGACGCTGCCTTGGCCAAAGCTGATAGCCACTTGGCCGACAAACCAGCTGATCCGCAAATGCGGTTTTTCCGAGGCATGATTCAGCGCAGCCAAGGCAAGCTTGAAGCAGCACTTGAAACTTTTGTTCAGCTGACAGAAGACTACCCCGAGTTGCCCGAGCCGCACAACAATTTGGCCGCTATTTACGCAGCCAAGGGCCAATACCCTCAGGCTCAAAAGGCATTGGAAATGGCCATCAAGACCAAGCCTGACTATGCCACTGCCTATGAAAACCTGGCCGATGTGCATGTGCGTTTGTCTGAGCAAGCTTACCAACAAGCATTAAAGCTCGAACCTGGCAACACCGCAGCATCCCGCAAGCTCAAACTCTCCCAGGAACTGATCAAACCGCCGGCTGGCAGCGCACATTAAGCGACCTGTTCAGGCTCACGAACAACATTTTCTCCGCTGCATTGAATAAAAATCTCATGACCATCGTCTTACCTGCAAGACTGACCAGCGCGCTTGTGCTCAGCCTAGCCATGCTGGGCAGTGCAACCGTCCACGCGCAAACTCAGACACTGCCTCAAGTTCAATTTAGCACCAGCGCAGGCTCCTTTGTGGTCGAGCTGTACTCGGATAAAGCACCCAAAACAGTCGCGAATTTTTTGCAATACGTCAAAGATAAACACTATGACGGCACCATTTTTCACCGCGTCATTCCAAATTTCATGGTGCAAGGTGGCGGCTTTGATGACAAGTACATTCAAAAGACCACCCGCGCGCCCCTCGTGCACGAAGGCAGGGATGCTTTGACCAAAGGTGGACCTCGCAACGTGGTGGGCACCTTGGCAATGGCGCGCACCAACGACCCAAACTCCGCCACAGCGCAGTTTTTCATTAATGTCAAAGATAATGCGTTTTTGGATCCGGTTTTAATTCCACCGGGTGACCCGGTGCCACGCTTTGAATACCAAGGCCGTGTGTACGAGAATACCCCTCGCGCCAAACTGCTCAATGCCGGCCAACTTTTCGGTTACACCGTTTTTGGTAAGGTCGTCTCAGGCATGGATGTGGTCAAAAAGATAGAAGCCATGCCAACTGGTGCTGGCGGACCGTTCCCAAGCGATGTTCCCAAGACATCGATTCTTATCAACTCTGCAACCCTGGTGAAATAAATCATGAGCAACCCGAAAGTCGAACTTCACATCGCCAACTTTGGCGTCATTACCCTGGAACTTGACGCCGAAAAAGCGCCCAACACAGTAGCCAACTTTTTAAGCTATGTGAACAAAGGCCATTACGACAACACCATTTTTCACCGTGTGATCCCAGGCTTTATGGTCCAAGGCGGTGGCATGGCGCCTGGTATGAAGGAAAAATCGGGCGACAAGCCCATAAGCAACGAAGCCAACAATGGTCTAAAAAATGCCAGCTACTCGGTAGCCATGGCGCGTACCGGCGACCCCCATTCAGCCACGGCACAGTTTTTTATCAATGCAGCTGACAACGACTTCTTGAACCATACCGCGCCGAGCGCACAGGGTTGGGGTTACGCTGTGTTTGGCAAAGTGGTGTCCGGCACCGACGTAGTGGACAAAATCAAAGTTGTTAAAACCGGTCGCAGTGGTTACCACGACGATGTGCCACTGGAAGACGTGATCATCAACAAAGCGGTTGCGCTGTAAACGAACACCCCATGGTGTCATCTGGCCTGTCCATAGACACCGTGCTGCGTGCTGATCAGACTTGGCACACCATCGATTTCATTTCAGACCTGCACCTGCAGACCAATGAGCCTGCCACCTTTGCTGCGTGGCAGCACTACATGGCGGGTACACCCGCAGATGCGGTGTTCATTCTGGGCGATCTGTTTGAAGTATGGGTGGGAGACGATGCACTCCTTGCCAAGGCGCAGGGAGAAAACAAACCCTTCGAAGCCGACTGCCAGCAGGTCTTGCAAACGGCAGCTGAACGCTTGTCGGTTTACTTCATGCATGGCAACCGTGACTTTTTATTTGGCGACGCTGCTGCTAAGGCCTGCGGCCTCACGCTGCTGAGAGACCCCACGGTACTGGTGTTTGAGGAACACCGCTGGCTGTTAAGCCATGGCGATGTGTTGTGCGTCGCCGATACCGATTACCAACAGTTCAGGGAAAGCGTGCGCAGCGATGTTTGGCGCACTGCATTTTTGGCCAAACCGCTGTCCGAGCGTCAGTCCTTGGCACGCGCGATACGCACCCAAAGTGAAGCCAAAAAAGCAAGCGCTGCGACCTTTTTTGATGTAGATGGCGATACCGCCGCCACATGGCTGAGGGCTGCGCAAGCCAACACGCTGATACACGGACATACCCACCGAGCAGCCGAGCACATCCTTGCAGAGAACCCCGACCTGCGCCGCGTGGTACTCAGTGACTGGGACGCCCAAGCCGATCCGCCTCGCCTGCAAATCCTGCGCATGCAAGTCGGTCAGCCCTTGCAACGACTGACGCTGGACGACGCCATCAAGGCTTGAGCAAGACCTTCAAGACATTTTGCAAACGGCGCGCTTGACCGGCGTCAAATGCATGCGACAGCACATCTGCAACATCTTTTGCGACAGTCTGCGCCGGTGCTGGGTCATTGCGCTTGGTCAGCAGTTGCAATTGCAGCATGCGCCGATCACTCAAAAACTCTGCAGGTGTGGGAACTTCAGCGGCCATTTCAAGACGCAACAAAGCGGTTGTTTGACCCGTCGCCGCGGCTTGCTCTAGCGACTTGGCCCATGCACTGCGCGTGGCCGGACTCATGCGGCTGCCAAAATCCTGCGCACTGGGAACCGAATCGGCATCACGCTTTTCCCATGCACTCAACAATTGCGTCAAAGCTTCGCCATGAGCTTGGGCCGCCAATTTACGCAGCGCAAACTGTGCCTGCTCCAGCGCATCACGCTGCGCTCTATATGCAGCGTCACCCAAACGTTGCGCTTCCACCTGTTCGCCACGGGCTGGACGCGCGTCCCGAGCTGCACCACGACCACCCGCATAGCCTTGGCCAGGTGCATCGCGGCCTCCTGTGCGCGATGGGCGCTCGCCCCGCTCACCAGATTTTCCTGCACGCATTGGCGCAGCGGGCACCTCTTTCTTCATACCTGGTCGGTCATCACCACGCATCGCAATCACCGGTTTACGAGGCGCTGGTGATGGTGCTGGCGTTGGTTCGGCTGTAGGTGTACCGGGCGACTCAGAGTCATTGAGGGCATCGGTGCTGGACTCGTTGTGTGCAAGCTCCTGCGTATCGTCTGACTTTGCCACCATGGTATTGGCCTGGTCGTTGGTAGCGACCTGCGCCTTGGCGACCAACTCAGCTTGTGCCTGCGCCTGACCATGCAAGGCGGCGTCCAACTCGGCCATCGCGGCCTTGATGCGTTGCACGTCACCCGAGGCATTGGCCGCCTGCAAGGATTTGGATGCCTGCATCACCACACGGTCGCGTTCGCCCAAGGCCTTTTCAGCATTGGCCCGTTCTGCGCTCCTGAGTTCAAACGCTTCATCGATGGGCTTGCGAAATGCATCCCATAATTTTTGTTCTTGACGTCGGTCCAAAGGTACGCTCTGGGCCTCATGCTGCCAGCGCTGCTGCAAGGCTTTCAAAGCGTCAATTCGCAGCAGCGGATCAACACCCATGACCCGCGCCTCTTCGATCAGAGCGTGGCGCACCGTCAGACTTTGCTTTTGTAACGCCTTCAATGGTGCCAAGGCCTCATCCATGGCCGCTTTCCACTGGGGCTGGAGTTCAGCAAATACCTTTTCACCAATGTGGCCAGCCTCCCGCCAAGTCTCTCCAAACTGGTGCAACACACGTGCGAAGCCTTTCCAATCATCATCCAGGGCCGTTTGATTGGCCTGCGCCCACGCTTTAAGTTCAGCGATCAGTGCCAGGCGTTGGGCTTTGTTTTCAGCTGATTCCAGCTTGAGTTTTTCCAACCAAACTTCAACGACTTTATGAGCATCGTTACAGGCCTCGTCAAATCGCTTCCACAAACCATGATTTGGAATCCCACCTTGATCGGTGAGCTTCCACTGCTCGCGCAATTGGCGCAGGTTTTCCTGTATCTTGCGACCACCGATGGCTTGACCCTCAGGGCGCTTGAGCAAGGATTCGGCTTTGGCCACCAATTCTTCCCTCAATTGGTCCGCACGCCAACGCTGCCAGCCTTCAAGTTCACCGGCGGCAGACAGCGCACTGTGCGCGCGCTTATCCAAGCGCTCATCAATCAGGGAGCCAAACTCTCTCAACGCCGAGCGCAGACCATTGGCCGCTCCGGCACTGGCTTTACCGTGACCTTCTGCCACTTCGAGCTCGAGCTTACTCAAAGCTTCACGCACCATGGCCACAGCGTGAGCGCGCACTTCAGGGTCAACCTTTGGCTTGGCGGGTTTACCGGGTGCTTGCACCACCTCACCGCGCGCAACCCGCAGCTCATCAGCCCACACTCGGACCTGAGGCAAAGCAGCGTTGACATCCTCACTGGCAGCAACCGCCTGCGCCATGGCACCGCGAAACGCATCCCAAACCAGTGCCAACTGAGCCTGTGAACTCTCAAGCAAAGACGGGAATTTAAGGTCTACGCTGGGCCAACAGACATCGGCGGTGAGGGCTTGTGCTTCTTGCTGCCAGTTAGGCACATCGGCACTGAGCGCCGTTTGCGTGGCCAAAGCATCCCGCCAAGGTTTGGTGGACAGCACCTCAATGCGTTGAGCCAACAAAACAGCCGCCTCGCGCTGAACCTGCACTCGGTGCTGCAAATCTTCAATCCCGCGCACACGCTCTGCCAGCTGCGTTTTCAGCCCAACCAACGGATCTTTGCTCAAGGGTGCACCGGCCTTGGCTGCATCCCGCTGCCAAGCCAAGGCGTCAGCCAAGTTCAACTTGGGTAGACCCAACAAAGCCTGCGCTTTTTCAGCCCAGTCCTGAGCGATGCTGGCCTGGGTTTTACTGCGCTTGATCTCGTCCAATTTTTCGCGCAACAACTTGGCAGCCCCTTTATCCTTGCCGCTCAACTCTTTGAACACTTGCTGCAATGCTTCGACCTCAGGATCTGTAGCCAGCCACTCACGCAAACAAGCCGCGCGCTCACTGGAGGTCTGCGCAGAAAACGCGCCGCCTGTCAAAGCATCCAGAGGGTGCGATTCAGCGCTTCGTTGGGCGGCAAGGCCTGGCGTTTCAGGGGCGGGCTTAGGGGTACTGAATTGAGAAAACATGGACATGGCGCATTGCTACAGAAATGACCGCTGACACTCAGCGGAATATTGGTCTATTTTCGCCGCCTTTTGATAGGTATGGACGAACTCGCTGCAAAGCGCTAGCAAGCAAGCAGACAAAGCCGCCCCCGATACGCCATTAACTGTTGTTTTAAAGCATAACAAACTGGTTTCATATAATTGACTGGTTATATGAACGCCACTAAAATGCGCGCACCTTGCCGCAAGCAGGGCAAACCCTAGGCGGCAGGGAAAAGAGAAAAATGAAAGCTTGCACGACATTTGGTGCCAGCGATGACCCAAGAGCCGCAGTAACTTGACCCCCTAACAATGCATAGTGGGAGTGATCGAAAGGCCGACGGCCGCAAACCCGCTGTATCGCGGGCAAGAAGGAAAAGCTGATGTCAACAACTCAAATCATGGTCACAACGTGCAAGCACGTTGCCCAGCGCTTCATCAAGGCGGTTCTGGACACGGCTCACAATGGCTTTGCCATGGTGGGGATTTTGGTTTTGTGCTTCGGTATGGCACTCACGGCCTACCCAGAGCTGCGTCAATTGGGCGAATTCAAGCTGTTCGCTTGGCTGCAAGAACGCAAGATTGCAGTGGGCGGCATGGTCACCGACTTGCTCGCCAGTGACCGAGCCACAGCGGCTGATCCGACAGACCTGCCAAAACAGCAGGCTGCCATGGCTGTCTGGCTGAGTAAGCGCTATCGCGTGGCGCCAGAGCCCGTCAGCGCCATCGTGGCAGAAGCCTATGACGCCGGCGCCCGCAGCAAACTGGATCCGAAATTGATTCTTGCTGTCATGGCCATTGAGTCTGGCTTCAACCCGTTTGCCCAAAGCGCGGTGGGCGCCCAAGGCCTGATGCAAGTAATGACCAAGGTGCACAGTGACAAGTACCTCAATTTTGGCGGAAAGTTTGCAGCTTTCGATCCACTGGCTAATTTACGTGTCGGCGTCAAGGTACTTGAGGATTGCATTCGCGCCGCTGGCACGGTAGAAGGTGGACTGCAGCGCTATGTGGGGGCCACGAACATGGAAGATGACAACGGCTATGGCGCGAAAGTGCTCGCGGAATATGCCCGCTTGCAGTTGGTCGCCCGGGGTGTATCGGTGCCGGTGTATTCAAACAGCACCCCCATATCCACCGTGCAAGCACCCAGCTCAAAGCCAGCCGATGTCCCGGCCAAACCCGAAAAAACATCACGACTCGCCTTGAATTAAGAATTCCTGCGGCAGCGGATCGGGTCTGTGGATCCGCCAGGCCTCAAGACCTGCCCCGTCGGCGGACTTGATCCGCTCAGCTAAAATTCAATGGCGCACAACCGGCGATAAAGGTCAACGCTCTGAATCAGAGCTTGGCTGTTGAGGTGGGATGACCACCAGGGAGTGTGCCGTGATTCTTTTGTTGAAGAATAGCGTTCTGCCGTTCGCCTGGGCAGCCTTGGTGGCGTGTGGCCGATGATGAGCTGCACTCGATCCTGGTCCTGTGTCAAAGAAGAATGCCATGTTCAACCGACAAATCCTTTTAAAGCAAGCTGATCCGGAGCTGTTTGCCGCCATTGAGCTTGAGAACGCGCGCCAGGAACACCACATTGAGCTGATCGCCAGTGAGAACTATGCCTCACCAGCAGTCATGGCTGCGCAAGGCACCCAACTGACCAACAAGTATGCAGAAGGCTACCCAGGCAAGCGCTACTACGGTGGCTGCGAATTTGTTGACATCGCAGAGCAGTTGGCGCTGGACCGTGTGAAACAACTTTTTGGCGCTGAAGCGGCCAATGTGCAAGCACACTGCGGGGCCTCGGCCAACGAAGCCGTTTTTCTCGCATTTCTCAAACCCGGTGACACCATCATGGGTATGAGTTTGGCTGAGGGTGGGCACCTTACCCATGGCATGGCGCTGAACATGAGCGGAAAATGGTTCAATGTGGTGTCGTACGGTCTGAATGAAAAAGAAGAAATCGACTACGAGGCCATGGAGCGCAAAGCCCATGAAGCCCGCCCCAAACTGATCATCGCGGGGGCCTCAGCTTATAGCCTGCGCATTGATTTTGAACGTTTTGCCAAAGTGGCCAAAGCGGTAGGCGCCATTTTCATGGTGGACATGGCCCACTATGCCGGACTGATTGCTGCGGGCGTCTACCCCAACCCTGTTCCCCACGCAGATGTGGTGACCAGCACAACACACAAAAGCCTACGCGGTCCGCGCGGTGGCATTATTTTGATGAAAGCCGCCCACGAAAAAGCCATCAACAGTGCCATTTTCCCAGGCCTGCAAGGCGGCCCTTTGATGCACGTGATTGCCGCCAAGGCCGTGGCATTCAAAGAAGCATTGGCACCCGATTTCAAGATTTACCAGCAACAGGTGTTGAGCAACGCCCGCATCGTGGCAGAAACGCTGACCGCGCGCGGATTACGCATCGTCAGCGGGCGCACCGAGAGCCATGTCATGCTGGTGGACCTGCGATCCAAAGGCATTACCGGCAAAGAGGCTGAAGCGGTGCTGGGCAGTGCGCACATGACGATCAACAAAAATGCGATCCCAAACGACCCAGAAAAGCCCATGGTGACCAGTGGCGTGCGCATCGGTACGCCCGCTATGACAACGCGTGGCTTCAAGGACGAGGAAGCACGCACGACAGCCAACCTGGTCGCTGACGTGCTCGACAATCCGCGTGATCCAGCCAATATTGAAGCCGTTCGGAGCAAGGTCAATGCCCTGACCGCGCGCTTTCCAGTTTACAGCTGAGCACTGAACCACCATGAAGTGTCCGTTTTGCGCCAACCCTGAGACCCAAGTGGCTGAAACCAGGGTGTCGGAGGACGGCAGCTTCATCCGCAGACGCAGGCGCTGTGCTGACTGCGACAAGCGTTTTACCACCTACGAGCACCCCGAGGTGAGCTTTCCGACCATCGTCAAAAAGGATGGCCGGCGTATCGAGTACGAGCGCAGCAAATTGATTGCGTCCATGAAACTGGCCTTGCGCAAGCGCCCCGTGAGCACTGAACAGCTTGACAGCGCCATCGAGCGCATCGAAGAAAAACTGCTCAACCTGGGCCTGCGCGAAGTACCGTCTACCAAGATCGGTAGCATGGTGATGCTGGAGCTAAAACGACTCGACAAAGTGGCCTATGTGCGTTTTGCCAGCGTTTACCGCAGTTTCGAAGACATCGACGACTTCAAAACGCTGGTTGACGAGGTGCGCAGGTAAAGCACCTGGACTTACCAGCTGGCACTGCAAGCACTTCACGCACCTGTTGCACGAGCACCCCATCATGCTTGACGTTTTATCCATCACCAGCCCGATCTACCTGATCATGTTGATGGGCTACGCCATGACGAGGCTGGGCGTGTTTGCGAAAACCGACATGCGCCTGTTTGGCAAATTTGTGCTGAATTTGGCGCTACCCGCACTGGTTTTCCGGGCCCTGGCGCAACATCATGTGACGGACATCTTCAACCCGACCTACCTGCTGGCCTATGTGCTGGGCACGCTGGCTGTGCTTGCCGTGGGCTATCTCTACATGCGCCGCGTGGCAGGCCAGGACGGCACCACGGCAGCCATTGTGGCCATGGGCATGTCCTCGTCCAACTCGGGCTTTGTGGGCTACCCCATCCTGCTGTTGGTGATTCCACCAGTCGCAGGGGTGGCGCTGGCTTTGAACATGTTGCTGGAGAACCTGCTTGTCATTCCCTTGTTGCTGGTGCTCGCTGACCTGGGACAAGGCAGCGCGCAGATTTGGCCTTCGCTGCGGCGCTCGCTGGCGCGCCTGCTGCGCAACCCCCTGGTGCTGGGTCTCGTGTCAGGACTTATGGTGTCGCTATCGGGCGTGACGCTGCCCAGCCCCGTCACCCGCACAGTGGACTTGCTGGCCGCGGCCAGCGGCGCCTTGTCGCTGTTTGTCATCGGCGGCACCTTGGTTGATCTGCCTCTGAAGGGCATAAGCGCGCGGGTTCTGCCCATTGTGCTGGGCAAGTTGCTGCTGCATCCCATGCTGGTATGGCTGGCCATCGGTGCGCTTCCCATGCTAGGCATGGCTGTGCTCAGTCCGGATTTGCACACTGCAGCGGTGGTGATGGCGGCCATGCCGATGATGGGTATTTACGTCACGCTGGCGCAAGTCTACGGTCTTGAGGACATGAGCGCTGCAGCCACACTGGTGACCACGGTGCTGTCGTTCTTCAGTGTCAGCCTGCTGCTATGGCTGCTGCACCAATGGCCGATGGCCGCTTGATCTTTGGCGCTCAAGGCACTAACAGCTCGTCGATGCAGGCCAGGATTGCGGTCTGCATGCGTATGCGCTGAAGCGAAGCCCGGGGCGATGCATGGTCAAAAAAGCCGTCAACTGGGCCACGCTGAGCTTCGCTTTAGCCTCGCAGCGCAGTGTCTTAAAATCAATCCCATGAATCAAACCACCACTGTTACTGTTTTCAAACCACGCAGCGTTGAGCGTTTGGTCACGGGCCGAGCCACATCAGACGGCGCAGGCGTCAAGCTCACCCGCGTGCTCAGCCAGGAACTGCAACAGCGCTTGGACCCTTTTTTGATGCTTGATGCCTTTGGCAGTGTCAATCCCGACGACTACATTGCAGGCTTCCCCGATCACCCCCACCGCGGCTTTGAGACCATCACCTACATGATCGCTGGGCGCATGTTGCACCGAGACAGCGCTGGCCATGAGGGACTACTGGAAAACGGTGGTGTGCAATGGATGACTGCTGGGCGCGGCGTGATCCACTCCGAGATTCCACAGCAGGAAGAAGGCGTGATGGAGGGGTTTCAGCTGTGGTTGAACTTGGCTGGAAAGGACAAAATGTGCCAGCCTTGGTACCGCGACTTCAAGGCGGAAGAAGTACCCCAGTTCACCCAGCACGACGGCGTGCGTGTCAGCGTGATCGCAGGTGAGAGCCACGGCACACAAGGTGCTGTGACACGCCCCACCACCACCCCTATTTACCTCGATGTGCACCTGCCCAAAGGCACCAGTTTCAGCCAAGCCTTGGATGCCGGTATGAATGCCTTCGTCTACGTGTACCGAGGCAGCGTACAGATCAACGGCCAAGAGGTGGGCGTGCAGCGCATGGGCTTGCTGGCCAACACGCCTGAGAGCGATGGCGTGGTGATCAGCGCCACGGAAGATGCCAAGGTGCTGTTAATTGGCGGGCAACCGCTGAATGAGCCCATCGTGCAGTACGGACCTTTTGTGATGAACACTCAGGAAGAAATTTACCAAGCCTTGAGCGATATGCGCGAAGGTCGCTTGGGCGAGCGGGCTTGATTGATTGGCCTTGCCTGGCGCTCAGCGCTCAGACAGCGCCAGACGCAAAGCAAGTCCAACAAAAACCAGGCCTGTGAGCCGGTTCATACGACGCTGAGCCCGTTCTGAGCCACGCAAGCGCTGGCCTATGGCTGCTGCAAAGTAACTGATGGCGCCAAAAGTGCAGAGCGTGGCCAGCATGAAAACAAAGCCCAACTGCATGATTTGTGACCAAACTGCGCCCCGATCGCTGTCAACGAACTGCGGCAAAAAAGCCAAGAAAAACAAGGCCACTTTGGGATTGCTGAGGTTCATCAAAATACCGCGACCATACAGGTGCCTACCAGACACCACTGCGACTTGACTCGAAGGGTTCATCTTCACGGCTGCATGCCACGCTTGCCAGGCCAAATACGCCAGATAAGCGGCCCCCAGCAATTTCACCGTCAAGAAAGCCGTGCTCGATACTGCAAACAAAGCTGCCAGACCCAAAGCCACTGCGCCGGTATGCCCAATCAAGCCCGTGCACAAACCCAAAACCACCAACATGCCGGCTTTACGTCCATTGGTGGCTGATTGCATCAGTACAAACAAGTTGTCAGGTCCAGGCGACAAACCCAGCAACACCGAGACACCAAAAAACGTCACAGCGGTTTGCAAGCTCAACATGCGGGTCGATCGTTATGGCATAAAGAATCAGTGGGCTTGGTCCCAGTTCAAGCCGACCCCCACCTCGGCCAACAGTGGCACTTTGAGCTGGGCCACGCTGGCCATCAGGCGCGGTACTTCATGGCGAACCCAGTGCAGTTCAGCCTCAGGCACTTCAAACACCAGTTCGTCATGCACCTGCATGATCATGCGGGTCGCAAGCCCTTGGGCATCAATCACCTGCTGAACCTTGACCATGCTGAGCTTGATCAAGTCAGCAGCCGTGCCCTGCATCGGCGCGTTGATCGCGGCGCGCTCCGCACCAGCTCGGCGCGGGCCATTGGGTGAGTTGATCTCAGGAAGGTACAAGCGCCTACCAAACACGGTCTGCACATAGCCCTGCGTTTTGGCCAGCGCGCGGGTGTTGTCCATGTAGTGCTTGACGCCCGGATAGCGATCAAAATAGCGTGCGATGTAGTTCTTGGCCGCGGTGTTGTCAATGCCCAGGGCCTTGGCCAGGCCATAGGCGCTCATGCCGTAAATCAGGCCGAAATTAATGACCTTGGCATAGCGGCGCTGCTCAGAACTGACACTGGCGGTGTCCACACCAAAGATTTCCGAGGCCGTGGCGCGGTGAACGTCCATACCGTCATGGAACGCCAGCAAGAGCGCGGCATCACCACTGATGTGCGCCATGATGCGCAACTCGATCTGGCTGTAGTCGGCACTGGCTATGCTGCAACCAGCTGGCGCCACAAAGGCTTCGCGCACCCGCCGCCCCTCTGGCGTGCGAACCGGAATATTCTGCAAATTGGGATCGTTACTGGACAGACGCCCAGTCACGGCCACGGCCTGCGCATAGTGCGTGTGCACACGACCAGTGCCAGGATAAGCCAATTGCGCCAGCTTATCGGTGTAGGTTCCCTTGAGTTTGGCCAGGCTGCGGTGCTCCAAAATCTTGGCTGGCAGCGGGTAATCTTCAGCCAGTTTTTGAAGCACCTCATCATCGGTACTGGGCGCGCCTGTGGCGGTTTTTTTAACCACCGGCAAGCCCAGCTGCGTGAAGAAAATCTCAGCGATCTGCTTGGGGCTACTGAGGTTGAAGGGCTGGCCGGCCAAGGCCTGTGCCTCGGTCTCGATCTGCACGATGCGGCTGCCAAGCTCTCGACTTTGTTTGGCCAGCGTAGGCGCATCAATCAGAACACCGTTGCGCTCAACGCGGTAAAGCGCTTCGCTGCTGGAAATTTCCAACTCGTAAATAAAACGCAGTTCATTGTCGTGTTCAAGTTTGGGCCACAAACGTTGGTGAACATCGAGCGTCATGTCCGAGTCTTCGCAGGCGTACTCGGCTGCGCGTTCAATATCCACTTGGTCAAAACAAATCTGGCTTGCACCTTTGCCGCATAAATCTTCGAAACTGATGCCTGAGCGACCCAAGTGGCGCTCTGCCAGACTTGCCAGTCCGTGCGGACGGTGCACCTCTAGTACATAGCTTTGCAACATGGTGTCGTGTGCGTAGCCCTGCACCTCAATGCCATGGTTGGCAAACACATGGCGGTCGTACTTGATGTGCTGACCGAGCTTGGAGCGATTGCCATCTTGCAGCCATGGCTTGAGCTTGGCCAAGACGTCGTCCAGCGGTAGCTGTGCTGGCGCACCAGGGTACACATGGGCCAAGGGAACGTAAGCGGCTTCGCCCGCAACAATGCTGAAACTGATGCCAACGATGCGCGCACGCATCTCGTCCAAAGAGGTGGTCTCGGTATCAAGGGCAACCAAATCAGCTGTTTGCAAACGCAGTAACCAGGCGTCCAGCAGCTCCCAAGTCAGAATGGTTTCGTAGCGGGTGTCGCGCTTTATCACGGGCGCTGCGCCCACGTCTGGTTCATCAAACAAATCAGGCTCGCGCGCGATGTCACTACCTCGAGCGCTCACGCGACCCGTCTCTGATGGCGTCGCAGACCCAGCGGTTTTCGCGGCCAGGGTGCGGGCCAGGCCTTTAAAACCGAAGCGCTCGTAAAAATGCGACAAGCCGCTCTCGTCCATAGTCCCACTGGCGAGAGCATCCAACGCAGGCAGGCCCGGCACCCAAGCACTCAATTCGCAGTCGGTTTTGATCGTAAGCAGACTGCGTGCTGTTGGCAACCAGCCTAAAGACTGGCGCAGGTTTTCACCAACGGCACCCTTGATACTGTCAGCTTGTTCAACAATGGCCTGAAGTGATCCATATTGAACCAGCCACTTGGCGGCAGTCTTGGGTCCAACCTTGGGGACACCCGGCACGTTGTCCACAACGTCACCCACCAGCGTTTGGTAGTCCAACATGCGCTCTGGTGGCACACCAAATTCAGCCGTAACACCAGCCACATCACGGCGCTTGCCATTCATGGTGTCGATGATGGTGATGTGGGCGTTCACCAGTTGGGCAAGATCTTTGTCACCACTGCTGATGATGACTTCAATGCCTTGCTGCGCCGCGATGTGAGCCAGCGTACCGATTACATCGTCGGCCTCTACCCCGGGCACATCCAACACTTTCCAGCCCATCAGGCGCACCACCTCGTGAATGGGTTCGATCTGGGCGCGCAAATCATCGGGCATGGGCGAGCGCTGGGCTTTGTAGTCGGGATAGATCTCATCACGAAAGGTCGGACCTTTTGCGTCAAACACACACGCGGCATAGGCAGAGGGAAAGTCCTTGCGCAAACTTTGCAGCATGTTGATCATGCCGCGAACAGCGCCCGTCGGTGCGCTGCTGGGGTCACCGGCGACGGCACGCAAATCTGGCATCGCGTGAAAGGCACGGTAGAGGTAGCTCGAGCCGTCGACCAACAACAGCATGGTGGGGGTTTCTTGGTTCATAGCGGCATTTTGCCTGTAGCGCACGCCCGCATGCGGCGCACAGCGCCCAGAAAGCCGCAACCGGTGAATGGATGTCAAAGTTCAGCGGCAGCCGGTTCTACAATCTGACCATGCGTCAAACCTCTTTATCCATCCCGAAGGCCAAGCCTTTGCTGAGCCTGTTCCTGGCAGCCGCCGCGACAGCGGTGTGCGCCCAAAGCCCGCAAGCCGCGAGCCAGGATGCCCGCCAACCAGATGCGCCTGCCCGCATTGAGCAGCGCGGCGAGCGCATTCACCTGGAAGACAAGGGTGCGGTGATCGATGAACTGCGAGTCGGCGGTGAAACCAAATCGATTGATGTTCAACCCAAGGGCGGCATGCCGGCCTATCAGCTTGCGCCTGCCAGCGGGCAGCGCAGCTGGAAAATATTGGGCTTCTAAGCCATGGCGGTTTACACCGAAGTCTCCAAGCACGAGGCCGCAGCACTGCTTCAATCGCTGAACTTGGGAGCACTGCAAACCATGCAGGGCTGCAAGGGTGGCATTGAGAACACCAATTATTTCGTCTCAACCCTGCGTGATGGCCATCAACACGACTACGTCTTAACCCTTTTTGAGCGCCTTAGTTTTGAGCAACTACCGTTTTATCTGAAACTCATGAAGCACTTGGCCGATGGCGGCATTTGCCTGCCTGCGCCGCATGCCGATGCCCAGGGTGAGCTGGTCTTCATGCTCAAAGGCAAGCCAGCGGCAGTTGTAGACAAGCTCCATGGCAGCAGTGAATTGGCCCCCTCAAGCCAGCATTGCGCGCAAGTAGGCGCCATGCTGGCCAAGATGCATCTGGTAGGCGCCGACTTTCCAATCAGGCAGCCAAATCTTCGCGCGCTAGCTTGGTGGAATGAAACTGTTCCCGTAGTTCTGCCATTTCTGAGGCCTGCGCAAGCTGAGCTCTTGCAAACCGAGTTGGCCTACCAAAATCAGCTTGCAGACAAGCCAGACTACGCCGAGCTACCCTGCGGCCCGATCCATGCCGACTTGTTTCGCGACAACGTGATGTTCGAGAACCGAGATGGCACGCCGTTACTCAGCGGTTTTTTTGATTTTTACTTTGCCGGTGTAGACAGCTTTTTGTTTGACATTGCCGTATGCCTGAATGACTGGTGCATCGACTTAGACCAACGCAGCGCCAACGCTGAGCACACCGAGCGCTTTTTGCAGGCTTATCAGAAGGTCCGGCCACTCAGCGCAGCCGAATTACGCTTGTTGCCAGCCATGCTGCGCGCCGGCGCTTTGCGGTTTTGGCTATCACGCCTGTGGGACTTGCACCTGCCACGTGAAGCGAGCTTGCTTAAACCGCACGATCCACTGCCATTCGAACAGCTGCTTCGCGCACGCGTCGCTGAAGCCGGCCGCAATCATGTTGCGCAGACGGCCCCGCACATGGTGGACGCCGTATGAAGCTGCTTCTGGTTCCCGCTAGCACCGGCTTCACATGGGTGCGCTTGGGCATACAAACCTTCAAGCGCCAGCCTTTGGCGCTCGCCGGTTTGTTCTTTATGTTCATGGCCTGGTTGTCCTTGGCTTCCATGATTCCATTCATCGGATTGCCCATCGCCATGACGCTGTTGCCTGCGGCCACATTGGGTTTGATGGTGGCCACCAAGGAGGCTGCTGCAGGCACCTTTCCCATGCCGCGATTGCTGATCAGTGGGTTTCGCGCTGGCACCGAAAAAGCGCAACGACTGCTGGCGCTGGGCGCGCTCTACGCGCTGGGATTCATGTGTGCCATGGGCGCCGCTTATTTGGTGGATGGTGGTGATTTCGCCCGCATGTATCTGGGTGGTAAAGCGCCCAGCGAAGAGGTGATTAACTCGGGTGACTTCATGTCCGCCATGTCAGTATTCATCGGCTTACACATCCCTTTGTCACTGGTTTTTTGGCATGCGCCTGCGCTGGTTTATTGGCATGACATGCCGGCGCTCAAGAGCATGTTTTTCAGCATGGTGGCCTGCTTTCGCAACTTCTGGGCACTGGCGCTGTTTGCCGTGAGCTGGATGGGGGTAATGATCTTGGGTATGCTGACGCTTACCTCGATTGCGACCATGCTCGACAGTGCCAATCTGGCCGCAGCCTTGGCTTTCCCCCTGCTGCTGCTTATGGCAGCTATGTTTTTTACGTCAATCTACTTCACGTTTCGAGACAGTTTCGAGCCGACTGAGACGCACTGATCTTTGACTGATCACAAAAAATGGCGTGTCATGGCAGCGGCGTGAGCTTGGCCACCGCCAAGGCCAGCCATTTGACGCCATGTCGTGGAAAGTTGATTTGGGCTCGGGCATCATCGCCCTGGCCTTCCAACTGCTGAACCGTGCCCTCGCCAAATTTGGCATGAAACAGCTTTTGCCCCACCTTAAAGTGTTGCCCTGCAACTGGATTCTTCTGCGCCACAACTGGCAGTGCAAACCGCCCATAGTCACCTCCCATGAGGGCACGCGTGGCGCCGTTTGAAGTACCAGAAAAATCAGCGCGGTATGCACTGCCAGTCGATGCACTCGACCAATCCCCAGATGACGTGCGCGTTTGGTTCAAGCCGTGTTTCGGAGTGATCCATTTCAAGGCCTCTTCAGGCAATTCATCAAAAAATCGGCTGCGCAAGTTGTAGCGCGTTTGCCCATGCAACATGCGCGTTTGCGAATGACTGAGGTACAAACGCTTGCGCGCGCGCGTAATGGCAACGTACATCAAGCGGCGCTCTTCTTCCAAGCTGGTGCGGTCGGTCATCGCGTTTTCATGCGGGAACAAACCCTCTTCCATGCCCGTGATGAACACGGCGTCGAACTCCAGACCTTTGCTGGCATGCACTGTCATCAACTGCACCGCATCTTGGCCCGCCTGGGCTTGGTTGTCACCTGCCTCCAATGCAGCATGCGTCAAGAAAGCTGATAAAGGCGACAAGGTTTCGCCGGTTTCCATATCGGGTACGGCCACATCCAGAATTGGCTGGTTCAAGTCCATGCCCTGTGATGCGGGCGATTGGCTTAAGCGCTGGCCAAGCTCGTCTATGGGCAGCGCTACTGCGTCGCGTCCGAAGCCCTCAACCGAGACAAAACTCTCCGCTGCATTAACCAGCTCTTCCAAGTTTTCAACTCGATCAGCGCCATCGCGGTCGGCGCGGTAATGCGTCAACAGACCACTGTGCTCCAAGGTGGCTTCAATGATTTCACGCAGGCTCAAGCCCAGGGTTTTCTCCCGCAAGACATCGATACCAGCCAAAAAAGCGCCAATATTGACGCCGGGTTTACCGCTGATCAGGCTGACCGCGTCGCTCAAAGCACAACCCGTGGCACGTGCCGCGTCTTGCAACTGCTCCAGACTGCGCATACCGATGCCGCGCGGCGGGAAGTTCACCACACGTAAAAAACTGGTGTCATCACACGGGTTTTCCAGCAGACGCAAATAAGCCAGCGCGCTTTTAATTTCAGCCCGCTCGAAAAAGCGCAGACCGCCATAGACTTTGTAGGGCATGCCTGCGTTGAACAGCGCGGTCTCAATCACACGGCTTTGTGCGTTAGAGCGGTACAGCACCGCAATTTCATGGCGTGGCAGGTCCTCACGCACCAATTGGCGCATCTCATCGACCATCCACTGGGCTTCCAAAAAGTCACTACTGGCCTCAAACACCCGCACCGGCTCACCCGGTCCTTGCGATGTACGCAGGTTTTTACCTAAACGCTGGCTGTTGTTGCTGATCAAGGCATTGGCACTGTCCAAAATGTTGCTGCCGCTGCGGTAGTTTTCTTCTAACTTGATCTGATTTTCGACCTTGAACTCACGCACAAAGTCAGCCATGTTCCCGACGCGTGCACCGCGAAACGCGTAAATACTTTGGTCATCATCGCCCACAGCCAAGACCGAACCACTGGGCGCAAAAACACCCTCCACATCACTGTGTGCACCGGTTCCAGCGAGCATCTTGATCCATGCATATTGCAGCTTGTTGGTGTCTTGAAACTCGTCAATCAGGATGTGCCTGAAGCGGCGTTGGTAGTGCTCACGCACTGGGTCGTTGTCGCGCAGCAACTCATAGCTTCGCAGCATGAGTTCAGCAAAATCGACCACGCCTTCACGCTGGCATTGCTCTTCGTAGAGCTGGTAGATCTCAATCTTGCGGCGGGTTTCTTCATCGCGGGCCGGCACGGCTACAGGCCGCTGACCATCTTCTTTGCAAGCACTGATGAACCACTGGATTTGCTTGGGTGGAAAGCGCTCGTCGTCGAGACCAAATTGTTTGTACACGCGCTTCAAAGAAGACAGCTGGTCTTGGGTATCTAAGATCTGAAAGCTCTGCGGCAAGGCAGCCAACTTGAAGTGCGCACGCAATAAACGGTTACATAAACCGTGGAAGGTACCGATCCACATGCCCCTCACATTGAGTGGCAACATGCTAGACAGGCGGGTCATCATCTCTTTGGCGGCCTTGTTGGTGAAGGTCACCGCCAAGATGCCACCAGGTGAGACCTGCCCCGTTTGCAGTAGCCAGGCAATTCTGGTCGTCAGCACGCGGGTCTTTCCCGAACCAGCACCAGCCAGAATTAGCGCATGGGATGGCGGCAAGGTGACCGCGGCAAGTTGTTCGGGGTTGAGGTTGCGCAGCAAGCCCGCGTCAGGCGCGCTTGGCGAATTCATGTTGGAATGCATAGCTCGATTGTAGAAAGCACTGATGTCCGCACTTCAGCCCTCACTCCGGCACCGCTTGAGCCGCCACGCGCTGGTACTGGTGTGCTCGGGCTACACACTGATCAGCCACGCGCAATCGCTTTGTAGCAGTGCAGATACGCCCCTCGCTCAAGGCCTCTTCGAGCGTTTTATCAGCGCCGATTGTGTCCCGTGCTGGCGCGACCCCGCCACGGCAGTGCCCCCGGTCAATGCGTTGGCAGTGGACTGGATTGCGCCGGGAAAGCTTGGTGATGCGGCGCCCTTGTCTGTTGCCGCCATACAGGAAGCCACCGACCGACTTCACGAACTCGGACGCCAAAACCTTGAGGGTGCAAGCCACAACTACAGCGCTTTTAAAAACTGGCCTGGCACGCAACTTAAGGTCGCATTTGGCAGGACGGTAGGCCGTTACGTCGGTGTGAGTGTGGAGCTCGCCGTGGCCCAGAACACAACGAGCCTGCCCGATCTGGACCTGTGGCTACTTCTGCTCGAACAGTTACCGAGCGGCACTGAAGGCTCTGCGGTGCCTCGTCATCTGGTGCGCAACGTCTTGCAGTTGCGCTGGGGCGAAGATGCCCTGAAGGCCGACGCCAAAGGCGTTCACCTGTCAGAACTGCGGCCCATGAGTTTGCCCGAAGGCACCCAATCGCAGCGGCTGCAAGTAGCCGCTTGGGTACAAGATGCACAGGGAAACCTGATTCAAGCTGCGCACACCGCTTGCGCGCCACGCGACGCACTTTAGGGTCGCATGTCATCTGCCAACAGCCGCCACCGCGCGCTTCTTGATGAAGTCCCCTCGCTCCAAAGAACGGCGTAGAATCAATCACCGGGCCCAAGCAATTGTCGCCCGGTTTTTTTGCGTCTGGGGTAAGCACGCAATAGCCGGCAGCAGTCCAAGCGCTCTCTTTATGAACCGACTTGAAAGACGCTTGACCATGGAAATTTTCGACTACGACAACATCCTCTTGCTGCCCCGCAAATGCAGGGTGGAAAGCCGCTCTGAATGTGATGCCTCGATTGAGCTGGGTGCGCGCACGTTTCGACTACCCGTGGTGCCGGCCAACATGAAGACCGTGATTGATGAATCCATTGCTGTGTGGCTGGCAAAAAACAACTACTTTTATGTCATGCACCGCTTTGACCTGGACAGTGTCAAGTTTGTGCAACACATGCAAAGTCAAGGCTTGTTTGCCTCCATCTCCCTGGGCGTCAAGCAAGCAGACTATGACACGGTGGACGAATTGCTCGATCTGGGCCTGACGCCAGAGTACGTCACCATTGACATCGCCCACGGCCATAGCGACAGCGTCAAAAACATGATCGGCTACCTGAAAGCCAAGATACCAGCGACCTTCATCATTGCGGGCAATGTGGCCACGCCAGAGGCGGTGATTGACCTGGAAAACTGGGGCGCCGACGCCACCAAAGTGGGCATAGGCCCAGGCAAGGTGTGCATCACCAAACTCAAAACTGGCTTTGGCACGGGCGGCTGGCAGCTCAGCGCGGTTAAGTGGTGCGCGCGCGTGGCAACCAAGCCCATCATCGCCGACGGCGGTATTCGGGACCATGGTGACATTGCCAAAAGTATCCGCTTTGGCGCCACCATGGTGATGATCGGATCCATGTTTGCCGGCCACGAGGAAAGTCCAGGTCAGACGGTGGAGGTCGACGGTAAGCTGTACAAAGAGTATTACGGATCGGCCAGCGACTACAACAAGGGCGAGTACAAGCACGTCGAGGGTAAGCGGATTTTGGAACCCATCAAAGGCAAGCTGGCTGAAACCCTGATCGAGATGGAGCAAGATGTGCAAAGTTCGATCAGCTACGCCGGCGGCAAAAAGCTGATGGACATCCGAAAGGTGAACTACGTGACCCTGGGCGGCGACAATGCCGGAGAACACCTGCTTATGTGAGAAAGACCGCAGCTAAGCTGACTTGAAGGACAAATACCGTCTGCCAGGCTTGGCCTCAGGGATCGCACAGTCACCCTCCTCAAGAGGGCACATCGCTCAGTAGCTCTTGCTGCCAGAGTCAGCAAACGGGGGACGCCGACCCATCAAAAACTCCAGCATGCTCAATTCAGCATCCGTATGGTTAACCACGGCGGCATCGACCATGGCCGGCATGCCATCGTCTTTATAAATCATGAGCGGATGATCATGGTAGCGGGTGGTGATGCGCGTGGCTTGGCCGGGGTCTGCCAGGGGTATGAGTTCTGCGCTGCCGTAACACAAGCAAAAGTAAACCTTGGTGGGTTCAGCCTCGATGTAGCACGCCGTGCCCCTGATACCGATCGTGGCCGTCGGCGTGAGCAAGGTCTTCTCCCCCTGACCAAACACCGACAGCAATTTTCCCGTCACCACGCGCAAAAACCCTTTGGCCGCATCCGTACCAAATGACACGGTGCTGTTGCCTCGCTGCAGAAAAGCGTCTTGGCCAATCACGTAAATCGTTTGCGCACCAGGACCGGTGCGTACCACGTCACCGGGCTTGATGGGCGCCCCTTCGGTGGCTGACTGACCATTGATCAAAACCTCACCACTGAGTCTTTGGATGCCAATCGGCACCGAAACATAGCCGGCGGCCAGTACATCCTGAATCAATAAGCTGATGTTGCCAGAACCAAGCAAACCCATGCGCGCCCATTGAAGGAGCCAGTCTCGGCGCTGGGCGCTGATGGTATTCATATCGCTGAACGTCCGACAGACAATGCCATGCCATGCGTTCTAGCGGCGGATACAGTCATGGACAAGCTTGACACCATAGGGCGCATTAAAACGCAAAAAAATCAGGCACGTCTATGAGAACCTGGTAGCCATGGACTGGCTGTTGCCAGTACAGATCGGATGGTCCAAATAGCCATTGCCCAGCCTAAAGCGCTCTGCATTGCCCAGCATGGCCTTACAAAAAAGGTCAGTTTTCAAAAAAATTCAACAAATTGATGGAAAACCAAGTTTGAAGCGCCGCTTCACAGCACTTAGCGCTTTATCCTCGGCATGTGGCGACCCGATTGTCGCTTGTCCAAACTGCAGGAAACCGCACCATGAGAATCGTAGATATCCGTGAGCAAACTTTACCCATCAGCTCGCCCATTCGCAATGCGTACATCGACTTCAGCAAAATGACGCTGAGCCTGGTGGCCGTCATCACCGATGTGATCAGGGATGGCAAGCCGGTGATCGGTTATGGATTCAACTCCAACGGCCGCTATGGTCAAGGCAAGCTGATGCGCGAACGCTTCATCCCCCGCGTCCTGGAGGCTGCGCCGCAGAGCCTGATGGCGGACGACGGCAACAACCTGGATGCACACAAAATCTGGAATTGCATGTTCACTAATGAAAAGCCGGGGGGTCATGGCGAGCGCTCGGTGGCCATTGGCACGATCGACATGGCGGTGTGGGACGCTGTAGCCAAAATTGCTGGCAAACCCTTGTTTCAATTGTTGGCTGAACGCTATGGCAATGGAACGGCCAACCGCAAGGTGTTTGTCTATGCTGCCGGCGGCTATTACTACCCAGGCCAAGACCATAACAAACTCAAAGACGAGATGCGCAGCTACATTGACCGAGGCTACACGGTCGTGAAGAAGAAAATTGGTGGTGCCAGCCTTGATGAAGACCTGCGCCGAATCGATTCCATTTTGAGCGTGCTGCAAGACGGTCAGAAGCTGGCGGTCGATGCCAACGGCCGCTTTGATCTGGACACCGCGGTGGCCTATGCCAAAGCGCTATCGCAGTACGACTTATTTTGGTACGAAGAGCCCGGCGACCCGCTGGACTTTGAGTTGCAAGCAACGCTGCGCAATTACTACGCCAACCCGATGGCCACTGGTGAAAACCTGTTCTCGATGCAAGACGCTCGCAACCTCATCCGCTACGGCGGCATGCGTGCTGACCGCGACTGGTTGCAGTTTGACTGCGCCCTGAGCTACGGGCTGGTGGAGTACCTGCGAACCCTAGAGATGCTCAAAGAGCATGGCTGGTCAGCAAGCCGCTGCATCCCCCATGGTGGGCATCAAATGTCTTTGAACATTGCCGCCGGCTTAGGTCTGGGCGGTAACGAGTCTTACCCGGATTTATTTCAGCCATTCGGTGGCTTCCCGGACGGCGTCAAAGTGGAACAGGGCCACCTCATCCTGCCTGAGCTGCCGGGCATCGGTTTTGAGGGCAAGTCCGACCTGTTTACCCAGATGCAAAAGTTATCAAGCTAAGTGTTGCTCGCCACATGGCTGCGCACTCAGTTGTCTAACAATTTACGCCAGCTGCCAATGTTGTAGATCTGACTGTAGCCATGCCTTTTTAAAGCGAGCTTGGCCATACCACTGCGCGTTCCGCTGGCGCAGCACAGCACCACGGGCGCTGTTTTGGGAATCTCAGCCAGCCGACTACCAATCTCCTGCAGTGGAATATTGATGCTGCCCGGAGCATGCGCACTGGCAAACTCAGCGGCTGAGCGGACATCAACCAAGGTCGCCCCCGCTTTTTTCAATTCAGGCAGCAGGGCACGCACACGCTGCGAACGCCACCATTTGAAGCCAAACCACGCCAACAGGGCCATGATCGGCCAATACTTTTCAAACAAGCCTTGTAATTGCATACATATCCTTGAGACACCAGGCTCAATGCCCTGGTGGATTAAAAAAATAGGGTGCGCAGCTTGCATGCCGGCGGTTTGACACCCTGCCCTCGCCACGGCATCACCGTCATTTTCAAGATCGCAGACAAACCACAGCGTCTAGGCCGAGTTTAGGTGCGAACAAGCCGGTCACGGCGGGCATCCTGCCATGGCTGGTTCAGGCCTGTTGATGGCGCCAAGATAGCGTGGCTTAACACCCCTGCCAATCCAGCGTGGGTCGCCACATTTTTTTTCTGGTCAGGTGCCTGGTCTCATGGGTTTTCAGGCTATTCATGCCGCCTAAAATCTGGGCAATGAACATGTCTGAACTGCACGCCTTGCAAGCCCAAGTATTGTGGGCGGCGTTCGCCGTCGCCTTGGCATTTGGTTGGATTGCCCAGCGCAGCCACTTTTGCACCATGGGCGCGCTCAGTGACATCGTCAACATGGGCGACTGGACCCGCATGCGGATGTGGGGTATGGCCATTGGCGTTGCCATGATCGGCTTTTGGGGCATGGCCGCAGCCGGCGTGATCAACCCCGAGCGCGCCGTTTTTTCCAGCCAGCGCCTGTTCTGGCTTTCGAGCTTGGTGGGGGGCTTGTTATTTGGTTTCGGCATGGTGTTGGCTTCAGGGTGCGCCAGCAAAACCCTGGTTCGCTTGGGCGCAGGCAGTCTGAAATCGTTGGTGGTCTTTGCAGTCATGGGTTTGAGCGCGTTTGCCACGCTTCGGGGTTTCGCCGCTGATGTGCGCAACCACAGCGTTGACCTGATGCACATCGACACCGTGAACGTGAGCAGCTTGATGCCCAGCTGGTTGGCTTATGCATTCAAAGCCGAGCTCGCGCACGTCGGCATGTTGATCAGCCTGGTGGCCGGCGGTGCGCTGGTGCTGTGGGCGCTGTGGAGCACGGACTTCCGTGCCTCATGGGATAACCTATTGGGAGGCTTTGGCATCGGCCTGCTGGCTGTTGCCATGTGGTGGGTCAGCGGTCACCTTGGTTTTGTTGCAGAGCATCCCGAGACGATGGATGCAGTCTACTTGGTTGGCTCTGGCGGTCGATTTACGGCGCTGAGCTTTACCGCACCGCTGGCGCGCACATTGGATTGGCTCATAACCTCAGCCCCCCTGACCCTGGGGGTGGTCTTGGTGGGTGGCGTGGTGCTGGGCGCTTGGGTTCAAGCGCTTGCAAGTGGCTCATTTCACTGGGAGGGTTTTCATGGAACGCAAGACACTGCACTGCATTTAGGCGGTGCAGTGTGCATGGGTGTGGGTGGTATCACAGCGGGCGGCTGCACCATTGGCCAAGGCTTGTCTGGCATATCGACCTTGAGCGTGCTCAGCCTGATTACAGTGACTGGCATACTGATCGGTGGTGTCAGCGGTTTGCGTTTTCAGCTTTGGTTGGTGATGCGTGACTGATTGCAAGTCACGAGCAAGCCGACCAGCCAAACCTTAGCTTCTTTTATTTTTATCCAAACTACAAAGGCCGGCCATGGATCTCTTGCTCAAAGGCAAACGCGCACTCGTCACCGGCGGCAGTCGGGGAATCGGTAAAGCCGTCGCCATGGCTCTGGCACAAGAAGGTGTCAGCGTGGCCATTCTGGCTCGCAACGAGGCGATTGTGCAAATCACAGTCGCTGAAATCGCTACCCTCAGCGGGCAGCATGTAGTCGGCGTGTGCGCGGACACCACACAAGATGCACAGGTGCAGCATGCCGTGAAATTGGCCAAGGAAATGCTCGGCGGCACCATCGACATTTTGGTTAATGCTGCCGCTGAACCCGGGGGCTACGCGGCCCCGCCCAAGTTGGAGCAGATTCAAGCCGCTTATTTCCACAGCGAGCTCGACACCAAGGTCATGGGTTACATCCGATGTGCACGTGAAGTCACTCAAGACATGAAGACCAATGGCTGGGGCCGTATCATCAACATCAGCGGTTTGGCCGCACGCAGCACCGGCAACACCGTAGGCAGTATCCGCAACGTGGCCTTAAGTGCCCTGAGCAAAAACATGGCCGACGAGCTTGGGCCGTCTGGCATCAACGTCAATGTGGTGCACCCTGGCTATACGCGCACCGAGCGCACACCAGCCACGGTGCAAAAAAAAGCGCTGGAGCAAGGCGTTAGCGTCGAAGAGATCGAAATCCAAATGGCTTCACGCAATTCAATTCGGCATGTGGTCGAGGCCGCTGAGGTCGCCGATGTAGTGGTTTTTCTGTGCTCGTCGCGCTCACGCGCCATCAACGGCGACAGCATTGCGGTCGGTGGCGGCATGCCCAACAGCATCCACTACTGATCGCGCAAAGTCACGGCGGGCTTGCTCACTGAAGATCAGCGTCTTTCTCAGTTTGCACAATGGCGCTCTTGGCCTGGCGTTGTCTGACCATGCGCACCAGGCGAATAGCCAAAAGACCCAAGGGCGTCGCGTGTAGGAGCAAATCAAACACGTCAATCGGCTTGATCAGCGTTCCTTGAAACAGCATGCTGAATTTTTCCAATAAATGGGGCTCAGCTGTCACCGGTGCCACACCCAACCACAGTGCCAGCAAAATCAAGCCAAGTAAAGGGATGCGGTCAATGATGTTCATGGTGTTTGAGCATAGCTTAAACACCAGAAGTGAGCACTGTCCAAGAAAAATGTGCTGCAAGCAAGCCGCGACGACATATTTGAATGCGCCTGGCGCAGGGGCTGGCCATAACGGTTTGGTAGAGCGCCTATCCCTGTTGCCCTTGTACACTGGCATGGCATGGCATGCCTATCACGCCTTGATATCGCTTTAACTTAACCGGAATCCTCTGGATGATTTTGTTTGCCGGCTCTGCCAATTTGGATTTTGTGGTGCGCGCCGCGCACATCCCCGCCCCAGGTGAAACCGTGCTTGGCCATGGCTTTACCACTTACCCAGGTGGCAAAGGAGCCAACCAAGCTGTGGCCTGCGCCAAGGCCGGCGGCGTAACAACCCAGTTGCTCGCTGCTTTAGGCAATGATGAATTTGCCCAGCCCATCGAAGCCAGTTTGCGATCTGCCGGCGTGCAGTTAAAGCTGGTCAGAGTCGATGGCATCGCCACTGGGACAGCTTTCATTTGCGTCAGTGATGATGCTGAAAACGCGATCACCGTGGCACCCGGCGCGAATACGCAGTTGTTGCCCTCACACTTGCCTGACTTGACTGGAATCAGTCACCTGGTCATGCAACTTGAGATCCCCCTGCCGACCGTAACGGCGTATGCAAAGGCCGCGCACCAGCAAGGTGTCACTGTGGTTCTCAATGCCGCCCCTGCGCAAACATTGCCCAGGGATTTACTGGCTGTTGTCGACATTCTGATCGTCAACCAGGGCGAACTCGCAGCCTTAACCTCCGATACGGGCAGTGTGGCGCAGCGCATGCGGGATTTACCTGTACCCACTCTGGTCACCACACTGGGCACTCAGGGCTGCTGCGCGCGCACAGGTGAGCGCTTTCATATCCAAGCTGCTTTCAAGGTCGCGGCAGTTGACACAACCGGCGCCGGCGATACCTTTTGCGGCGTCCTCGTAGCGGCCCTGTCCAAGGGGCACAACTTGCCTGATGCCCTGCGCCGTGCCAGCGCTGCAGCAGCCATGGCATGCACGGTAGCCGGAGCTCAAAGCAGTGTTCCAAGCGCAGAAGTACTGCAAGGGTTTTTAGAATCAGCCACCCCGCCCGCGCCGGATACGCACCGCGCACTCCTCAAAATGTGTGGTCTGGACCACGCAGGACCTAAAGACCATGGATCTGATCTCCCGCCCCGTCATTTTTGACACCGATCCCGGTGTGGACGATGCATTGGCACTGTTGTTTGCCATGGCTCATCCTGGCATTGATTTACTTGGCATCACCACGACTTTTGGCAACGTATCAGTCGAGCAGGCAAGCGCCAATGCGCTGCTGTTGTGCGCGCTTACTGGGCGCGAGCTACCTGTAGCCCAGGGCGTCACCAAGCCCTTGCTCAAGCAAGCAGAGCCGCCGCCGAACTTCATACACGGTGCAGACGGCCTCGGAAATTTGCCCTACCGAGCGCTCCCGCGCAAGCAAGCAGACGCTCGCAGCGCCGCACAGTTCATGGTCGACACCATTCGAGATCAGCCAGGCCAGGTCACGATTGTTGCCGTTGGGCCACTCGGCAATTTGGCCTTGGCACTCGCCCTGGAGCCCACATTACCCCAGCTGGTACGCGAAGTTATTTTGATGGGCGGAACAATCGATGAACCAGGCAACGTGTCGCCTGTGGCCGAGGCGAATGTATGGAACGATCCGCATGCCGCCGACTGCGTGTTCACGGCAGGTTGGCCTTTGACCATGGTCGGTTTGGATGTCACCCACAAGGTGGTGGTCCCACTCGAGCTCATGGAGCGGATTGCTGCTGCACAGCAACACCCTGCCATTGATGCCTTGCTGCACGCATTCCGGTTTTATGCAAATTTTTACGCCAGCAGGCATGTCCATTTGATCGAAAAACCGGGCTGTTACGCCCATGACCTACTGGCTTTCATTTACTTGCTTGCACCCGAATTTTTTGGTGTCGAGCGCGGTGGCATCCGGGTTGCCACAGAGGGGCTGGCACAAGGACAAACCATGATGAGTCGACACCATTCAACGCGCTACCCACAGACCGGCTGGGGCCCAGAATTGGCACAGTCGCAGGCGTGTATGACTGTCGACGCCACGGCATGCATCGACTTGTTTGAACGCACACTCATGACCCAATGGTTGAGCATCTAAACGTGCCATGCAGCTGCCTGTTGTTAACTTTCAAAACCCAAATGCAGCGCTACTGTTTTGCAACAGCCTGCGCGAAACCGGCTTTGCCGTGCTGCGTAACCACCCGCTTGAACGTGATCTGGTTGACGCGATTTACCGAGAATGGTTAGATTTTTTTCATGCCAATGACAAGTACCGCTACGCCTACGACCCAAGCCAGTTTGATGGCTATTTTTCAACCGATGTCTCTGAAACTGCTAAAAACCACACACACAAAGACCTTAAGGAGTTTTTCCATATTTACCCCTGGGGACGTTACCCCAGCGAAGTTTCTGATGCAGCGCAGCGCTACTACAAGCAGGGCGCGACACTGGCTGGCACTTTGCTCCAGTGGGTGCAAGCCTATTCACCAGCAGACGTGAAAGCTCGCTACAGCATGCCGCTGCCTGACATGATCAATGGCTCTGGTCAAACCTTGTTGCGGGTTTTGCACTACCCGCCCTTGAGTGGCCGGGAGGCGCCGGGCTCTTTGAGGGCCGCAGCGCACGGCGATATCAACCTGTTGACGATCCTGCCCGCAGCCAATGAGCCGGGCTTGCAAGTGATGGGTAAGGACCAAGCCTGGCACGACGTTCCTTGCGATTTCGGCTTATTGATCGTCAATACCGGAGACATGCTGGCTGAAGCCTCAGGCCAGCACTACCCCTCCACCGTACACCGTGTGCTCAATCCAAGCGGCGAAGCGGCGCACAGGTCTCGCATTTCGCTACCGCTTTTTTTACATCCGCGACCCGATGTGGTCCTGTCGCAGCGGCACACGGCAGACAGCTACCTGAAAGAGCGCCTAGGCGAATTGCGCGGCGATACACGCTGACTTCGCGTCAGCAAAGCCTGGGGGTTACCTTCAGAGCCAAGGCCACTGTCCGATCACTGTACGCTTGGCCTGGGATAATTGCAGCACGCGATCAAGCTTGGACGGCAGCGCCGTTGGCAGGGTGCCCACCCAAAAACAAACGTTCCATACCGGGGTCAGCCAATATTTCAGCGGCAGGGCGATGCAAAATCAGTCGGCCAGACTCCAGGGCCATGGCGTCGTCGGAGTACTTCAGTGCCGATTTAACGTTTTGCTCCACCATCAAAACAGTGGTCCCCTCTGCCACCAAGCGACGCAGCAGTTTGAACACATCTTGCACCACGATCGGTGACAAACCGATGGACGGCTCATCGATCAGCAAAACCTTCGGGCGCAAGAGCAAGGCGCGTCCAACTTCTAACTGCTTTTGTTCGCCTCCTGAGAGCGAGGCGGCGCGTGAATTCAAACGCTCTTTGACCCGCGGAAACAATGCCAAAATTTCAGGTATGCGTTTACGTGTTTCAGCCATGCCCAAGGTGATGCCGCCGAGCTCCAGGTTTTCCAGTACGGTGAGTTGGCCAAAAAGATTGCGCCCCTGTGGAACAAAGGCAATGCCTTTTCCCAATAATGTCTTTGGGTCCGTGCCGGTAATGTCTTCGCCATTGACGATGATGCGCCCCGAACGCGGTTTGAGTAAACCAAACAAAGTTTTCAAGACCGTTGATTTCCCGGCCCCATTGGGGCCGATCAACAAGGTGATGGCGCCCGCTTCAGCCTGAAACGACAAGTTATTTAAAACCATGAAGTCCTTGTACCCTGCCAGCACATTTTGAAACTCAATGGAGATGTTGTTGGTGGATTGACCCATGTCAGCTTCCCAGGTAGGCGTCCAGCACCTCTTTGTTGCAACGAATCTGATCGGGGGTACCCACGCACAGAACTTTACCCTCAACCATGACCATGATGCGGTGACACAAGTTCATCACAAAATCCATATTGTGTTCAATCACCACAAAGCTGCCGCCACGAGATCGGTTCAGTGCTTTCAAAAGCACCGCGATCTCACCCACAAGATGCGGATTGACACCCGCACAAGGCTCGTCAAGCAAAATCAAATCTGGTGCACTCATGAAAGCCATGGCGATGTCCACCAGTTTTTGTTGCCCGTAACTCAGCTCGCCCGCTTTTTTATGGGCGACATGGCTGATCTGAAATTGTTCAATCAACGCATCTGCCTGAGAACCCAAATCCGACTCGCTGGGTGCAAACATGCGGCTCCACAAACTGCCTTTGTGCTCTTGCGCAGCAACAATCAGGTTGTCGCGCACCGTCATCTTGCCAAACACCTGCAGCGTCTGGAAGGTTCTCCCTACACCCAATCGGTTAAGTTCCAGAGGACTGAGTTCGCTGACATCCTGGCCATTGAGCTCGATGCGTCCCGCGTCCGGTTTGATCTGCCCCAGCATGCTGTTAAACAACGTCGTCTTTCCCGATCCATTGGGGCCAATCACACCAAAAATTTCACCGGGATTAACTTCGAAAGAAACGCCGTCCACGGCTTGGATGGCACCATACGCTTTTCTTAGGCCGCTTACTTTGAGCAAGGGATGGGTCAAGAGTGCTCTCCCATCGCAGCAGCTTTTCTGGCACGAACAGCCGATTCATCCAAAGACCTCCGGCGCTCACGCAAGCGCTCAGGCAAGCTGAGCAAGCCATCAGGCAGCCAGATCATCAGCCCCACCACAGCAAGACCAAAGACAGTGAGATACCAAGCTTGTGCAAAGCGCAGCCATTCCGGCAATATCACCCCCACCACAGCGCCCAAAGCAGGGCCAAAAAAATAACCAGGCCCGCCCACAACGACCATCAGATACATCATGATCGAATTGGCAACACTGAACGGGGCCGGGTCGATGAACCCAACCAAGGATGCGTACAAACCACCGGCAATGCCAGCGTATGCCGAACCAATCGCAAAACTCAACAATGTATAGGCTCGAATATCCACACCAAGGCTCTCCGCCCGAATCGGGTTATCGCGCAACGCCGTGAACGCCTTACCCCAAGGTGAACGAAGCAGACCAGCCAGCAGCAAAGCCATCGCCAACATGATCACCAGCACCAGATAGTAGAAAGCCAAATTGCCGTCCAAACTAAAGCCGAACAGTTGCGGACGGCTAATGTTGTTGATACCAAAGGTGCCACCGGTGAGCCATTCTTCATTGCGAATGAACAGCCACACAGCCGTGTTGAATCCCAGTGTGGCAAAGGCCAGATAAATTGTTTGAACACGCAGGGCTGGAAACCCCAGCCCCAAACCAACCACAAAACAGATTGCACCGCCCAATGGCAAAGCCAGCCAGAAGCTGACCCCAGCTTTAAGCAAAATCGCCACTGTGTAAGCACCGATACCAAAGAAAGCCGCATGCCCTAAAGACTTTTGACCGGCGTAGCCCACCGTCAGATTCAGTCCCATCACGGCAATGGTGAACACCAGCCAAGTAGTGAACAAATAAATACCGTAGTTCTTCAGGAGCGTCGGCACGAACAAAAGCAAACCCAGCGCCAGCGCCAGGGCAGCAAGTGGCAGCTTTTTCATACCTTGCGTTCCTCTTTTCGTCCGAGCAAGCCCTGTGGTCGCAACACGATAACCACCATGAAAATAATCAGCGCCACGGCATCCTTGTAAGCCGGAGAGATGTAGGCCGCAGCCAAGTTTTCCGACACGCCAACCAATAACCCCCCAAGCAAAGCGCCACGTGAGTTACTGAAACCACCAATAATGGCCGCAAAAAAAGCCTTGGTGCCCAACATTTCTCCCATATCGAATTTGGCAAGGTAGATAGGTGTGATCAACAATGCAGCCGATGCAGCCAACATCGCGTTGACAGCGAAGGTGTACAGGATCATGCGCGGCACATTGATACCAAGCACTGTGGCGCTTTCAGCGTTTTGCGCGACTGCCTGCATGGCGCGTCCCGTAACCGTCTTGCCCATAAAAGTTTGCGTACCCAATATCAGCACCAATGCCATGGCCAAAATGCCGATGTCTGTCGCTGATATCACCACACCGCCAAAATGGTAGAGCTCCTGTGGAAACACATTTGGAAATGGCTGTGGCTCTGCGCTGTAGCCGGCTCGCACACCGTTACGCAAAACGAACGACAGACCAATGGTGGCCACCACAATGGGCATCATGCCGTACTTGAACAGGGGGTCGACCAAGCCGCGCTTGAACACCCAGCCCAACAAAAAAACAGAAATCAGGCTCGCGATGACAAAGCTAAGCCACAGCGACAAGCCACTGTGAATCATGATGACCATCAAGATGGCTGGCACCATGACAAATTCACCCTGTGCAAAGTTGATGGTTCCCGACGCCTGCCACAACAAAGTAAAACCCAACGCCACCAACGCATAGATCGCGCCCGTCGCCAAGCCGCTGAACAAAAGCTGGAAAAAGTCACTCATGACTTGATGTCCTCAAGATCTGTTACGGCTAGCCCCGAACTGATGCATAAGCAATCAGCGCAATACGCTAGACGTGACAATTTACGAGGCTAACCTGAAAGGATCAGACCAGCCTGGATCCAATCTTGGATTACTTATTACCCAAAGGCGGCAGGGTTTCAACCACAACGCCTCGACCATTTTTCACTTGGACCATGAAGCTCTCTCGGTCAAGGTCACCCTTGTCGTCATAGCACACGTTCATCAAGATACCTGGGTTGCGCTTGGCGTCATAGCACGTGTTGCGCAAGGCTGCGGCCACCGCTTCACGATCGAGCTTACCAACTTTTTCGATGGCCGCCTTCAGTGTGTACATCCCCATATAGCCTTTCACACCATTGTGGTCGGTCACCGAGTTATAGGCTGCCTTGTACTTATCCCCAAAAGCACGGAGCTGGGGCGCTTCAACTGTCAGCCCAACGTGCGCCATGGCGCCATTGGCCGCATCGCCAGCGAGTTCAATGACTTTTTGACCTGTGAGCGTGGTTTCGCCGATGATGGGTTTGTCCCACCCTTGCTTGCGCAGCTCGCGCAACAGGCGCGCAGACTCTTCTTCATTCACGTAAGCAAATAGCGCATCTGCTTTGCTGCGTTTGGCCTCCAAGACAGCGGCTGAAAAGTCAACTTGGCCCTGGTCTGTGGAAATGTCTGCAACGATTTTTGTAGACGATCCATCGAGCAGTTTGCGGATGGTGTCACGTCCACCTTTACCGAAATCATTATTGACATAGATCACCACCAGATTTTTAGACTTCTGGTTGATATAACGTGCCACTTTTGGAAATGAGACACTTTGACCGAATGAAGTCCGGAAAACGTAAGGGTTACCTTGTTGGGTTACAGATGCACCTTCGCCCCCTGTGAAATTGGGAATCTTGGCGCGCTTGCTCTCCGCCATTGAAACCATGATGGAGCCGCTGTAGACAGGCCCAAAAATGGCAAATACATCGTTATCCACAGCCTTCTGGGTCAGACCTTTGGCCACGCCTGGATTGGTTTGTGTGTCCTCAGACGTGAGTTCGATTTTTTTACCCAGAATGCCACCAGCAGCATTGATTTCTTTGACGGCCAATTTGACGCCATTATCAAAGAACGTACCAGAGGTGGTACCAGGCCCAGATAGTTCGACGATGTCTGCAATCTTGATGACATCGGCCGCTTGGGCCATGCCCCAACCAGCCAACATTGCACCGGCAAGCACCGTCGTCACCACAACACGCTTATTCATCATGATCAATCTCCTGTAAATTATTAAAATTAATCCCAGCACAAGCCAGGCAACTACCGCAACTAACGAAGCGATTGTGCGTCAATGCAAAGCCCACCCTATTGAACGCGATCATTCAACGTATAAAAGCGTGTGACGCATGCTACTAGGAAGCCGGCTCGATTGAATCGACTCGGTGCACGCGACCATCAGAAGGTCTATTTCAGCGCCCCAAAAAACAGGGCATTCAGAAACCCAGCCAGCGCTTGGGTGTCTGCCAGAAAAGCCGTGCGCGATCCGCCGGGTCTGGAAGTAAGCGCTCAACCTGACGCAACAAAGGTCCCACATCTAGACGTTGTGATGCGCGCAAAAATGGCCAGTCACTGGCCCACAAACAAGCATCAAGCGTGAACGCCTCTAACAAGGCTTCGACATATGGCAAACAGTCCTTATTCGGTGGCAGCTGGTTTGAAAATTTCTGAAAACCAGAGAGCTTGACCGCTACCCGACCGGTGTCTGCCAACTTCAACAAGGCCTGAAAACCAGCTTGCCTGACGCCCTGAGCGGCAGCGGGTCGAGCGCAATGGTCGATCACAACACGCACCTGCGTGCGCGTCAACATGGGCAACATATCGAGCAGTTGATCATGTTCAACCTGTAAGGATAAAACCATGTCCAGTGCAGCGACATGGTGCAGTAAAGGCGCTGCACTTTTGTAAAAGTCAACACCCAGCAATGAGGGGTTAAAAGCCACGCCGATCACACCGCACTCTTTCAATTCCTGGAGACGGTCATACCCCAAGTCCATCGGCACTATCGCAATGCCCTTAAAGCGCCCTTCCCCCTGCGCAATGGCGTCGAGCATGCAGCGGTTGTCTAGGTTGTAGCCGGAATTGGGTGCAACAAGCAGTGCATGGCGAATGCCATAGGCATCCATGACTTGAAGGTACTGCTGCACCAGGCCGACTTCTTGCGCAACCGGTCGGTACAGCACATCATCGGCATAGGGGAACCTTGCGGGATCCAACACGTGACAATGGCAGTCGATCTTGGCTTCATCAAAAATGCTCATGATCTCATCCTCACGCGGTATGCTTCAGGCAGCAGCAAAACCAGCATCATAGCCAAGAGTTTGAGCCTAAAGGTCGACCACAGTCTGCCCTGGAACGCATGCTCGTGTACCATGGACATTAACCCTTTGGAGGTTTTTCCTTGCATCAAGACATTTTGAAGTTTTGGTTTGAAGAGATTCAACCGCAGGCGTGGTGGCGTGTTGACACCGAATTTGACCGGCGTATTGAAGCACGCTTTGGGATCACGATGCGTCAAGCCGCCTGCGCAGAGTTGCATACCTGGCGCGCTACAGCTCACGGTCGTCTGGCCGAAGTGATCGTGTTGGACCAGTTTTCACGCAACGTCTACCGTGGACAAGCGCAGGCCTTTGCCAGCGATCCCCTGGCCTTGGCCCTGTCCCAAGAGGCTGTTACCGCGCTGGCATTGAGCGAGCTCAATGCGATCGAGCGCACGTTCTTGCTGATGCCTTGGATGCACAGCGAGTCCCGCGACATCCATGCCCTGGCTCAAGACTTGTTCAAACAGCACACCCCGACGGCAAATCAAGACTTTGAACAGCGCCATAAGGTAATCATTGATCGATTTGGGCGCTACCCGCATCGCAACGCCGTCCTGGGCAGGTCATCGACACCAGAGGAACTTGAATTCCTGAACCAGCCCGGCTCCCACTTTTGAGTCGACATTCCCACCCTTACACCCTCAGCCAAGCTATGGACAGCGCTTTTGAATTCAAACTTCGCGTGCGTTATGGCGAATGTGATGCCCAGCTGGTGGTGTTCAACGCACGCTACGCTGACTACACTGATCTGGCTGTTACCGAGTACCTGCGATATTTGTTTGGCGGTGTTATCGCCCTGCTCAAGCAAGGCTTGGACACCCAAGTGGTGCGCTTTGCCATTGACTGGACGGCACCCGCACGCTTTGACGATGTGCTGATCCTGCGCATACGCCCGGGCCGTGTTGGCAACACATCTTTCACCCTGCACCTTAGCTTCTCAAATGCTGCAAACGGTCAAGACTTAGCCCAAGCAGATATTGTTTACGTTCTGGTGCGTGCACACACGCTCGACAAACTGAACATCAACGACACGTTCAGGGCCAAGTTGCTTGCCGGTGCGCCCGGCGTCTGCATCAACCAGTCCGGCGACAACGCATGAACGCATACCAGACACCAAGCAGACGATGGCTTGCCTTGCTACTGGCAGCTTGCATGGTCAGCGCACAAGCGCAAACCATGCGCGTACACAAGACGAGCGCTGTGCGCCAGGAACCATCGGTTGATGCACCAATGCTGCTCGAATTGCCGGTAGGCGCCAGCGTGACGCGCATGCCAAACAGGCAAGGCGCGTACGTTCAGGTGAAAACAAGCGACATGCAAGTGGGTTGGGTGCGCATGTTTAACCTGAGCAGCGTTGAAACACAACCGACCAGCGACAACACCAACACGGCTAAAGATGCCCTGCGCGGTTTAAGCAGCTTATTTGGCGCAGGCAGTAAAAAGCCTCAAGCCACCCAAACCGCCACCATGGGTATTCGCGGACTCGGAGCGGAAGATATCGACAACGCACAACCAAATATGGCTGGATTGGCTAAAGCCGAATCGATTCGGTCCAGTGCAGAGGATGCGCGTGCATTCGCCGCACACGCTGCACTGCAAACGCGTCAGATGGCTGAACTGCCCGCACCACCAAGTCCCGTGACACCCTCTTCCGATAGCCCAAACAAGTGAATGAACATTCTGCGAGCACCATGACTGCTACTAACACATCACGCACCAGAACAAGCCGCATAGCCGGCGCTATCGCGTGCCTGCTGGCAGGCCTTTTGGGCTTGAGTACGCCACTTCATGCCCAGGACGCGGGTAAGGCCTTGAATGGACTGTTTCAGAATTTTTTAAAGCCAGGTGCACCGGCCTCAGCCCCATCAGCGCAAGACTTGATAGGTAATTTACTTGGCAAGAAGCCCACCACAGGCTCAGCAGATAACGATGATTTAATCAAGTTGCTTTCCCAATCCATCACCGACATTGACGAAGCCAAAGAAATTGAGATTGGACGACAAATTGCCTCGGTGCTGCTGGGCGCCAAGCCACTGGACGCCGACGTGCGACTGCAGCGCTATGTCAATCAGCTTGGGCGCTGGGTCAGTTTGCAGTCACCACGCCCGAACCTACCCTGGACCTTTGGGGTTCTTGACGATGCGGGCTACAACGCATTTGCCGCTCCAGGGGGCTACATATTTGTGACACGTGGCTTGATCAGCCGCGTGAATGATGAGACCGAACTCGCAGCCATCCTGGCGCACGAGGTGATCCATGTCGTGCGCAAACATCACTTGGAGGCACTACAAAAATCCGCGCGTAGCGGACTACTCAGCCGAGCCTTAAGTTCTCAGCTTGAAAAAAAACTGCCCAATGGTTTGTCGGCAAGGTTGCTGGATTTAGGACGGCAGGTCTACACCAAAGGGCTTAGCCAGCAAGACGAACTAGACGCTGACCGTCATGGCGTTACGCTGTCTGCGCGCTCAGGCTTTGACCCCTACGGTTTGGTCGCTGTGCTCCAAACTCTGCGGGCACAATCTGCGCAGGACAGTGCGTTCGCGTTGAGCTTTAGCACCCACCCGGCTCCGCAGGTCCGGCTCGATCAGCTTGAATTGGCCATGGGTGAGCAACTCGACGTTTTTGCGCCAGCAGGCAAACCAATGACCATTGACCAGCGGCTCGAGCGCATGGGCTCACACAAAAAATAACAGCACTGACCCTTCTGACGTTTAACGAACCGTCTTGGCGTCTTGTCCGAACAGAAGCTTTCTGGACTCTGCATTGACCGAGGGTTGCACATTGATCTGCCGACCCAAATCGTAGGCTCGCTGCGTGGCTGGTCGTGCCTGAACCCGCTGGAACCATGCCTCAAGCGCAGGAAAACTCGGCAGGTCTTGCAGCTGGCGCTGGTGCGGAAGAACCCAGGGGTAACAGGCCATGTCAGCAATGGAATACTCGCCACAGATGTACGCGCGTCCATCTGACAAATGCTTATTGAGCACGCCGTAAAGCCGTGCAGTCTCGTTCACATACCGGTCCATGGCGTAAGGAATGCGCTCAGGTGCATACTGAACAAAGTGGTGGTTCTGGCCGGCCATGGGACCAAGCCCGCCCATTTGCCAGAACAACCACTGAGAACACTGTTGGCGCCCGCGCACATCCATCGGGATAAAACGGCTTATTTTTTCTGCCAAATACAGCAAAATCGCACCCGATTCAAACAAACCGATGGGATCGCCACCGTCTGAGGGCTCGGTGTCCACAATAGCGGGGATGCGGTTATTGGGCGCAATCTTTAAAAAATCAGAGGCAAACTGCTCACCCTTGCTGATGTTGATCGGCTTGATCCGGTAGGGCACACCGGCCTCCTCCAAAAACATCGTGATCTTGTGGCCGTTGGGTGTGGTCCAGTAATACAAGTCAATCATGTTGCCAGCCGCTCGTTCTGTGGAAACAAGGCCTTGCGGGCATCGGCGTCCAACTCGGCTTTGAAGCTGTAACGTGTTTTGATTGCCTCAGCACGCTGGGCTGCAGGACGCGCGTTGACCTCATCAAACCAACGCTTGACATGGGGCAGTTTGTTCCAGGCTTGGGCATCCCCTGTTACAAAGGGAATCATGCGTGCCCAACCCCATGCGGCCATGTCGACCAGCGTGTAGTCGTCGCCCAGCATGTAACGGCGTGCGCCCAAATGGGCATCGATGATGCCCCAATGGCGCCAGGCTTCAAAGTCATAGCGGTTGACTGCATAGGTGTTTGCTTCGGGTGCAAAATGTCTGAAATGCACACACTGGCCAGAATACGGTCCAACGCCAGTAGCCACAAACATCAACCACGAGAGCATCTCTGCGCGCGCTGCGGGCTCTTGAGACGGCAAGAACT
This sequence comes from uncultured Rhodoferax sp., assembly GCA_963925275.1. Classification (GTDB taxonomy): domain Bacteria; phylum Pseudomonadota; class Gammaproteobacteria; order Burkholderiales; family Burkholderiaceae_C; genus Rhodoferax. Next base: position 74,804 of record CAWUSQ010000020.1, read on the forward strand.
GCCCTGTTTTTTCAGCCAGATACAACAAAATCGCATTGCTGTCGAACACCGTCACGCCGTCGTCCACGATCGCTGGCACTTTGGCGTTGGGGTTGAGCGCTTTGAACGCGTCGGTGTGTTGTTCGCCCTTGCGCGTGTCCACCGTCACGATTTCATACGGCAATCCCGATTCTTCTAAAAAAAGCGCCACTTTGGCAGGGTTAGGGGCCGTGTTGTAATAAAACGTGATCATCTTCTTCCCTCTGTAAGCACGCCATACACAGCCTTGTTGCGGGCCGGGCGCAGCAAAGATTGTAGTGACGTCCAAAGACTGCGCCGACCCCACGAGCACCTTGAGCGTACACGCAGCCAGCACCCAACACTGCACGCCAACGGCACTGAGGGATATCTCTGTTCAAACCGCGATAGACAGGCCGATCAGCGCCTCAAGTTCGCCGTGCGACAAGCCATCCACCGTATCGATCAAGCGCAAGCCCGCTGGCGTGCAGGCCAGCGTGGCCAAGTCGGTGTAGATGCGCTTGACGCAGCCAATGGCTGTGAGCGGATAAGTGCATTGCTGCACCACTTTGCTCTGACCTTGTTTGGTCAACAAATCCATCATGACCCAGGTTTCCTTGGCACCAATGGCCAGGTCCATGGCGCCACCCACAGCAGGTATGGCATCGGCTTCACCGGTGTGCCAATTGGCCAAGTCGCCACTGGCCGAGACCTGAAAGGCACCAAGTACACAAATGTCCAAGTGGCCACCGCGCATCATGGCAAAGCTGTCGGTATGGTGAAAGTAAGCGCCCCCTGGCAGCAAAGTGACGGGCTGCTTGCCGGCATTGATCAAATCATAATCTTCATCACCGGCCGCAGGTGCCGGCCCCATGCCCAAAATGCCGTTTTCACTGTGCAATATGACCTCGCGGTCCGCCGGCAAATGGTTGGCTACCAGGGTCGGCATGCCTATGCCAAGGTTGACGTATGCGCCATCAAAAATATCGCGCGCGATCCGTTGGGCCAATTGGTCTTTGGAGCGTTTGGAAACAGGCATATTGGGTTTGCTTATCAGTCTGGGGTTGGAATCAGGCAGCCGCTTTGATGCCACCGGCGCGTGTGGCGACACGCTCGATTTTGACCACGTGTTGCACAAAAATACCAGGGGTCACAATGTGCTCGGGATCCAATTCACCGAGCCCGACAATCTCGTGCACGGTGGCAATCGTGCATTTGGCGGCCATGGCCATGGACGGGCCAAAGTTGCGAGCTGCCTTTCGGTACACCAGATTGCCCCACCGGTCGCCACGCTCGGCCTTGATCAAGGCCACATCACCATGGATGGGGTATTCCAGCACATACGATTTGCCACCAATCTGGCGCGTCTCTTTACCCTCCGCCAGTTTGGTGCCGTAGCCGGTCGGCGAAAAAAATCCCCCCAAGCCTGCCCCTGCGGCACGGATGCGCTCGGACAGGCTGCCTTGGGGCACCAACTCCAGCTCAATCCGAGCGCTACGGTACAACTCGTCAAACACCCAGCTGTCGGTTTGGCGCGGGTAACTGCACACAATTTTGCGCACCCGCCGCATTTTCAGCAAAGCAGCCAGACCATGGTCTGCATTGCCGGCGTTGTTGTTGACCACGGTCAGCTCGCGCGCGCCTTGCGCAATCAAACCGTCAATCAGCTCACTGGGAATGCCTGATGTGCCGAAACCGCCAATCAGCACGGTGGCGCCGTCAGCCATGCCTTGCAGGGCCTGTTCAATGGATTCAGTGATTTTGTTGATCATGTTGACGGTTCCTGCTCGCGCATCTGAGCGCACCTATTGCGCAGTCTACCTTGGTGCTGTGTTGACTCTATCAGAACCTTGCACCGGCCTTGTATTGTTCAGCACCTGCATGCCATCAACAGCACCACGATCCGGCATTGATCCTGGCGATGGCGTCTCGCATGGACTGGTGAACACAAGGGTGACAGTGTGCACAGTGCGCTGGCATACAGCGATGTTGAGACAGCCTCCCGCGTCGTCGCCGATGCCGGCTCTGGCTTGGTACACGCCGCGTCAGACCCCTCTGGGTACATCACTGAACGTACCCGAGGGCAACCCACTTTGGCATCGTGAAGAGTCGCTTGCCTTAGGCGATGTGGGTGACCAGGGCACAGAGCGGACAGCGAACGCTCGGCGCGCTCTAGCGCTGCAAAAGCCGTTTTGACGCGATGCTGTTGGGTGGGGGGCCAACAACAGTGCCATTCCGAGGGTTTTTACTGATCCTGACAGTGAATCAAAAGCGCGATACTGAGCATGACGGGGTTGAATTTGCGACCCTCTCGTGCGCACCCTTGCGCTACAACCGGTTTTGACCTTGGCTACGGAGACTAGACGCGCCTGACATATTTGATTGCCGAACCCTGACTCAAGGGCTCGATATCCGCAGGACCGGCGTCAAACCGGTCGCAATTGATTGAAACCAAACACAACGCAACACAAGGAGAACAACCATGTCTATTTCCATGAAAAAACTTTCGATCACCCTGGCCACACTGATGACCTGCGCCGGCGCCGCGCAGGCGCAACAGGTCAAACTCATGACCGGTCCACAGGGCGGGTCATGGTACCCACTAGGTGGGGCCATTGCCAACATCGGCTCCAAAGCTGGCCTCAAGGTTCAGGTTTTGCCGGGTGCCGGCATCGCCAACGTCAAGGCCATCGAAGGCGGCAAGGCCGACCTGGGCTTCGCCAATTCGATCTCTACGGTTGACGGCATAGCCGGCCGCGCCCCATTCACCACACCGGCGAAGAACGTCTGCAACGTTGCCACCCTGTACCCACAGTATTACCAAGTGGTTTCCAACGCCGACGCCAAAATCAATTCGTTGGCCGACCTTAAAGGAAAGTCACTGGCGGTACAGCCTAAGGGCAATACGGCGGAGTTCATTAGCATGCAGTCCTTGGAGGTTTACGGCCTCAAATACAAGGACATGAGCCGTGTCAGCTTTGTTTCCTACACCGATGCGGTGTCGTTGATGAAGGACAACAACGCACAGGCTTTCACGCTTGGAACAACCGTCCCAGCTTCGGCCATCATGGATCTGGCATCAGCGCGCGATATCAAACTTGTCGGCATTCCGGATGACAAGTTCCAAGCGATGCGTAAACTCAATCCTGGCTATACCAAACTGGTTATCCCGGCTGGCAGTTACCCCAAACAGACCGCCGACGTGCCGACCATCGGCTACGCTACGCACGTCATCGCACGCTGCGATCTGGGCGAGGACGTTGTCTACAAGGTGCTCAAAGGCATGGTCGACAACAAGGCCGACTTAGCGGCGATTGCCAAGGCCATGGGGTCGACGACCCCCAAAATGATGGCCGAGGATATCGGCGTTCCCATGCACAAGGGCGCGCTGCGCTACTACAAGGAAGTCGGCGCCATGTAGTGGCGACGCGGGTGCGGCTTGATGCAAGCACCCCTTGATTTGGACGCGCGGCGTAAAGCCGCGCGTTGTGCGTTCCAGGTCACTCTATCTTTCATCGGAGTAATCCCCCCATGTTGTCGTTGCCTGTGACCTTGTCACGCCGCTTGATCAGAACCATTGGTGTTCTGATGTCGGTGTTTCACCTGTATGTAGCGTTTGTCGGCCCACCCGATGCCTACGTGATGCGCGGATCGCATCTGGCGTTTGCGCTCGCACTGGCATTTTTGGTATTACCCGGGTGCAATGGCCGCTCGGAGCGGGTTGGCTGGTTGGACGTGTTGCTGCTGTTGGCCGCGCTCGCGGGCGCGCTGTATCCAAGCATGAATCTGTCGTACATCCAGAACCGTATGTACTACGTCGACGATCCGCTTTTTCTGGACTACGTTTTCGGCGGCGCCTTGATCGTGTTGATCATGGAGGCGACCCGGCGCGCCACTGGTTGGGCTTTGCCGATCACGGCCATGATCTTCCTGGCCTACGGTGTCACCCAAGGCAACCAGCCAGTGAGCATGATGCTCGATCAGCTGTACCTGACAACCGAGGGCATCTTCGGCATTCCCTTGTACGTGTCGGCAACCTACGTGATGCTGTTTATTCTGTTTGGATCGTTTGTTGAACGCAGCGGTGCAGGGCAGCTCTTCATGGACTTTGCTCTAGCGCTGGCCGGTCATACGTCGGGCGGTCCAGCCAAAGTCGCGGTGATCACAAGCAGCCTGTTCGGCACGGTATCGGGCAGCGCAGTGGCCAACGTCATGACCACCGGAACCTTCACCATTCCATTGATGATGCGCACGGGATACCGACCGGCATTCGCCGGTGCGGTGGAGGCCGTGGCGTCCACCGGGGGGCAGTTGATGCCCCCAATCATGGGCGCTGCGGCGTTCGTAATGGCCGAGTTCCTGGGCGTGTCCTACCTGACGGTGGCTGGGTTCGCAATCCTGCCGGCGGTGTTGTATTACGTGGCGGTGTTCATGGCGGTGCATTTCGAAGCCAAACGCATCGGCTTGGTCGGTCTACCCAAGGCTGATCTGCCACGTCTACGCGAGGTTTTGGTCGCGCGCGGGCATTTGTTTCTGCCGCTGGTGGTGATCGTGGTTGTGCTGTTGTCGGGTCGCAGCGCGGCTTTCTCCGCCTTGTGCGGCATTGGCTCAGTCATCCCGACCACCTGGCTGCGTGCGAGCACGCGCAAGACCTTCACATGGAGTGCCATCTTTGATGCGCTGGCGTCCGGCGCGCAAAACACACTGGTTGTGGCGCTGGCCTGCGCGTGCGCCGGTATCGTCATTGGCGTTATCACGCTGACTGGTCTGGGCCTCGCGTTTACCGGGGTGGTGCTGGACTTGTCACAGAATTCGCTGCTGCTGGCGCTGTTTTTAACCATGCTGGCCGGCATTTTGCTGGGGATGGGGCTGCCAACGACACCGGCTTATATCGTGCAGGTGGCTTTGCTGGTGCCCGCACTGGTCAAGCTGGGTGTGCAGGTCGAGGCGGCGCATTTGTTCGTGCTGTATTTCGCCGTGCTCTCGGCGATCACGCCCCCGGTGGCTATGGCGGTGTACGCTGCCAACGGCATTTCGCGCGGAACGCTGATACAAACCAGTTGGGCCGCCGTCAAACTCGGGCTTACCGGCTACATCATTCCGTTCATGTTCGTATTTTCACCGTCCTTGTTGCTGATGGGCGATTTCGCCACGGTTTTGTTAGCGACCGTGACGGCAACGATAGGTGTGATGTGCCTGGCTGGCAGCCTGCATGATTATTTTTTCTTTGGCCCGACGCGCTGGTGGGACCGCGTGATATTACTGGGCGCAGCCCTGGTACTGATCAAGCCGGGTTGGCAAAGCGACCTGGTCGGCGTCGTGCTGATTGCACTGACGGCCGCAAGCCAGCACTGGTTTCGCCCCGCGGCAACCACACCAAGCCAGGAATCCATGTGAGTGCTGCACCGTGCATTTTGGGCACGCCCATTAGACCCACGTTCTGCGTGGTGCTCGCAACCCTTTTCGTCCAATGGCTTAACCAGTGTCATCGCCCCTTGGGGATTCTGAGAACAAGCACGTCTTGACACCCCCGCAACCCAGGCATCTAAAGGGACATCAGCGCGACAAACCTGGTAAAAAAACCTTGAGGCCCCACAACGGGGTTCCAGGCCGCGCCGATGGCACCCCGTCCAATAAAAAGGTCAGTACAACCCAGCGGGGATGCCTGGGGAACAGGTTTCGCAATCAGCCTGAGGACAGTCATGAAGAGCATCAAGCAAAGCGCGGTCTGAAGGGCTGGCATGGTGGCGCCAAAGCCAGACATTGCGTCTGCTTGAAAATGCCCGAAAATTCAGGCCTACGGGCCGGACCTTCGTGCGCCTGCGGCTGCAGGGCTGCAGCACCAGTCGGGCTTTTAAACAGGTACAAAACCATTATTAAAAAAGGACCACCGCCATGCTGCTGGGTTGCATTGCCGACGATTTCACCGGGGCCACGGATTTGGCCAATATGTTGGTGCGCGGTGGTATGCGTACGGTTCAAACCATTGGCATTGCCGATGCAGGGACCGTGATCGACGCCGACGCGGTGGTCGTGTCACTCAAGTCGCGCACCACAGACCCAGAGCAGGCTGTGGCAGAGTCACTGGACGCCTGCCGCTGGCTTAAAAACGCTGGTGCAAAGCAAATTTTCTTCAAGTATTGCTCGACTTTTGACTCCACGGCGCACGGCAACATCGGGCCAGTCATGGACGCTTTGATGCAAGAACTCAATTGCAACTTCACCATCGCCTGCCCGGCTTTTCCTGAAAATGGGCGCAGTGTCTACCGCGGCTATTTGTTTGTAGGTGACCTGTTGCTCAATGAGTCGGGCATGGAAAAGCATCCACTCACACCCATGACAGACGCCAACTTGGTGCGGGTGTTGCAAAGCCAGACAGCGCAGCGCGTCGGATTGGCACGCTTTGATGTTGTCGCAGCAGGTGCCAGCGCTCTGGGCAAGCACTTTGAAGCGCTCATACAAGACGGTGTTCACATGGCAATCGTGGATGCCGTGTCTGACGCTGACCTCTACACCATTGGCGAGGCTTGCGCGCAATGGCCACTGCTCACAGGCGGTTCGGGCGTGGCACTCGGTCTACCACGCAATTTTGAGCGCCTGGGACTGCTGCGGGATGCGGGTCAAGCGGCTGCCATGCCGCATATTCAGGGGCCAGGGCTGGTGGTTTCAGGTAGCTGCTCTAAAGCCACCAATGCGCAGGTCGCCCACTGGCGCGCACACCGCCCTGCGTTTCGCATTGATCCTTTTGCCTTACAGCGTGGCGAACCGGTGATTGCGCAAGCCATTGATTGGGCAAAAGCCAACTTCAGCAATGGCCCCGTTCTGATTTATGCAACCAGCGCACCAGAAGAAGTCGCTGCGGTGCAGAATGCCATGGGAGTCGCAGCAGCCGGTGCGTTGATCGAAACAGCCTTGTCTAGCGTGGCCAGCGCCTTGGTTAACCATGGGGTGCGTCGGCTCATTTGCGCCGGAGGGGAAACCGCTGGCGCCGTGGTGAAGGCGCTGGGCATTGCACGTATGCAGGTCGGGCCACAAATTGATCCCGGTGTACCCTGGATGGTGACACACACCGGTTCAGATCCTTTGGCGCTGGCATTGAAATCGGGCAACTTCGGATCGGTCGATTTTTTTGAAAAAGCATTGACCATGCTCGATGCGGCATGAATACCTCAACCGGCAGAGGCCAAAGCCCAGGTCAAACCAGCCATGCTGCACTGCGTGAGCAGATTTGTGCATTAGGGCACGCCATGTTTGCACGGGGGCTCACCCACGGGTCAACCGGAAACTTAAGCGTGCGCCTTGCCGATGGCGGGTTTTTAATGACGCCCACCGGCTCCAGTCTTGGTAGCTTGGACCCCGCACGGCTGTCGCATCTGGATGCGCTTGGCGAGCGACTCTCTGGTGATGCGCCGACCAAAGAGTCCATGCTGCATATCGCCATGTACCAAGAGCGCCCCCGCTGCCACGCAGTGGTACACCTGCATGCTGGCAGCGCTACCGCCGTGTCCGTTTTAAGCGATGTGGACCCGCACAATGTGCTGCCCCCACTCACCGCTTATTACGTGATGCGCATCGGTAGCTTGCCGCTGGTTCCCTATTACCCGCCAGGTGACCCTGCGTTGGCTGATGCGGTGCGTGCCTATGCTGGCAAGCACCATGCGCTGCTACTGGCCAACCACGGCCCGGTGGTTGGGGGTTCTAGCCTATCGGCAGCTGCCGATGCCATTGAAGAGCTGGAAGCCACCGCCAAACTGCACCTGAGTCTGCATGGTCAATCCTGCCGCTGCCTGAGTCCAGAACAGGTGGCCGCGATACGCCAGGCTTTCCCGCCTGGCTGCTAAGTCAACATGCCAACGACCTGGGCCCCGGCCATGGGGTCGGCCATGCATGGCCCAGCCAATACCTTGGATAAATTCTGGCTGCAATGCCTTTTTGGCGTAAACAGCTATAGTGCGCGCTCGGCGCAGGGTTGCGCAAAGTCAACAAGGCAACACGCAAGCACCGAAAAAGACATGGGCAAACGCTACCTAATAAGTGCCTCGCGCGCCATGAACCCAGCCATGCTGTTAGCGTCGACATGGAAGCCAACCCGCAGCTTCAAAAGCCAGTGCAGCGCCATGCCAATGGGCTCGACAACGCCAAACATGCTTCAGAGCGCTTGCATCCGAAAGCCTGAAGCAATCAATGCTCACCAGTGGAACATCGCATTGCAGACTTTGGCTATCGCAAAAAACGACCACCGCCTGGAAACACCATGACCCACCAAATTCAAACCCCTTTGGTGCTGGTTCCTGGCCTGATGTGCAATGCGCAGGTTTGGCAAGCCATGCTGGCTTTTCTGCCTACAGGCACCAAAACCTTGATCGCTGACCACGGCAACGCGGCCGACCTGTCGCACATGGCTGAGCGCTTACTGGCAGTGGCCCCAGCAACTTTCTCTATTGCCGGTCACTCCATGGGCGGGCGTGTGGCCATGGAAGTGGCCCGCATGGCACCTGAGCGGGTCCAGCGCATCGCTTTGATCGACACCGCTTACCAACCCCGTGCGCTCGGTGATGCGGGTGAGCTGGAACGTAAGCGGCGTTATGTTCTGCGCAATCTGGCGCTTGAACAAGGCGTTCGAACCATGGCGCGCACATGGGTAAACGACATGGTGCATCCAGACAGGCTGAGCGAC
>CAWUSQ010000021.1:0-26060 GCA_963925275.1 uncultured Rhodoferax sp.
GACGTTTCGCAACATCTGTCCCAAACGCTTTGATCGGTTGATTGCTGAAGGGGTTCAGTTGCCGAATTTCCTGAACGTAGGCGACTTGTTGCCACACTGTCGCAAGTGATCGAATCTCTCGCTGTACGCTTGTTGTCTTGACTTGCTAAGCCGGGACGCAATGAAAACCTGCACATCTGAACGTGTAATATGAACTAACGGTTTGTCACCAACGATTCGGATCAGGTTGTCAACGCTGCGGGCGATGTCTCTGATAGCTTTATGTGTCGGTGGTAGGTGATCTAGCTGTTTCTGCTTGAAATAGATGCCCGGCGCATCGCTCAGATATGCCGACACCATCTCACCGTTAATTCTTGCCAACACCACGTCACCAATGGGTGTCAACCATTCTTGTAGTCCCTCGTGCTCATCCCTCCTGCGTTCAACAGTTGACTCGATAGTCTCCTCTCGTAGTCTCTGGAGTTGTTGCTGGGCCTCCAACGCTGCAAACGAGTGCCCTTTTGCAGTGGTGCGTAGGGCTTCTAAATCGACACCCCAAACGATTGAGAACAGCGTGTCAACCGCACGGTTGAGGTCTTTGTTAGGGAGAACGTGCCCCTTTTGATCGCGTAACCAAACACTTTGCAGATGCTCCAGATCGTTTGACATCTGTAGCGCCTCTCTAGCAGCTTCCGCTTCACTTGTCGCCGACATCTTCCGTCGCAACTTGGTCAGAATCCACGGAAGCCCTCGATCATTCCGTAGGCGCTTAGTGAAGATGTAAGAGACAGAGCCAGACTTGTTTATCTGCTTCTCAAAATAGTTAGGTTTTGCCATGATTGTTCCGTGGAATGTTCCGTGGAATCGGCATATTAGCCATAATGGCTAATTAAATCAACATCTTAGTGTTGAAGTTTGGTGCCTCCGACAGGAATCGAACCTGTATCTAGCGCTTAGGAGGCGCTCGTTCTGTCCATTGAACTACGGCGGCAAAGCGCAAGCCCGGCTGTGCGCACGGAATTGTAAGCCGCGGCTTGAACCGCGCAGTCAATGCTGGGGCGGTTCAAGGCCAGTCAGTCGTACCTGAGTGTGAAGATGAGATCGACCGCGCTTTGCTCACCCGTTTGAGCGCGCACGGCGAAGCGGTTTGACAGATCGTAGAAAATTGAAAATGCACCAACCGTGCCAGCCAAACTGTGTTCGTACGCGACATAGATGTCTTTGGTCAGGCGTTTACCCAGTGTGACCGTTGCGCTGTCGATTTCGCCGCCGGCAGTGGTGCTCTTACCTTGCACGCTCAGTTCATCTAAGCCAATGGTTTGAGCCAGGGTAGTGGAGGGTCCTTTGCGCCGATTGCCAATCATGACCATTGCAGCTTGCTGTAGCAGCGCAGCCTCCGCGCCACCGTTGCCAGACGAACGCCCCAGCAGCAACCAGGAGAGTTTTTCTGCATCGGGGAGATCGGGCTCTGCGTACAGGCGGACAACCGGCGTTAAGGCGGTCCCGCTGACCTGCACACCCACGCGCTGGGTCAGCTGAGGGCGGATGGCCAGAATATCCAGGGTGGGATTGTCAATGGCACCGGTGAATAACATCGTACCTTGCTCGATGTTGAGGCGCTGTCCATAAGCCTGGTAAGTACCAGCCTCGGTTCTCAGTGTGCCACTTAAAAGCGTTGTCCCAGCACCCTGCGACTGAAGCACCAGTTTGCCGGCCAGGCGGCCCTGCAGACCACGCCCCCGCACTTGAAAATCAGCGCCTGGGTCAAGCTCGACCCTTAATTTGAACGCTACCGGCGATGGCGCTGTTTCGGGGGTGGATCTGGTTAATGATGGCCGCTTTGCGTTGTCTGGCTGCCGGATTTCGACGTCTGCGCCCAAGGCGGGCGTGGCGTTGTCTGGTAAGGTAATCAGGGCGTGATCGGCCACCAGCGCCCCGTTCAGGCGCAGCTCTGCGCCATCAAATGTGGCATCGATCTTGCCCGATGCCGTCATCCGTCGGTCAGGTCGCACGCTCACCCGCAGGGCTTTGATATCGGTTGCAAGTGCCATGCGGGTGTGCGCGGCCACGCTACTGACTTTGCTGTCGGTGATCCAGTCGATTGATCCGTTGACGTTCAGGGAGCCGCCAGACGCTCCTGCGCCGTACAAGGTGGCCTGTTCGATGGTGAGTTTTTGCCCGCTCAGTGTGGCATCCAGAAACCCTCGCTCAAAATCCAGTCCTTGCAATACGGAGCGAACGGCAAGATCGCGGGCGCGCAACTTGCCGCTCCAAACCGGAACGGCCCGCGTGCCCGAGAGCACGATGTCGGCGTCAACCACCCCGCGCAGGCGCCAGCCAGGGGGTGCCAACGCGGTCCACGCTTGCGCCGGTGGCGATTGCAATTGAACGCTGGCGCCCACGGGTGCGTCATCACGCCACTGCCACAAACCATCGCTTGATCCCAAGGTCGTGCTCAGCGCCACCAAGGCTTTGCCTGCACGGGAGCTATCCCAGCGCAGGCTGGTGGCCAGCTGACGATGGTTCAAGTCGACCCGTAAACTGGCTTCGCGCAGATCTGCAGGCAGCACTGGTTGGCGGCTGTCGCCGGTGTTCAACTGCAGGTCGCCGCTGCTACGCTCCAGGCTGGCCTGTAAACGCAGGGTGTCAGACTGGCTCAGGTCCCACTGGCCTTGCAGCATCAAGTCACTGCTTAGCCCCAGTTCAGCCATAGGCTTGGGGCTCCACGCGTCCAGCCAACTCAGCGGCAGGCCAAGAAGTTGCCCGCTACTGGCCCAGGATGCTTGGCCTGTGCCAGTTTGAGTCCAGTGCGCGGGATGCCATTGCAGGGTCACTTCACCTGGTAAGGGTCCGCTGAGCTGGGCCCGCCAGCCAGAAACCAATAAGGCCTGCTTGTCAGAGTCCAAACGCCAGTTGAGTTGCAGTTGCGGGTCATTGGCATTTTTTTCAGGCGCCAGTTGCAAAGACCATTCTGGTGTGTTGGTACTCTTTTGCCAAGTAACTTTTAGCTCAGAAACAGCGGCCTGCAATGCCTTGGAATTCACCACTTTTGCAAGGCCTTGCGTGCGCCATTGCAACTGCTGCGAGCCGACGTCGGCACGACCTTGGCTCTCAACTTTGAACTGGTCTAGGCTGCCTGCGGCATGGGCGCGCAGTGCGCGCAGTTGGGTTTGCGCCTTGGTCGCGGTGCCCTTGGGTTGCCACTGCAGCAGACTGGACTCCATAGCAAGGTCAAACTGTGGCCCATGGAGATCTTTCCCCCAACCACCCGCCCAGCGGCCTGTGATCTGCGCGTTGCCGTGCAGCTTGCCTTGGTCAAGCACCTTAGCCAACGCAGGCCATCGACCCAACCAGTCAGCGCTGCGCTGCGCATCAGTGACAAGAACGCTGAGGTGGCCACCCCCACTGTCTGCTGCCGCCGTGCCTTTGACTGAAGCCTCAAGTCCGGGCAACTGCAGGTCCAGCGTAGCTTGCACCGCATGGTTTTGGCTGTGGTAACGCCCGCTGCCCTGCAAGGAGGCTTCAGACACCTTGGCAGAGAAATGTTCCAGTTTCAGCTCAGGTTCGGCCCAGAGGCCCTTAGACTGGAGCGCTTGTAAATGGACAGGCCAGGCTGACGCATCCGTTCGGCCGCTCCATGTGTTGGCGCGCAGATCGGTCTCGAAGGCCAGGCCTTGTGCGCTTTGTTGCCCCTTTATATGACCATGGATAGCGCCGCCCATCCAACGGGAATCCACTTGTTCAGGACTCAAATTTTCAACCTTGGCCTCTACGCGCCAACCAGTGCCATCGTAGCGGCCACTTCCAGTGATATGGCCACCAGCGGCTTCTAATTGGAAGTCGCGCAGCAACCAACGCGGATCTTGGTATTCGAATTGGGCTGACAGGTTTTGCAAGGGCAGACCTTGCTGGTTCATTGGACCAGGTTGGCTGTTGTGCAATCCAATACGCGCAGCCCAGCGCGCACCGTTGGTGGCCGGCATTGGGGTGACGACCAACTCGCCGCTCAGGTTGGTTTGGGGTGCTTGAGGCCACAGCAGTGCCAAATCGAGCGCTTTCCAATTCGCCTGAGCTTTGGCTATAGGCTGCAATTGCCACGGCGCCAGCGTTGCCGATAAGCTGAGCTGTGCATCTGTTTTTGTCAGAGACTTAGCCGCTGGTGCGACCGAGCCGCTGGCATGCAACGCAGCTTGTAATTGCAGCGTACTGTCGGTGCGAAAAAGCGCGCCGGTGAGCGTGGCTGTGGCCGTCAAAAGCTGGGGTTGCTTGGCCCCCGCAATGTGTGCCTTGATGCGCCCTTGGGCTTGCATCTCAACGCGCAATTCATCTTGGGCTTGGACATGGCCATTGAAGCCGTAACTGCCTGCAGCGATGTTCACCAAGCCCTTATTAATCATGTGCTGCTTGCCGTCAAAGCGGTAGGTGAATGCAATGTCCGTGGCAAGCGGCGTGGTGGCTTGTTGCAAAAACAGGCGGTCCACTTGGGCTTTTAGGCTCACATGTAGCGGCAACACCAAGTTCTCTGGAGGTCGGCGTTCGGCAGGCTTGTCGCTCTGATCATCGACGCGCAATTGGCCGATACGCAGTTCAGTGAGTTCAAGCTGGCGTTGCAGCAGCTTGCTCAAGCTGTACCCAATTCGCACGTCAAAGGCTTGCACTGTCAGACCATTGGCACGCCAGCGCAACTCGCCGATGGTGCCGCCTTCGCGCACGGAGCCGTGAATGTTGTGTGCCGTCAGCGTTTGTCCTGGTGGTAACCATTCAGGCAGGTGGGTGAGCACCAAAGCCAGTGAACTGTTGTGCCCGCTCCAGACCCACAGCACGCAGACCATGCCGAGCAACGCCAGCAAAAGGGCCGTCATGCCTTTGGCGATTAAGTGGGTCATTAAAAGGTGAATCCCAGGTTAAGGTGGAGCCTGAAGCGTTCCACAGCCAAGCCATATGCCACGTCAATTTGCAGGGGCCCGATCGGTGTTTTCCAACGCAAGCCAGCGCCCAGACCTAGTTTGGCCTCAAGCTGCTTGGGTGTGTTGGCTACGGCGCCCGCATCCAGAAAAACGGTTGTTTCCCAATCACTGGGTTGACCGCCGATGAACAGCGGCCGTTGCCACTCTAGACTACCTGTTACTTGGTAGCGTCCAGCGCTGACCAGACCATTGCTCAGGTCAATGCCAATGCTGTTAAGCGCGTAGCCCCGCACACTGTTGCTTCCACCTGCCAAAAACAAGGCGGTAGCTGGCAGGTCAATCTCTTTTTTGGCGACCACTGCGCCCAACTCGGTATGCAGTGAGAGTCGACTGGCGCGCGCCAACGCTAGCTTGTTGTCACCTGTGCCTGCCAAGGTCCAAATGCCTTGCCAGCGTCCAAGCATGCGGGTAAATGGGGCACGGTTGGCGCCCAAGGTAGAGCCGCCGCCTAATTCAGCGCTCAAGCCCCAGCCCGATGATGGGAAGGGCAAGCTGTCAAATTTGCGCAGGGCAATGCCGTAATTCACGCTCAGGGCTTGGGCATTGACGGGGTTTTGAGATTCTGTGATGGCAGAGTCTGCCCTGTCGTACTGCAGGAAATAGCTTCGGTCAAAGTTTTCGGTTTGTTGTGTGGAGCCCGCTTTCAGTCGCTGACTGATGACTTGGTAGCTGCCGCTGTTGTCGTCTTTCAGTTCCGCTGAGGTGTTCCAACGCCAACCATCTTCATCAGGTTGCGCCATCAGCGTGGCATTGATCGACTGGCTCAAACGGTCCACCGCTACCTTGGTGGAGGACTGCCAGCCCAGCCATGGCAACAGCATGTGGGTATGTTCAGCGCTCAGGCGAGTGCCGCTGTCGGTACTGACGCCAACACCAAGTACTAATTTTTGCAGCTTGGCCTCTTGTAGTTTCATGTTCACAGTGGCTGCATCTGGCGGGCTGTTGGTGTCTAAGCTGATGTTGGCACTGTTGAAAAAGCCGCTATCTGTCAAGCGTCTTTGGGCCGCCACCAAGGTGTCCAAGTCATATGCAGTGCCTCTAGGGATGCGGGCTAGGCGCTGCGCCAGTGTGTCGTCATAGCGTTGCAAGCCTGTTACAGCCACTGGTCCCCAGCGGTACAGGTCACCGGATTCAAGCCTTACCTGAAGCACCGCTGTACGGCTGACAGGGTCGATGTCGGCCAGGCTGTAGGCAATGTGGCCGCTAGGATAGCGCTGGCGGGTCAGTTGGCGCAGTGCTTTTTGCTTGGCGTCATCCCAGTCGTCCTGCGTGAAACGCATACCAACTGGCAATCCCCAGTTGTCGAGAATGCTGGCGCGTTGTCCGGCGGCTTGCGTGTCACCCGCAATAGCGCCCGAAAATTGCAGCTTAACCTGAGCAATGCGTACGGGCTCCCCCGCCTGAACAAACACCGTGACAAGGCGTGCACCCTTGTTGCTGGTGTCGCGCTCAATTCGCACAGTGGGACTGAAATAGCCCATTGTTGCTGCCAGCTCTGTGGCGTTGGTTTTGGCCGCATCGATCAAGCGGTCGAGCTCGTTGTCGCTGAGGTCTTCGAGCTGGCGGTAGCGCTGCAGTTCCAGATGTTGCGTTAGCAGTTCAAGCAGGTTTGCAGGGGCTTCGATTTCTAAGCCAAAGGCCTCTTTTGCCGACGCTGACCCGGTGCCCGCCATGGGCGTTTGAGCCCCAGCGGCGCAGGCGCTCAGCAACAAGCAAGATGCCAGCCACCAGCGCTTCATTTACTCAGCAGGCGCATGGCATCCTCCAACCCTTTGAGGGTCAGAGGGTACATGCGCTGGCTCATGAGTTGCTGAATCATGCCGATGCTTTGGCGGTATTGCCATACACCTTGGGGCTCGGGATTGATCCAAACAAATTTCGGAAAAGCCTTGGTTAAACGGGTCAGCCATTCAAGACCTGCCTCTTCATTGTTGTACTCCACACTGCCACCTGGTTGCACAATCTCATAAGGGCTCATTGTGGCGTCGCCGATGAAGATCATCTTGTAATCCTTGTTGTACTTTCGGATGATGTCCCAGGTTTCAAACTTTTCGGCGTAGCGACGCTTGTTGTCCTTCCACATGAAGTCATACACGCAGTTGTGAAAGTAGTAAAACTCCAGGTGTTTGAACTCGGTCTTGGCGGCCGAAAACAACTCTTGCACACGGGCTACGTGCTCATCCATGGTGCCGCCGACGTCCATCAAGAGCAATACTTTAACGTTGTTGTGCCGCTCAGGCACCATTTTGATGTCCAGGTAGCCGGCGTTCGCTGCGGTGGCGCGGATGGTGTCAGGTAAGTCAAGTTCTTCCACGCTGCCTTCGCGCGCAAATTTGCGCAGGCGCCGCAAAGCCACCTTGATGTTGCGTGTGCCGAGCTCCTGGGTGTCGTCGTAGTCACGGTAAGCGCGCTGCTCCCAGACCTTCACCGCACTTTTGTTTTTGCCGGCGCCGCCAATGCGTATGCCCTGCGGGTTGTAGCCGCCATGCCCAAACGCACTGGTGCCGCCGGTGCCAATCCATTTGCTGCCGCCAGCGTGGCGTTCCTTTTGTTCTTCCAAGCGTTTTTTAAGTGTTTCCATGAGCTCGTCCCAGCCCATTTTTTCGATAGCGGCTTTTTCCTCGGCACTCAGGTCGCGTTCCAAGGTCTGACGCAGCCACTCCAGCGGTACTTCTTGGGTGAAGTCAGTCAGCAGTTCAACACCTTTGAAATATGCTGAAAACGCTTTGTCAAACTTGTCGTAATGTTTTTCGTCTTTGACCAGTGTCGCCCGACTTAAAAAATAAAAGTCGTCGATGCTGTAGCCTGTCCCCGCCGTTTCAGTTTGCGGCGTTTTGGGTCCAACCACGCCAAGCTTGAGCGCTTCTAACAGCGTCAGCAATTCCTTAACCGATACCATCAGTTTGGCTGCGCGCAGGGTGTAGAAGAAATCGATCAGCATGGGCGCGGATTCAATGAGTCAAAGTCAAGGTTTTGGGCCAAGTAGCAGGTGTTCAGGTTAACGGCGTGCTCAACGGGGCTTGGTCAGCGCATCGCGCAGTTGCGCTTTGACTTCTGGCCACTCGGCACTGCGCAAGCTGTACATCACGGTGTCACGAATGGTGCCGTCGCGCCGTAAGGCGTGGCCGCGGATGACGCCGTCTTTACGTGCGCCCAGTCGCTCAATGGCCGCCTGCGAGTCAAAGTTGTAGTTATCGGTCCGCCAGCCCACCACATGACAGCTTAAGGTCTCGAAAGCATGTGTCATCAAAAGTAATTTTGCTGCTGTGTTGACATGGGTGCGTTGGACACTTTTGGCATACCAGGTATAGCCAATTTCCACGCGTTTGACCAAGGGCAAAATGTCGTGGTAGCTGGTGGCTCCGAGTACTTTGCCGCTGTCGCTCTCAAGTACAGCAAAGGCAAAACGACTGCCCAAATCACGCATGGCTAACGCGTCCTCGATGTAGCTGCGGGTGCTGTGGGGTTCGGGCACCGAGGTGAACCTGATATTCCAAAGTGCACCATCGCTGGCGGCTTGGCGTAAGCCGTCTTCGTGTTGCAGCGTCAAAGGCACCAAGGTGACGCCATGGGAGCTCAAAGTGAGGGGTTCGACAAATGCCATGGCAATCCTCCGAAAATCAACGGTTGCGTTGCTGCATGAACACCAGCTTTTCGAACAAGCTGACATCTTGCTCGTTCTTCAGCAAAGCACCCACCATAGGTGGAACAGCCACTTTGTCATCGGCGGTTTGCAGTACTGAGGCGGGAATGTCTTGTGCCATCAGCAACTTCAGCCAGTCAATTAGCTCACTTGTAGAGGGCTTCTTCTTCAAGCCAGGCAGGTTGCGAACGTCATAAAACGTCTTCATTGCGGCGCTAAGAAGCTCAGACTTCAAGCCAGGAAAGTGCACATCCACGATGTGCTGCATGGTGGCAGCGTCTGGGAACTTGATGTAATGAAAAAAGCAGCGCCGCAAAAAGGCGTCGGGCAATTCTTTTTCGTTGTTGGAGGTAATGAATACCAGCGGGCGGTGTTTGGCGCGGATGAGTTCCCGGGTCTCGTAACAATAAAACTCCATCCGGTCAATTTCGCGCAACAAATCGTTGGGAAATTCGATGTCTGCTTTGTCGATTTCATCGATCAACAATGCCACCGGTTGGTCGGCCGTGAAGGCCTGCCACAACACGCCTCTGATGATGTAGTTGTCAATGTGCTTGACACGCTCCCCGCCGTCAATGCCGGCCAGTTGGGAGTCTCTTAGGCGACTGACTGCGTCGTATTCGTACAGGCCTTGTTGGGCCTTTGTCGTCGATTTAATGTGCCACTGCAGCAGCGGCATGTTCAGCGCGCTGGCAACCTCTTCTGCCAGCATGGTCTTGCCGGTTCCAGGCTCGCCTTTTACGAGCAGCGGACGCTGCAACGCAATCGAGGCATTCACCGATAGCATCAGGTCATCGGTGGTGACGTATGTGGCGGTGCCTTGGAATTTCATCTTGGGTTGGGCTCGGTGGTTTGATGGTGCAAGCTTACCGCTTGATTGGGTGCTTGATTGGTTTGTGGGTTTTTAAACCGGTGGGTGCTCAGTCCTTAGTTGCTATTCGCTGGACGCTGTCAACATAGGCCTCACCATCAGGCGCGCGACCACTTTTTTGCGCGTCCCAAATCATTTGACCCAAGCAGGCGATAGCCTCATGGTGCGCTTCGTGCAGCGAGGCTTTTCGGTGTGCCAGCAATTCCACGGCCTGGCGAATGCCGCGGGGTTGATCAATAGAGCACTGTTCGGTGATGGACAGGTGCATCGACAAGTGCAAAAATGGATTTTCGGCCTCGCTGAGCCCAGTTGCCATGCGCGCCAAGGCGGCATCCAGATCGGCCAATTCGGCGTGGTACTCGGGGTGCTCGTCAATCCACATGGCGGCGATCGTTTCGATGGCTTCCATGGGTTGTTGCGCCCGTGACTTGGCGTAAGCGGTACAGAAAAAGCGCCGCACATCGGCTTGGGATGGACTAAACATGGGTTGCAAAAGGCGGTTTAAGTGAGATTAACTGGCGATGAAACCGCATTGCCGCCACGCTTCAAATGCGGTGACGGCCACGGCATTGGACAGGTTCAGGCTACGTTGCCCCGCGACCATGGGTAATTTAAGCGTGTTGGCAGGCTCGAAGTACTGACGCACCGCGTCCGATAGACCGCGGGTTTCTGATCCAAACACCAAATAGTCGCCCTTTTGAAAGCGCGCATCGAACACCTGGCGGGTGCCGCGTGTGGTGAGGGCAAAAATACGCAAGGGGTCTGGTTGCTGAGCTGCCAAAAAGGCATTCCAATTGGGGTGGCATTGAAGCTGGGCGTATTCGTGGTAGTCGAGTCCGGCTCGGCGCATGTGTTTGTCGTCCATGGAAAACCCCAGGGGCTCAATCAAATGCAGCGTGCAGCCCGTGTTGGCGGCCAGGCGAATCACGTTGCCCGTGTTGGGGGGTATCTCGGGCTCAACCAGAACAATATGGAACATGGCTGTATTGTCGCAAAGCGTTTGGCAGCTTGGCGCGCCTGAGTCACCGAGCCCATTGGTGCTCACTCGGTTCGCGCCACCACGAGGCCTGTGATGTGTTTGGCACCCGCGTGGCGCAATGCGAGTGCCGCCGCTTGCAGCGTGGCCCCCGTGGTCATGACGTCATCAACCAACACCAGCGATTGGTCTTTCAGATGGTGCTGCAGGTGCTCAGGCACCGTGAATACGTGCCTGAGCACCTGCAGGCGTTGGTCGCGTTTGAGGGTGTGCTGCGCGGGCGTCTCGTGGCGACGCAGCAGCCAGCTTGACTGGGTTTTGCTATTGGACAAGGCGCGCGCCAGCAGCAAAGCCTGGTTGTAGCCGCGTGTGCGCAAACTCTGCGTGGTGAGTGGTACAGGGATCAGCCAGGCGGCCTGCTCCAGAGCAGGCTCAACCCATGGGGTAGAGGTGAGCAGGCCAGAAAAAAAGGATGTCAAACCTGGTTGGGACTGGAATTTGTAATCCTGAATCAAGCTCGACCATGGGAATTCGTACGACACAGCCGCCAGACACTGGTCCAGCGCGGGCGGCGTTTTCATGCAGGCGCCGCAAAGCCGCGCGTCGCCAGGTAAAGCCAGTGCACATTGCCTGCAGCGCTTGCGCGGCTGAGCAAAGCGCGCAATACAGGCTTCGCAAACCGCTTGGGTGGCCCAGGCGTGGCACACGCGGCATTGGCTGGGCAGGCGCGAGATCAGTGCATGTTTGAGCAGGGTAAGCATTGCACAAAATATACTCTCGTCTCAACAGTTTTTGCGATGCCTACTTCTGCCCCCCCCACCATCGACCCGCAAGCAGCCAGCCGCTGGCAAGGCTTGCCTACGCCGGCCTCACCCTGGCTGCATGAGGAAATCGCGCAGCGCATGCAAGCCCGGCTGGACTACATCAACGTGATACCCAAGCGTTGGCTGCATTGGGCGCCGCTGCTCGGGGGCATGCAGGCGCACCGGCAGTTACTGCGCCATTACCCTGGTGCACTGGCGCTCGTGTGGGAGTCGTCGCCGCAGCGCGCAGCCCAGGCCGCTGGCGCATTGAGTCCGCCATGGTGGTCGCCTTTGCGCTGGCGCCAAGGTGCGACAAAGGTTCAAATGGATACGCAGGCGAATGCACAGATGGTATGGGCCAACATGGGCTTGCACATGGATCCCGCGCCAGAGCACACCATGGCGCGCTGGCACGCGGCGCTTGAGGTTGGTGGCTTTGTGATGTTTTCATGCTTGGGCCCCGACACCTTGAAGGAATTGCGGGCTGTTTATCAGCGATTGGGCTGGCCTATACCCAGCCACGCCTACACGGACATGCACGATCTGGGCGATATGCTGGGTGTGGCAGGGTTTGCTGAGCCGGTGATGAGCATGGAGTCCATCACGCTGACGTTTGCCTCACCACAGCGCTTGCTTCAGGAGCTGCGCGGCCTGGGGCGTAATCTGCACCTTGACCGTTTTGAGGGTCTGCGCACGCCACGCTGGCGGGACCGGTTGGAAGAAGAGTTGGCTCGACAGCTTTCGAGCACCGCCCATGACGGCCAGCTTGCTTTAAGCTTTGAAATTGTGTTTGGCCATGCCTTCAAGCCGGCTGCGAAATTATCGCTAAGTTCACAAAGTACGGTGACGCTGGCGCAGATGCGGGAGTCCCTTGCTGATAATCGTTTGCGACGTTCTGAAAAGCTTGGCGCTGCGATGCCCGACAATATAGGCCGTTGAATTCTTTTTTTGCGCAAACCGTTAACACAAACCGACAGAGGAAATCATGAGTCATCCAACGCCTTCAGCTGCAACGTCTGACAGCCAACCTGAAGATATTTTTAAAAGCGCCGCGAATTTGCTTGTTAAGGTTGTCGTAGTGACCGCGGTCGTGGTTGGGATTTTGATCGCATTGGCTGTGATGGTTGCGCCTGAGCATTCGGGTCCTTACCGTGCGGAAATGACCGAAAAAGCGGTCGTTGCTCGCATTCAAAAGGTCGGTGTACTTTCCTTCGGTGAAGCGCCAGCAAGTGGGCCGCGTTCGGCTGAAGACCTCTACCTGGGTCGTTGTGCTGGCTGCCATACGGCTGGACTGTTGGGCGCGCCAAAATTGGGCGACAAAGCAGGCTGGGCTGCGCGCATCGCCACCGGTTTTGATGCGATGTTGAACTCGGCTTTAAAGGGTAAAAAGGCCATGCCAGCACAGGGCGGTGGCGACTACAGCGATGCTGAAGTCGGGCGTGCCTTGGTCTATTTGGTCAACGCAAGCGGCGCGAGTTTTGTTGAACCCAAGTCACAGGCGACACCTGCGGCCAAGTAAGTCCGCGCTCAACAGGTGACCAAAGCCGTCCTGGTTTGTTGACTTGGATAAGTCTTGGTTGCGTGAGCGTGCACATCCTTGATTTGTTGGCTGACTCAGCCGGCCAAAATGGCGCGGTTCACAGTTAGAATTGCATCTTTACCCTAAAAAATGTGGCAGTTTAGAAATGAAAAAAACCTTGCTCGTTCATTCCGTTTTCCTTCTCGCTGTGACCATGGCGCAAGGTGCATTTGCGCAAACCGTTGAAGGTAATGTGGTCAATGGAGAACAAAAAGTAGTTCAGTGCATTGGTTGCCATGGCTTAGAAGGCTACCAAGCCAGCTTTCCTGAGGTCTACAAAGTCCCCAAAATTGCTGGCCAAGGCGCTAAGTACATTGCGGCTTCACTGATTGCTTATAAAAAAGGTGAGCGCAGACACCCAACCATGCGCGGTGTGGCTGGCAACATGAGCGATCAAGACATAGCGGATGTGTCTGCCTATTACGAGGCTGTTGGCGCCCAATACAAACCGTCGAACTCGCCAGCTCCAACCGACGCCAAGGCGCTTGCGCTGATCGAAAAAGGCGGTTGCAAGGGTTGTCATGGTGAGAACCTGAGCAAGCCCATTGACCCCGCTTATCCCAAGCTGGCAGGGCAGTATGCGGATTACCTCTTTGTTTCTCTGAAGGCCTACAAGGCTGAGTCCAATGGCGTAAGTGGTCGCTCTAACGCCATCATGGGTGGTATTGCCAAGCAATTCAGCAACAGCGAACTCAAGACGATCTCCAATTACATGGGGGCCATGTCGGGCGATCTGTCGGTTGTGCAACAGAAGAAGTTTCGTTAAGCAGAGTTTTGTATTTCGACGTTCGATGGCCATCGGCGTTGCGTCATTTAAAAATGGAATGAGTGTTCATGATGAGATTAATTAGCAAATCACTTCAGCGTCGATCAGCGGTGCTTTTGGCGCTTGGAATGGCTGGTGTGGCCCATGTTGCGCATGCGGTAGAAGACTTGGCAGGTGGCCCTGCTGTCAACCAGTTGAACCTGCATCCACCCGTGACATCAATTGCAGCTGATCAGGCGCAACTGCATTGGTTCATGTTGATCATTTGCACTGTGATCTTTCTAGGTGTTTTTTCGGTGATGTTTTATTCCATCTGGAAGCACCGCAAATCAGTTGGACACAAGGCTGCTGATTTCCATGAGTCGCTGACAGTTGAGGTGATTTGGACGGCCATTCCCTTCTTGATCGTGATTGGCATGGCTTGGCCTGCGACGAAGGTCATCATCTCAATGAAAGACACTACCAACGCCGACATCACCATCAAGGTCACCGGTATGCAGTGGCGTTGGGGCTATGACTATTTGCGTGGCGAGGGTGAGGGCATTGGATTCACTTCCTCGCTGGACAGCAGCCACCGTCTTTTGTCCAATGCGGGTGGACCTAAGGCTGATGCACCAGTTGCAAATTACCTTTTGAAAGTCGATAACCCCTTGGTCGTTCCGGTGGGTAAAAAGATCCGTGTGATCACGACCGCCAATGATGTGATTCATTCATGGGCGGTGCCCTCTTTTGGTGTGCATCAGGACGCGATTCCTGGCTTTGTGCGCGACGCCTGGTTCACTGCTGAGAAAGTGGGTGACTACTACGGGCAGTGCGCCAAAATTTGCGGCAAAGAGCATGCATACATGCCTATCCATGTGAAGGTTATGGCGGCAGAGGACTACACCAAGTGGGTCGATGCCGAGAAGAAAAAAATGGCAGCATTGGCTGATGACCCCAACAAGGTTTGGGAGCTGGCTGATTTGGCCAAGCGTGGTGAGTCGGTTTATGCGGCTAACTGCGCGGCATGCCACCAGCCAAGCGGCAAAGGCATGGGTCCGTTCAAGCCCTTAGATGGCTCGGCACTGGTGCTCGATGCTGACAAGTCGAAACAGATTGACATTTTGTTAAACGGTAAGCAAGGCGGCGCTGCTGCAATGCCGGCTTGGAAGCAGTTGAGTGACACCGAAATAGCGGCTGTCATCACTTACATCAAAAATAGCTGGTCTAACAAGACCGCTCAGGTGATTCAGCCGTCTGACGTTGCGCAGGCGCGCAAATAAGCTGTGCATGAGATTTAGAAATATTGGCTAGGAGAATTTAATGAGCGCTGTTTTAGATCACCACGGGCACGACGGCCACGCGGATCACGACCACCATGCACCCACTGGCTGGCGCCGTTGGGTTTATGCAACCAACCACAAAGACATCGGTACCATGTACCTGTTGTTCAGTCTGGCCATGTTCATGGTCGGTGGTGTCATGGCTTTGCTGATTCGTGCCGAATTGTTTCAGCCCGGTTTGCAGCTAATCAACCCTGAATTGTTCAATCAGTTGACCACCATGCACGGACTAGTGATGGTGTTTGGCGCGATCATGCCGGGTTTTGTGGGTTTTGCGAACTGGATGTTGCCCTTGCAGGTTGGTGCTGCTGACATGGCCTTTGCGCGCATGAACAACTTCAGCTTCTGGTTGCTGATTCCGGCTGCTTTGTTGTTGATGTCTGGCTTTTTCTTGCCTGGTGGCGCGCCTTCAGGCGGTTGGACTTTGTACGCGCCCTTAACCTTGCAGATGGGCCCAGCGATGGACACCACCATTTTTGCGCTGCACATCATGGGAGCGAGCTCGATCATGGGCTCTATCAACATCATTGTCACCATCTTGAACATGCGCTCACCCGACATGCCGATCATGAAGATGCCCATGTTTGCTTGGACCTGGTTGATCACGGCCTTCTTGCTGATTGCTGTGATGCCGGTGTTGGCCGGTGCCATCACCATGACGCTGACAGACCGTCATTTTGGGACCAACTTTTTCAACGCTGCAGGAGGCGGAGACCCTGTGTTGTTTCAGCACATTTTCTGGTTCTTTGGTCACCCTGAGGTGTACATCATGATCTTGCCCGCTTTTGGCTTGATCAGTCACATCGTGCCAACGTTCTCTCGGAAACAATTGTTCGGCTACACCTCCATGGTGTATGCAACTTCCAGCATCGCCATTTTGTCATTCATTGTGTGGGGTCACCACATGTTCTCAACCGGCTTTCCAGTGGCGGGCCAGTTGTTCTTCATGTACGCCACCATGCTGATCGCAGTGCCTACTGCCGTGAAAATCTTCAACTGGATTGCCACCATGTGGCGTGGGTCCATGACATTTGAGACCCCGATGTTGTTTGCCGTGGGCTTCATCTTTGTATTCACCATGGGTGGTTTTACGGGTCTGATTTTGGCCATGGCACCTATCGATATTCAGGTCCAAGATACGTACTACGTGGTGGCCCATTTCCACTATGTTTTGGTGGCTGGGTCACTGTTTGCCATGTTTGCCGGCTACTACTACTGGTCGCCTCGTTGGATGGGTGTCATGTACGACGAAGGTCGCGGTAAGCTGCATTTCTGGTGGTCTTTGATCTCGTTTAACGTCACCTTCTTCCCTATGCACTTTCTAGGTCTCGCAGGCATGCCACGTCGCTATGCTGACTACCCCATGCAGTTTGCTGATTTCAATGCCATTGCATCTGTTGGCGCCTTTTTCTTTGGTTTTGCACAGGTTTACTTCTTGCTGTTCATCGTGCTCCCGGGTATGCGTGGTCAAGGCAAAGTGGCACCGCAGCGCCCTTGGGATGGTGCAGAAGGCTTGGAGTGGGAGTTGCCCGCGCCGCTGCCCTACCATACCTTTGAAACCCCACCAAAGCTCGATGCCACAGCTACCAAAATCGTGGGTTAATTCAGGTCTGTGTCATGCTGAAAAAAAACATCGATCCCGCCAAGGCTAAAGCCAATCGCAGACTGGCTCTGACGTTAGGCCTGATTGCGGTGGTGTTTTTTCTGGGCTTGATGCTGCGCATGAGTCTATTTGGGCGTTGAATCATGAAGCTGTGGTCTGAAAACACCTCGTTGAAATTGAAGCTGAGTTTGGTCGCCTTGGCCATGTTTGGCTTTGGCTACGCCATTGTTCCGCTGTACAAAGCTTTTTGCGATATCACCGGCATCAACGTCTTGGCGCTGGGCGACCGTTTCATCGAAAGCGCAGGCGACTACAAGCCATTGAATACCCAGGTGGATACGAGTCGAACCATTACGGTCGAATTTGATGCCAATGTCAGAGGGCTCTGGCGCTTCAAGCCTCAGGCCAGCAGTCTCCAAGTCCATCCGGGCGAAATGGCGACGATGGTCTATGAGTTTCAGAATATGCAGCCCCGCACCATCACTGCGCAAGCAATCCCAAGTTATGCACCGGAGCAGGCTGGCCCCAACTTCCAAAAGGTGGAGTGTTTTTGTTTCAAAGAGCAAGTGTTAGCGCCAGGCGAAAAAAAGGTGTGGCCCGTGGTGTTTGTGGTCCACCCCGATTTGTCTAAAGATGTGAAAACCATCACGCTGTCCTATACTTTTTTCGAGGTTGGTGGTAAGACCCCGCCTGCCCCCGTGGCTGTGTTGGATGGTGTGCAAGCTTTGGCTGCGGGAACATGATGACGCGTGACTTGTCCAGTGCTTCCAAAGGTGGCTTTGTTGCTTTCTTGCGCACAGTGCGAACCGTGGCTTGGGCTTTTGTTGGTTTGCGTAACCGAAGTGCGCACCAAGATGACTTTAAACAGGTTAAGCCCATTCATGTGATTGTGGTGGGTGTTTTGGGTGCCCTGGCGCTGGTCTTGGCCTTGCTTTGGGTGGTGAATACCGTGTTGGGTGTTTAGCCCCGCGGATCGTGAATAATTGCAGATGAATTTGTGTTAAAGGTGAAAGCAGAATGAGTACGACGTCGCATCAAAATACGCCCCATTACTTTGTGCCAGCGCCTTCGCGGCATCCGGCCATGGCGGCGATTGGTTTGTTCTTTTTGTTACTGGGTGCGGGCAACTGGATCAACGGGATTGCCTGGGGAAAGTACGCCACGTTTTTTGGTCTGGCCATGTTCCTAGTGGTACTGTTTCAATGGTTCAGGGATGCCATCTCTGAGAGCCAAGGCGGTCAGTACAGCAAGCGCATCGACATCTCTTTCCGTTGGAGCATGGGGTGGTTTATTTTTTCTGAGGTGATGTTCTTTGGTGGCTTTTTTGCTGCTTTGTGGTGGCTGAGGGTACATTCCGTGCCCAATCTCGGTGATCCAGAAAATGCGCTGCTTTGGCCAGAGTTCAAGGCGCTGTGGCCCACCGTTGTAGCCGGCGTTACAGCCGCACCTGCAGGCATCATCGAGCCATTTGAGACCATGACGCCGTTTTGGTTGCCCACCATCAACACAGCTTTGTTGTTGTCATCGGGTGTGACACTGACCATCGCGCACCATGCTTTGATCGAAGGTAACCGTAGCAAAACGATCGCCTTCATGTGGATGACGGTATTGCTTGGTCTCGTCTTCTTGTTTGTGCAGGGCTATGAGTATGTGCACGCTTACCAAGAGATGAATTTGACACTGGCCTCTGGCGTTTATGGGTCAACTTTCTACATGTTGACCGGTTTTCACGGTTTCCACGTGTTCATTGGTATGTTGATGCTGCTTTTTATCACTATGCGCTTGCAAAAAGGGCACTTCACATCGGATCATCATTTCGGCTTTGAAGGCGCTGCTTGGTACTGGCACTTTGTGGACGTGGTCTGGCTTGGACTCTATGTCGTTGTGTACTGGTTGTAAGACATGCATGTTGTGCCATCATGAATGGCACTTGTTATCAAACGCCCTTTTGGGCGTTTGATTGTTTCAGGGCCTGCCAGTGGGCGTGATCCAGCCCATTGACCAGGCGAACAAGATGGTGCAAAACAGCAACACAGACAGGCCAACCCGTACCGCTAAGGATGTTGCCATGCGTTTGGAACGCAGCGTGTCACTGCCACTCTTCTTCATCATGAAGACGAAAGCAGTGGCCAGACTTCCTAAGATGGCGACGAATGCAACGATGGCAATGTATTTCATGTTTGAGATTATCCCTTGACGAATCGTACGCGTTTCATACTGGCAAGTGTTGTTTCCTTGTTTTTTTTCTCCTTGGGCTTGGCTCTAGGGCAGTGGCAGCTCACCAGGGCTGCACAAAAAGAGGCTTGGTCCGATGCAAGAAGTGCAGCTTTCAGCCTTGCACCCTTACAAAACACCGACCTTTCATCGCTGCAGACGGACAGTTCTATCAGCTATCGCCGCGTTCAAATGCAGGGCAGATGGCTCAATGCCAAAACCATGTTTTTGGATAACCGTGCCATGTCAGGCAAAGTGGGCTTGATCATGGTCACACCTTTCGAGCTCGCGCCTCAAAAACAGATTCTTCTTGTTCAAAGAGGTTGGATTGCACGTAATTTCTTAGATCGCTCGGCCCTTCCTGACATCGACAGCCAGCAAGGTTTGCTGGAGATCAGCGGGCAAATAAGGCCTTGGCCATCCAGGCATTACGCCATTGGCGGACCAGAGATTGGGCTAATCAGGCAAAATCTGGGGCCTGAAGACTACGGTGACCTTGCGGGTTTGTTGCATCAAACCTACTCGGTCCAGCAAAGTGGTCCCTCGCCAGAGGGCTTGTTGCGTGAATGGGTGCAGCCTGGAGCTGGCGCTGACACCCATTACGGCTATGCCTTCCAGTGGTTCACTTTAAGTGGGCTTGTTGCCATCTATTACCTTTGGTTCCAAATTGTCAAACGATACCGACGTCCGAAAGCCTGAAGATTGGGAAACACCACTGACGATGGTGGTGAATTCAGCGCCTGACCCCGTACAAGCCCTGCGTGAAGAGCCTGGTAGAACGCGCCGTGGACGACTTTGGTTTTTTTTGGTGTGGATCATTTGTGCTGCCCCGGTCGTGGGCTCGTACCTCACTTTTTACGTGATCAGACCATCAGCGCTTAGCAGTTTTGGTGAATTGATCACGCCGCAGCGCGATATGCCCAGTCTGACAGCACAATCCTTAGACGGTCAGACCGTTGCCTTGCACGCGCTGAAAGGCCAGTGGTTATTGATCAGCGTTGCTGGTGGCGCATGCAACGATGGCTGTCAAAAGCATTTGTATTTACAGCGCCAATTGCGTGAATTGATGGGGCGGGAGAAACACCGCATGGATTGGGTTTGGTTGGTCAACGATGCTCAAGAACTTGCACCTGCCATCCTGCCAGCATTGCAAAGCGCAACGGTGTTGCGTGTGGCCGATGCAGATCTTGAAAAGTGGTTGCAAGCCAGCCCGGGGGCCAGTTTGTCAGATCAGTTGTATGTGGTCGACCCCTTGGGGCGCTGGATGATGCGCTTTCCAGTGGGACTTGATGTGGCCAACGCTACCAAGGCTAAAAAAGACCTCGCACGCCTGCTCACCGCGTCGGCGTCTTGGGACAAGGCCGGTCGCGCTAACAGCGGTAACTGAATTTTGGCCTCTCTGTTTGATTTGTCACCTTTGGCCCAGATGCTCGCTGTCGTGGTCGGCGTCGTGGTCTTGCCTATGGTGTGGATATGGCGTCGCCACAGCGATTCCCTTGCGCGCCGACGCGCTTTGACGCTGTTGTTGTTGTTTGTGACCTTTGATCTGGTGGTGTTTGGCGCCTTTACCCGTTTGAGCGATTCTGGCTTGGGATGCCCCGATTGGCCAGGCTGCTATGGCAGCGGCACGCCATTGGGTGCCAGTGAGCAGATTGCGGCTGCCCAAAGCGCCATGCCTTCAGGCCCAGTGACCCATGCCAAAGCCTGGATCGAAATGTTGCATCGTTACCTGGCCAGCGTGGTGGGTGCTTTGATTCTGATATTGACCACTTTGGCATGGCGCCAGCGCAAACAATTCGGTGGTGTTTGGCTGCCAAGCTTGACTTTGGTTTGGGTTTGCGTACAAGGCGCATTTGGCGCCCTGACTGTGACCATGAAGCTGTACCCTGCCATCGTGACCCTGCATCTGCTAGGTGGAGTGGTGCTGCTGATGATGCTTGGTGTTCAAGCGGCTGCTTACTTTGAAACGCTTTGGCCGCGCTTGCCACGCGGCTTGACCTCTTTTTTGTACGCGTCTCTGGCATTGTTGATGCTGCAAATTGCACTAGGCGGTTGGGTCAGCACAAACTACGCGGTCTTGGCCTGTAGTGAATTCCCCATGTGCCAGGGGCAGTGGTGGCCCAGCATGAACTTTCAACAGGGCTTTGAGATTTGGCGAGGTCTTGGTGTCAACGCAAGTGGACAGCCAATAGGCTTTGAAGCTCTCACTGCGATTCATTATGTGCACCGTGTGATGGCGTATGTCGTGGTACTCGTGCTGGCTGTTTTAACGGTGAAGTTGCTGCGCGCAGGTTGGACACGCCCAGCGCGCTACCTGGCTTGGCTGACCGCCTTGCAAGTGCTCACCGGTTTGAGCAACGTGGTCTTGGGTTGGCCCATGTTGGCTGCGTTGATGCATACCGCCGGTGCGGCGGCGCTGGCCTTGCTTTTGAGCTGGTTTGTTGCCAAAGCCCGAACGGTCTCAGGTACAGGACACTTGGTTTCATCGAATGCGCCGTCAACCAGGAGCTTTTCGTGAGTCAAGCCGCAGATCAGCCGAAAGACCCTACCGAGGTGCCCACTTCGGTGTGGTCACAGTATTACGCCCTGACCAAGCCACGCGTCGTTCAATTGATTGTGTTCTGCGCCCTTATTGGCATGGTGTTGGCCGTGCCTGGCCAGCCGACTGCAGATCAGTTCTGGTTGGCTGTGATGGCGTGTGTCGGTATTTGGTTGGTGGCTGGGGCTGCGGCTGCCTTTAACTGCATCGTTGAAAAAGGTATTGACGCCAAAATGAAGCGCACCGCCTGGCGCGCAACAGCCAAAGGTGAACTGAGCGACAGCCAAACCTTGTTGTTTTCTGCCACCCTGTGTGCCTTGGGTTCGGCCCTTTTGTATTGGCTGGTCAACCCCTTGACGATGTGGCTGACCTTTGCCACCTTCATCGGCTACGCGGTGGTCTACACCGTGATTTTGAAACCACTCACGCCTCAAAACATCGTCATTGGCGGCGCTTCGGGTGCGATGCCGCCGGTCTTGGGGTGGGCCGCGCTCACGGGCCAAGTCGGCCCCGAAGCCTTGATTCTTTTTCTGATTATTTTTCTGTGGACGCCACCGCATTTTTGGGCGCTTGCGCTCTACCGTGTTGAAGACTACCGCAAATCAGGCTTGCCCATGTTGCCCGTCACTCATGGCAATGCCTTCACCCGCTTGATGGTGCTGCTCTACACCTTTATCTTGTTTGCGGCCTGTTTGCTGCCTTTCATCTACGGCATGAGCTCATGGCTCTATTTGATCGCAGCCATCCTGTTTGGCTTGGGTTTTTGTATCTACGCTTTTGCACTGTGGCGCAACTACTCTGATGACCTGGCTCGAAAGACGTTTCGTTTTTCGCTGATTCACCTCAGTGGTTTATTTGCTGCCTTGCTGGTGGATCACTATGTGCTGGGTTAGTGCCGGCGAATGACAACACAATGGACGTGACGCGCATGAAAAAGTTCTTTGGCCGTAGGCTGTTCTTAGCCGGTGTGGGCTTGCTGGCTGTGGCGGGCCTGCTTGGCGCTTGTAGTCAAGATACGCTGAAGTTCAGCGCCATCGACATCACGGGCGCTGATTACGGCAAAGATTTTTCCTTGCCAGACCAACACGGTCAGCTTCGCAGCCTGAAGGACTTTAAGGGTCAGGTTGTGATGGTCTTTTTTGGCTACACCCAGTGCCCTGATGTTTGCCCAACGTCGTTGACGGAAATGGCGCAAATCAAAGCTTCTTTAGGCCCAGATGCTGGCAAGTTCCAGGGCTTGTTTGTGACAGTGGACCCTCAACGCGACCGACCTGAGATGCTCAAAGCCTACATGGCCAATTTCGATGCAACGTTTCTGGCCTTGGTGCCCAGCGTGGCGCAATTGCCAGAACTCGTCAAAAATTTCAAAATTTATTTTAAAAAGGTGGATGGTCCAACACCTACGAGCTACACCATGGACCACACCGCTGGCAGCTACATCTACGACACCCAGGGTCACTTGCGCCTGTTTACCCGAATGGGTACCGATCCCGCTCAAACCGCAGCGGATATTCGCTTGCTGCTCAAGGCCGCCCAATAGCAGGGCCAGTTCCAGTTGAGGCATAAAAAAAGCCTCTCGGTGGCCGCGAGAGGCTTGGTGTTGGCAGGTGGATGGCTGGCCTTTAGGCGAATTCAACCAGTGCGAGCTTCATTTTTTTCATCGCAGCCACCTCGATTTGGCGGATGCGTTCGGCGCTCACACCGTACACGCTGGCCAAGTCGTGCAGCGTCATGCCACCCGAGTTGTCGTCATTGACCTTGAGCCAGCGCTCTTCAACAATGTGACGGCTGCGTGCATCCAGGGTATCGAGTGCCGTCTTGATGCCACTGCTTGAGAGCTCGTCGCGGTGGCGGGCCTCTAGCACGGCGTCTGGTTCGTTGGATGCGTCTGTCAAATAAGCGATGGGGCCGAAGGCTTCTTCGCCGTCGTCGCTGGCCATGGGGTCTAGCACCACATCACCGCCCGACATGCGGGCCTCCATTTCAATCACATCTTCACGTTTCACGTGCAGAGCAAGTGCCATGGCGTCAATTTGCGCGTCGTTCAGGGTTTCACGGTGTGTTTCCAGGTCAGACGCTGCGTCATTGCTCTTGAAGCGCTGTTTCATGGAGCGCAGGTTGAAGAACAGCTTGCGCTGTGCCTTGGTGGTGGCGACCTTCACCATGCGCCAGTTTTTCAGAATGTATTCGTGGATTTCCGCCTTGATCCAGTGCAGGGCGTAGCTCACCAAGCGCACCCCTTGGTCTGGGTCAAAGCGCTTGACGGCTTTCATCAAACCGACGTTGCCTTCCTGAATCAGGTCGCCGTGCGGCAGGCCGTAACCAAGGTATTGGCGGGCTGTGGAGACCACCAAGCGCAGGTGCGACAGCACCAATCGGCCTGCTGCGTCCACATCATTGTCGTCGCGCAACTGACGCACCAAACGCTGCTCTTCTTCCAGCGTGAGCATGGGCATGCGGTTAACCGCCGAAATATAAGCGTTCAGGTTGCCAAGCGCGGGCACGACTGACCATGGATTGGTCAGCGTCAAAGCCATGGGGCTTGTTCTGGCGTCTACAGTCATTTTGAACCTCCTACTAGACTTCATTTTAGCACTCGATGATATTGAGTGCTAATAAAGAAATCCAAAGCTTTGTAAGGAAAAGTAAATGCTGTTTTGACGGGTTGGAAGGGGCGCCCACCACTTGTCGAGCACAGCTGGGATGCTGCGGCTGGGCTGCTCCGTTGTGTGCCGCTGGGGCTTAGCGTACAGGCTTGTAGCGTGCCAGAAAAGCCCGGTCGATACGGTCTTTCAGATACCAAACCCAGCGGCCTTCAAACGACAAGTTGCCCCAACTACCTATGCCATAGCGTCTGCCGCACGACAGCAACTGCAGCGTTTTGGACGGTGGCTGGTAGGGTTTGGCTTGAATGCCGGCGATGACAGCGCGCAAATTGTCAAATAAAGCGGGGCCTGCATGCACGGCATACACGCCGCCGCGCCCGCCTGCCTGATCAGCTCGGGTAGACACGTCGCCCACAGCAAAAACCGATGGGTGACTGGTGCTGCGTTGGCAGGCGTCAACTTGAATGAACCCTGCATCATCAAGGTTCAAACCACTGTCTTGCAGCCAATGGGGAGACTGGGCTCCAGTGGCCAGTAAAGGCATATCGCAGCGCAGGTGCGCACCATTGCTCAAAGTTAAATCGCCTGCTTCAACTGCGGTGACATTGGCTTGAATCAGCGTGATCCGGTGGCGATGCAGCGCTTTGCGCACCCGTTGTTGTACTGTGGTGCTGTAGGTGCTGGCAACGGGAGCTGGGCCACTGATCAGGGTCACCGATGATTGGGGCAGGCGGTGCGCTATGGCACATGCCAGTTCAATGCCAGCGGCGCCCCCGCCGATCACAGACAAACGCAGCTGACGCGTTTGTCCCATCTCGAAGACCTTGGGCCACAGCTCTACAAACCCTTCGATCGGGCGAACAAACAAGGCGTTGGACCGCGATCCTGGCATCAGCTCGTCCATGCGCTGGCGGTCATGCACCGGCCCCGTGTTGACTGACAGCAGGTCGTAGCTTAACTCGCTGCCGTCATCCAAGCGGCAGCGCCGGTTGTCGGCGTCAAGCCCCACCACACTGCGCGCTAAGTACTTGACCCTGCTGCCTTGAAGCAGCTCCGTTAGGGGTATGACGCATTGCGCCAAGTCGTAATGGCCTGCAACAAAACCAGGCACCATGCCAAAGTACACCTGGTTGGGAAAAGGAGTTACCAAGGTGACTTCGGCGCCTGCAATGTCGTGCTTGGCCAGCATCGAGAGAAGATGCACGTGCGCGTGTCCAGCACCTAGTAGCAAGAGCTGCTTCATGGGGTTGGGATGATCAAGGTGTTTGCCATTGCAAAGATTGAACGTAGGCCAAGCTGCGTCCCCGTGTATTGTCGCTGTCTGCGCCAATGACAACAGCGCTCACATTAGGCGTGAGCTGGCTCTCTTTTCCGAACAGCTGGGCAAAATCGGCGGCCAGGTTGCGGCTGTGACTGCGCCATTGCCCCAGCGGTGAAGCAGCCCCGTTGATAACCATGTAGCGCACACGTGCCGAGTAGGGGTTGGAGCCGACTTGGCCGCTGGGGTAGCGGCTGTCCCACAGGTAACACAGGGTTGCGCTGGGTAAGTCCTTGCCGCTGACTTGCCTGGCCAGTGTCAAGGCCACGCGTTGAAAGACGGGAATGTCAGCAAGGGGCTGGTCAAACATGACGCAGATTTTCAGGGCGGCGTCGTCACCCTCGCGTGTGTTGATGTCGGCCTTTTCCAGTGGCGCGTCGAGTCGCCAGCGCCAAGTCAACAGCGCTGGATGCGCATCCTGCCAAGCGTGCCGTAGCAAGCCGTAAGAGCCGTCTGTGCGCAGCCGCAGCGCCCAGTTTTGGCCCAGTTGTACCCAGTCAAACTGTGTTCTGGGCGCTTTGTCTGCGGGCAGGCCTTCTGACTCCCATGCGGGGTTCACGCGGCGAGCACCCGCTTCGCCGAGAGTGGCAAGCTGCGCCTGAGCCGTGTGGCGGGCTGTGGCCGTCGGTGCATCCGCGCTGGACTGTGCCAACCCCGCACCGCACCAGCACAGCAAGGCGCTTGCAAGCGGGCGTGCCAGGCGATCCATCAGGGGTTTGATCAGCGCTAGACCACGGTGCTCGAACATGTTGGTGGTGTTTGACGATCTTGAATTCAGGTCTTGTGGTGCAGACCCATGCAGCGGTGCACGGGCCTTTGCAAGCATCATCGCACAGGCCGATGTCTGTTTCACCCCACAGGTGGCTGGGCTTGC
>CAWUSQ010000022.1:0-100900 GCA_963925275.1 uncultured Rhodoferax sp.
TCTTTTTTACTTCATGAGCGTTTGTAGAGTCATAAGACTCTAGTTCCGAAGAACTTGGCCTTTCGCCTCAAACGCCCACACTTATCGGCTGTATATTTTTAATGATCTTAAGAGACACAATTTGCATCTCTTTTTCTAACTTCACTGTGATCAGCGAAGCCTTGAATTCTAGCACGCCTTTTTCGCGTTTTTTTAAAAAACTTTTTTGTTTTTTAAAAAGATCTGCTAATTTGTTTGGCTTTTGCTACTTCACTGTGATCAGCGAAGAGCGAAATTATGTCACATATTTTTTGCGCGCGCGCAACTTTCTAAAAAATTTCCAGAGGCTGCAGCTATCTCCAGATTGCCGGTTTTCAGGCCTCTAAGCGTCGCCCCGTTTGGCAGGCGGCACCCTAGCCAATCCGCTCCACACCAACGGGCTTAGGATTAGCGCATGAGTGACGCAACTCTCATTGGTCTGACGTTTTTGTTCTGCACGGCATTAGTCGGGTTTGCTGGCTTTGATCTGTCCCTCTATGGGGTCGTCATAGCAAAAAGAACTGGGCTATCTGGTAGCTGGGTTGGCTTGACGCTGTTGGCCACGGTTACCTCGCTACCAGAGCTCGCCACTGGCATCACCAGCGTGACTGTTGCCAATGCGCCCAATCTAGCCCTTGGAGATGCACTCTGAAGTTGCGTTATGAACCTGGTTTTTTTGGTGGTCATCGATTTATTCTTCCGCAAAGAACCTGTCTGGCGGCGAACAAGTAGGGGCCATGTTTTGGCCTCAGCATTTGGCGTCCTCATGCTCGGCCTGACGCTGATTGCCTTGCAAATGGGACAGGTGCGGGTGATCAACGCTGCTGGCTCTACATCTGACGCGATGCAATACGGCTTCACCTTTGTTACACCAGGTCTGGTCTTACTGTATTTGGTGGCGATGCGAACTGTCTTCACTTAAGAAAAAACACACGCAGGCCAACATATTAAGGACATCAATAATGATTTGCCGCTTAAGGCCGTTGCAATCAAACGCTTCGCCTTAGCCGCAGCAAACGTGGCTGGGGCTGGGGCTGGCATTTGGCGGCCATTCGTGTCTGTCGATTTGGCCGCCACCATGCATTGGAATAATTCTTTTTTTGGGAGCTTGTTTGCAGCCTTGACCACTTCCCTGCCTGAACTAGCAATCACCATTTAGGCGCTGCGCCTAGGTGCATTGAACATGGCAATCTGCACCCTGTTAGGAAGCAACCTTCGCAATGTGGCGATCATGGCTGTGGATGATTTGCTCTACCCCCAAGGCAGCTTATTTGCCAACGTTTCGTGTGTTCACGCGGTAACAGCCAGCTCAGCCATCAGCATGACTGGCTTGGCGTTGATCGGGTTATTCTTCAAACCACAGTCTAGGGTACTGCGCATGGTGGGCTGGGTCAGCATTGGTCTTTTGGCAATTTGCTTACTGAACACCGCTGTTTTATTCCTTTATGGCGAGTAACAAACGCTTTCATGCCTGGCAGACGGACACCTATAGGAGGTCATGACTTTGGACCCTTTGCAGGGGTTTGGCTCACGGAGGGCCTTGCGCACCAAGAAGGCGCCCCACAATGCGGCCTTGCACGACACTAAAATTTGCTGCATCCTGTTCATCGCAGCTTCTGCTCGATTGCATCAGGAGTCCATGATGGCAAGCCGCCTCTTTTCTCTGGCGCGCAACGCTCGACAGAAAACAAACATGGCATCGACCGCCACCGAAATGCACCTCACTACAATTTATAAGGGCAGCCCAAGTTCTGCCTATGCCCTGATATCAGGCCGTTTGGGGCGGGCTAGGATCCCTCAAGTTTCAATGATTGGACGCGATGAACGAACCATCACAACAGGACAACCGGGGACTTTGGCTGGGCCTCTTGGGCGTTGTTATTTTTGCAGTGACGGTACCTTTGACGCGCCTGGCGGTTGGCAGCGAAACTGCACCGCAACTGTCCGGCGCTTTCGTCGCCACGGGTAGGGCTGCACTGGCTGCTGTGTTGTCAGCCTTTTTTTTGTGGGCGACGCATGCCAAGCGTCCGCAGCGCGCTGACTGGTGGCTATTAGCCTTGGTGGCATTAGGCATTGTGTTTGGTTTCCCTCTGTGCATGTCGATCGCGATGCGCCACCTACAAGCGGTTCATGCCAGCGTCATGCTGGGAGTCTTACCTCTGGCCACGGCCATGGTTGGTGCATTGATCCACCGACAGCGACCAAGCCTCGGATTTTGGTTCTTGGCTGCATTAGGCGCAGTCTTAGTCATGGCCTTTGCAATCTCCCGCTCTGGCGAGACTGGCCTTGTCCTAAGTTGGGCGGATGGCTTGTTGCTGCTGGCCATGGCCTGCGCCGCCACGGGCTATGGCGTCGGCGCACGGCTGTCTTCGCGCATGCGCGCAGACCATGTTATTTGTTGGGCTCTTGTGATCAGTTTGCCCGTGAATGCCCCTTTGGCACTGCTTTATTGGCCCCAACAGTCCATCGAACTGTCTGCATGGGCGTCCTTTGTTTACCTGGCGGTTTTTTCTCAGTGGTTAGGTTTTTTTGCCTGGTACCGAGGCCTGGCTTTAGGTGGCACGGTTCGGGTCAGTCAAGTTCAATTGCTGCAACCTTTTTTCAGCATGGTGTTCGCTGTGTTACTTTTGGGGGAACGCATCGAACCCTCTACCCTGGGGTTCGCTGCAGCCGTTATCCTGGTGGTGTTCATTGGTCGAAAAATGCCGCTTCAGCGGGCCGCTCAATAACCCGATTACTTCGCTGCCCAAGCGACACGTCAAATAAAATCCATGAGCCTGCGCATGCGCCCCTTCGTTCAAGTTGATGTATTCACCGACACACCCTATGGAGGCAATCCACTGGCAGTGGTATCGGACGCGCAAGGTTTGTCTGCTGATGCCATGCAGGCCTTTGCTCGCTGGACAAATTTATCTGAAACAACATTCATCACGGCGCCAAGCCCCCAAGACATCGAGCGCGGTGCCGACTATGCATTGCGCATCTTCACGCCAGGTGGCGAGTTGCCCTTTGCTGGACATCCTACGCTTGGCAGCTGCCATGCTTGGTTACGGTCCGGCGGGGCTCCAAGGATCAAGGGCACCGTGGTGCAAGCCTGCGGGCAGGGCGTGGTCAACATTCGACAATTGGAATCAGGCCTGGCTTTTGCGGCACCGCCCCTGAAACGAGAAGAAGTTGAGCCTGATTTATTGGGGGCGATTGCAGCTGCGCTTGGCATTGAGTTGGCACACATTGAAGCCTCGCAACTGCTTGACAATGGCCCCCAGTGGCTCGGTCTGATACTCGGCAGTTCAGAGACTGTTCTGGGCCTGGAGCCCGATCATGCGAGGCTACGCGAACTTGGTCACAAAGTTGGTGTGATCCACCTTGAAAACACCGACCCTGCACCTCTATTGATTGGACGTTCGAACCGTGAAGCCCGTGCCTTTATGGGCCAAGAAAGGCGCGCGGATATCCAACAGACGCAGGCGACAGTCCGTGCGTTTGCCGCGCCCATGGGTGTTCTTGAGGACCCGGTGACCGGCAGTTTGAATGCCAGCTTGGCCCAGTGGCTAATGGAAACAGGTCGGGCGCCCTCTTGCTACCTCGCGGTTCAGGGCGAGCGCCTGGGACGTTACGGTCAGGTGCACATTCATCAAGACGCCAGTGGACAAGTTTGGGTCGGTGGCAGCGTGGTGACGTGCATTGAAGGCAGTGTGCTGCTGTGAGGCTCCACTAAAAAGCCAATGCAAAAGGCCAGGACATCAGGGTGGGCTGACGCCAACCGTACTTGCTCCTGCCCACGAAGGCGCGCAGCAGACCAAAAAAAGAGCACCCTGAGGTGCTCTTTTTTTGACCACGCAGGGCCATTGACCTAGGCTTACGCTTTTTGGGATACGGTGGCGGCGGCTTTCAATGCCTGCTCTGTCACTTTGGCAACATTGGTCTCGGCCATGGCAAGCGCTTGCTTGGCTGCGGCTTGGGCTGAATCAATGGCATTCTGGCCGGTCGCCATGGCATTTTTCAAAGCAGCCATTGCGGACTCGCTGCCAGCTGGGGCGTTTTTCATGATGTTGTCCATCACTTGTACGACAGCTTGTTTCCCTTCAGCAGTCTTTTCTTCGATGGCTTTACTGAAATCAGTACCGGCTTCCACTGCAATGTTGTAGACATGGTGCCCATAGGACACTGCCTTCTCCGCTGCAGGCGCGAGCGAGGTGGTTTGCAGAGCCATCCACTGCTGAGGATCTTTGGCCGTCAAAGCGGCTTGCAGTTGGCCAAACGATTCAGTCAATGTGGCTTTAGTTGCAGCCAAATTCAGCTCAACCATTTTTTCAAAGCCAGCATAACTTTTAATGGCCAAGCCTTGTGCGAGCTCAATGGAAGCTTTTTGGTTCGCAGTGATTTGCTCGATAGTGACAAACATGATGATTTCCTTTTGAGATTGATACCAATGAATACCTGCTCCATAACAATATGTTGCAGTGCAGCATTTTCGTATTATAGGGTCTTCTTCGTCAAATACAAGCCTTTTTTGCTGCAATGCAGCAAGGAGGTCTGTATATGAAAAATCCAGGCCATCACAGGCAAACCGACTCAAACCGGCCAGACAACCCCTTTGTCATTCAATATGGCATCCAGCGGCAAGTCGTGCGACTCAGGTTGAAAATCAGGCAGAAAATTGGTCCCAAAACCCAGGCCGACCGTAAAAGGACGGGGCGACAAAGTCGCCAATGTGCGATCGTAAAAACCACCCCCGTAACCCAACCTGTAACCACCAGGGGCATACCCCACACACGCGACAAAAAGAAGCGTTGGTGTGATCACCTCCGTGTCCTTGGGTTTTGGAATGCCGTAAGCGTCTTCTTCCATGGGGCAGCCTGGGTACCAGGTATGGAACTGCATGGTTTTGGTGACTTTATCGACCACAGGCAAGCCAATCTTGCGCCGTTGGGATTGGTCCATGAGTTCGCCATCTTCCTTCCAGCGATGCAGCGCTGGAAGTGGGTCAAATTCACCCTTGATTGGCCAATAGGCTCCGATGACCGCGTCTGGTCGACCAATGAGCCAAACACGCATGATTTGTTGCAAGCGCTCAACTCTCTGCAAACGGTCTGGTAGCCGCAAGCGTTGCTCAATCAACATTTTCCTCAGGGCTTTTTTATCTGAAGAACCATTTTGGTCAGAAATATTCATAATCCTCACATGCAGTTCAGAACAATTTTGACATTGATTACGCTTGGTTTCGGCGCAGTGGGTGTTCAGACACCAGGGTATGCCGCCTCGAATCTGGTCGCGCCGCGCAATCTGTTTCTGGATATGCGCGACGCGTTCACCCAAGGCCATACGCAACGACTCGGCAAGTTAGCGCCATTGGTAAAAGGTCAACTGCTGGAGCCTTGGGCTGCCTACTGGGAGCTTAAAGCCAGGCTTGAAACAGCCGACGCCAAGGAGGTCAACGCGTTTTTCAAACGCTACGCAGGCACCTACCAGGAAGATCGCTTGCGCAACGATTGGCTCTTGCTGCTTGGAAAAAACAAAGACTGGTCAACGTTCGCTGAGCAAGCGTCTCAGTTTCGCATGCAAGATGACCGGCAAGTACGCTGCTACACCCTGGCCATGGAAAACATTTTGACCAAAGTCAACATGGCAGACGAGGTAAAAACCTTGTGGTTCCAACAGAAAAATGAGGACGAAGGATGTGCCTTGGCGGCACAAAGCCACTTCGAACGCCGTCAACTCAGCAGTAAAGATATCTGGCAAAAGGTGTATCTGGCCACCGAGGCGCATCAACTCAGCGCAGCTCGACAAGCTGCAACCATGGTTGAATCGCAATCCAGCACACAGGTCGCTCAGGTTTTGAAAAGACCCGAGCGTTTTTTAGCCCAGCAAACACCCAGCAAGCAAACCAGAACCCAACAACTGGCCCTCTTGGCGCTGATCCGTTGGGCTGACAGCAAGCCTGACAGTGCGGCTCAAATGCTCTCAACACGCTGGAGCAAGTACCTTGGCGCTGAGCAACGCGACTGGGCGTGGTCTGTAATTGGGAAGCAGTCTGCGCAAAATCTGTCTGACGATGCCATGTCGTACTTCAGCCATGTCAAACCCAACAACATGCGTGATGAACACCTCGCATGGCGTGTGCGAGCAGCGCTACGCGTGGGTCAATGGCGCGACGTCATCGATTCTGTTGATGCCATGCAAACTCCGACTCGACAGGACAGCACTTGGGTTTATTGGCGTGCGCGTGCCCGTCTGAAACTGGCTACCTCTGAGCCAGAGCGACAACAAGCCCGCGCTGATCTTCAAAGCATTGCCAGCATGGAAGGGTTTTATGAAATCCTGGCCACTGAGGCATTGGGGCAAGCCTTATCCCTGCCTGCTGGACCACCGCCACCGACCGAATCCGAATTGCAGATGGCCCGGGATAACCCAGGCCTACAACGTGCACTGGCTGCTTTTGATTTAGGGCTTCGCTCAGAAGCCGTGCGCGAGTGGAACTACACCACCAACATGCACGAAGCTGGCGGCATGAATGACCGAGCCCTGCTCGCAGCAGCCCAACTTGCCTGCATCAACCAGGTATGGGACCGCTGCATCAACACCAGCGAGCGCACCAAAAGTTTCATCGATGTAAAGCAGCGCTTCCCCATGCCGCATGAACAAGCTGTTTTGGCACAAAGCAAAGCCATTGGCCTAGATCCTGCCTATGTGTATGGCCTGATTCGCCAAGAGAGCCGTTTCATCATGGATGCGCGCTCGCATGTCGGCGCCAGTGGCCTGATGCAAGTGATGCCAAAAACCGCTGTATGGACAGCCAAAAAAATCGGCATGGGTAATTTCACCACCAGCCAGCTCAAAGAGCGTGATGTCAACATCGCAATCGGCACCGGCTACCTCAAACTGGTGCTCGATGCATTTGACGGGTCCATGCCCATGGCGGCAGCGGCCTATAACGCCGGGCCAAGTCGCTCTAGAAGTTGGCGCACAAGTGCCAATCCCGAACCACTCGAAGCCGCTATCTGGATGGAAAACATCCCTTTTTCTGAAACGCGAAATTACGTCAAAAAAGTGT
Organism: uncultured Rhodoferax sp.; assembly: GCA_963925275.1. Taxonomy (GTDB): domain Bacteria; phylum Pseudomonadota; class Gammaproteobacteria; order Burkholderiales; family Burkholderiaceae_C; genus Rhodoferax. Next base: position 7,073 of record CAWUSQ010000022.1, read on the forward strand.
TGGCCAACACGACCGTTTACGCCGCAGTCATATCCGGCCAAAGCCAGTCACTTCAGGCCAGGCTGGGCGTGGTCTCACCCAAGGGTGAACGCAGTGATGTGGCTAGTCGCGACTTGCCTTGAGCCACTGCACTTGCGTCTGACCATGAAGCGCTACATTGGCATCAAGAATTGCCTATCGTGGTCGATGCATCCATGGCTGTTGATGAAGCACGCTCGTAGCGCGTTTGCAGAACTTCTCAGACAACACCGCTGACATGCACATCTATCTGGTTGGCGGCGCTGTCAGAGATGCCTTGCTGGGGCTGGCTATACAAGACCACGACTGGGTCGTGGTCGGCGCGACGCCGCAAACCATGATCGATTTGGGCTTCACGCCAGTTGGCAAAGACTTTCCGGTGTTTTTGCACCCACAAACGCATGAAGAATTTGCGCTGGCGCGCACTGAGCGCAAAAGTGCACCAGGCTACCGCGGGTTTGTGGTGCACGCAGACGCCGATGTCACACTGGAGCAAGACCTGTCGCGCCGAGACCTGAGCATCAACGCCATGGCTGTGGCCGCCGAGCATGCGCTTGTGAATGGGGAGCTGCGGGTGCACATACCGACTGAGCCGGCGCAGTGGCAGGCTCACAACTTGTTGCAAGACCCCTTTGGCGGACTCCCCGATTTAAAGCAAGGCACGCTGCGCCATGTCAGCGAAGCGTTCACAGAGGACCCTGTGCGTATTTTGCGGCTGGCACGCCTGGCCGCTCGGTTTGATACCTTCGCAGCTGCACCGACCACCATGGCGCTGATGCAAAGCATGGTTAGATCAGGCGAGGTGGACCATTTGGTAGCAGAGCGCGTTTGGCAGGAGTTGTCCAAAGGCTTGATGGCCCCCAAACCATCTCGCATGTTCAAGATCCTGCGCCAATGCCAGGCGCTGAAACGTTTGCTGCCAGAACTCGAACGCCTTCATGGTGTACATCAGAGTCCAGAAGAAGGCACAGAAAGCGATGCGTGGGAGCAATTGATGCTGGTCATGGACACGTGCGCAGAACTGCATGTGCCCTTGACTGTCCGCTTAGCCTGCCTCTTTCATGATTTAGATAGGGAAAGCGGACCTGACGCGATGCGGCCAAACCCCACTGACCACGAAGCTCGAGGGCACCTGCTGCAAACCGTCTGCCAGCGCCTGCGCGTACCCTCTGAATGCAAAGCGTTGGCCGCCTTGATGGCGCGTGAACAGCAACAGATTCACCGCAGTATCAGTTTGAATGCGGCCGCATTGATGGAACTTTTAGAGCGCTGCGACGCCTTTCGCCAGACTCAGCGCTTTGCCGACTTGATACAGGCCTGTGAATGCAATGCCCGCGCGCGTTTTGATTTTTATGACACCGCCTATGCACAAGGCGAGCGCTTGTTGGGCATGTTGGCTGCCGCGCAGGCAGTGAATACCAAGCGCCTCATTGCCGACGCAGCAGCATCCGGTGTCCACGGCAAAGACTTAGGAACGCTGATTCAACAAACACGTACAGCGGCAATTCAAGATTGGTTAGGCCTGAACCCAAGCGCTGTGCGTTAGGTACTTCGCTGACTTCTCAAGTCATCGCACAAGCCACTCTTTATCTTGAAGTCTTAAGCGACCAGCGCCAACGCGCCAAAATCACCTACCTGCTCACCCAGGCCTGCACTGACCAACTCACAGCCGTCGGTGAGCGATGGCAGTTTGCCCTGAACCTCGGCTCTCAATCGCGGTAACAAGTAGTCGCGGTGGTGCCAATACACGCTGCCGCCAATGCTGATTCGACTCAGGTCCAAAGTGGCGATTAAACTGTACAACATGCGCCCCATGACCTGGCACAGGCTATCAACCAGTGCCACCGCTTTTGTGTCGCCTGCATAGACTGCTTCAAACAAGGCAGCAGCGTCGTGATAGCCAAGGTCAGCGAAGCGCCGTGCAATGGCGTTGCCGGCCACTAAACTTTCTACATCACCGACATTGCCACAGCCACAAAGGGCTGTTGTGTCATCGCTCACAAACAAGTGCCCCGCATGCCCAGCATTGCCATTTTTGCCCCGCAGCACATGTCCGTCCACGCACAAACCAGTGCCAATCCCTGTGCTCCACGTAACGTACGCACAATGAGTCAGAGACACACCATCAAGCTGCAAAGCGCCCCAACGGCGTTCTGCCTCCAGCGCGCCAATGCCATCGTTTTCAATGCGAACCGCAGGAAAGCAGGCACGCAGCGGCGCCTCTAATGACGCAGACTTCCAGTCATTCGGCAACCCACGGGCCGCCCCGGCCAAACCGCCACAAATATTGGGCGCTGCCAGCTCAATCATGCCCTGCTTCACCACAAACGGCCCACAAGAGGCCACACCGACCTGGCCCAGAGCTTGCGCGTCAACACCAGCGAGCGCACTGCTTTGCCCAATCATGCGCATGATTTGTTGTGCCAAGGCTTGCTTGTCACCCGTCTTGGCCGTAGGCTCTACGATCTTCCCGCGCACACCCTTGTTGTCAACGACTGTGACCGCCACCTTCGTGCCCCCAATGTCGACACACGCCGCTGGTTTGGCGCCTTCTGGCAAGCGCACCTCAATGAGTTGAATCATGTTTGTTCACACAAGTTTTCGATTACAGGGTTTGGGAGGCTACACAAGCCAGCAAGCATGGATGCTCGTGGCGTCATCCTATACGCACAACACCAGCTTGGGTTACGGCTCAATTACCTAGGGCCTCAAGGCGAACAGATTTAACCAAAAAAACGGCTAACGCAGGGTACAGCGAGCATTATCAAAACCGTCAAGAAGGCAAGTTTTGACGCGCCCAGCGCACGATATCGGTCGCAGACATGGCGCCCGGCTGACGCACCACCTCTCGCCCATTTACAAACAACACAAGCGTCGGGATGCTTCGAATGTTCAAGCGTGCGCCCAGCGCCTGGTTGGCCTCGGTGTCAACCTTGACCAGCCTGATCTGTGGCTCCAAAAGCGCAGCAGCTTGCTCAAAACCTGGCGCCATCTGGCGGCAGGGGCCACACCAAGGCGCCCAAAAATCAACCAGGATTGGCGTTTGGTTTTTGGCGATGAAGCGATCAAATTGCGCATCAGCGAGTGCAAGTGATTTTCCAAGAAATAGGGCTGCGTGGCAGCCACCACAATCGGGCGCGCTACCCAAATCAACAGATTGAACGCGGTTGATCGCGTGACAGTGGGGACAAACGATATGCAGGGATTCAGTCATGATGCTCCTTATGCCGACCCATAGATAGCGATATCAAAAGGTACTCAGCGGGTCGTCCAAAGCGGCTCACAGCACGCGTGAAATAGCTGCAGCCACCATGCTCAAAATGATGGTGGTGGTCAGGGGAATGAACATCTCACGGCCAAAAATTTTGAAGCGCAAGTCGCCCGGCAGACGACCAAACCCCAAGCGCTGCAGCCAGGGCGTTAGACCGTTGAGCAAAATCAAGGCCAAAAAAACAACGATTAGCCAGCGAAACATGGTGGTTGTGCCTTTTCTTTTTACAGTGTGTGCGTTTTGTCGCCATGCTCGAAACCGAGCGCCTGCCAAGACTGGCCTTTGCAAAAGCCAATCACCTTGAACAGTTCGCCCATCTCGTGCTCCATGACCAGCTTTTGCGCCATCACTCGGGCTGGCAAATCAGCCACTTCAAGTTGCTGCAAAAAGCCACAATTGATTAAAAAACGGGCTTGGTTACAGTATCCCAGCACGTCCAGGCCGGCTTCGTTGGCTGCCAGTGCAAGAGCCGTGAAGTTGACGTGTGCCGTGATGTCTTTGTACCCCACCAAGCTCAAGGGGTCAGGGTCACTGCGGTGCTGGTGGTGGCACATCACCGTGCCCATGTGGCGCTGCGGGTGGTAGTACTCCGCTTCGGGGAAGCCGTAGTCAATCAAAAATACGGCGCCCTTGACCAACTTGTCTCCCAGGGTGCGAACAAAGGCTTCGCCTTGATGGTGGATTTCTGTCAGGTAGTCGTGGTCGCCGGCAATTGCCATCGGCGGACGCAAATCAGTGGCCCGGTCTTGCCAGACAAAACGTGGCAGCGCCGCATCCGTCGACGCGCCCAGCGCCACCCCGCGCTCGTGCCAGCGCCCTTGCACACGGTTTAAAAGCTTGACGGGCATGGCATCGAGCACTTCGTTGCCCAACACCACACCTGTCATGTGATCAGGTAAGGCACTCACCCATTGCACCCTGTCGGCAAAAGGCGCCAGGGTTTCACGCTGGCGCTCTCGCAAACTGCCCGACAGGTCGACGATGGTGTAGCGCGGCAGATCCAAGCCTTGTGCCTGCAAGCCTTGCAGCAAACGCAGGGCCAGCACGCCGGAGCCCGCGCCAAACTCCCAGACCTCTTGCGTTTGCGTAAGCCGCAATGCCTGGGCGAGCTGCTGCGCCAGCGTCCAACCAAACAGGGGGGAGATCTCAGGGGCTGTCACAAAGTCACTGCCAGGCGCACCGTCAGCCTGCGCTGGCAGCAGGCCAAATTTGATGCTGTCATGGGCGTAGTACCCCATGCCAGGTGCGTACAGGGCTTGAGCCATGAATTCATCAAAACCGATCCAGCCACCGGCCCCATGAATGGCCTCGGCGATCTGATGGCTGAGTGCGCTCGTTAAACTTACGGTTGTCGTCATAGTTCGGAATTGTCCATCAATGCCCAGCGCGCCCTTTAATCCTTCGCCACCACCACGTCAACCCACTGTTCTGATCACCGGTGCGGCCAAACGGCTTGGGCGCGAAATTGCGTTGCATCTTGCCGGTCAAGGTTGGCGTGTTGCGGTGCACTACCGCGACTCGGCGAAAGAAGCGCGCGCAACCGTAGCCGCCTGCAAGGAACTGGCCGGCGCCAGCGCCGCCTTTCGCGCAAACCTGGCCAACGAGTCGGCCGTGCGCCAATTGCTACCCAAGGTGATAGAGGCATTTGGCCATGTCGACGCGGTGGTCAACAGTGCGTCCACCTTCGAACACGACAGCGCTCAAACCTTCTCCTTTGCTGCCATGGAAAAACACATGCGCGCCAATGCGGGCGCTGCGATTTTGCTGAGTAAGGCGCTGCATGACCACGTCAAAGCACAAGCTGACAGGCGCGGGGTGGTGGTGAACTTGCTGGACCAAAAACTTTGGAATCAGAATCCAGATTTCTTAAGCTACACGCTTTCCAAAGCCGCTTTAGAGGCCGCCAACACCATGCTGGCACAAGCCTTGGCGCCTTACTTGCGTGTGGTCGGCGTGGCCCCTGGTTTGACTTTGACCAGCCACCTGATCACGCAAGAGAAGTTTGAAGCCTTGCATAAACTGTCCCCACTCGGTCGCTCATCGACCGCGGCTAATGTTGTCGACACCGTTGCCTTTGCCATCAACAACGACGGCATCACCGGCACGACCCTTTTGGTTGACGGCGGCCAACACCTGATGAAATTCGAGCGTGACTTCTCACTGCTGTGAGCCACGTGCACCGATTGTTTTACCCGACACGACACGACACGCCTTATGACGCCAATTTTCGCCAACCTATCAACCGGCCGACAAACTTTAACCTTGAACGGCTTGCGCTTTAACGCCAGCCTGGGCATTTTGGACAGCGAAAAATTGGCCCCGCAACCGATTCAAGTGGACGCCGAACTCAACCTTGGCCAACAGCCTTTGTTGCCGCATGAAGACACCATCAACCATGTACTGGATTACCGCAAAGTACGCACCATCATCATCGACGAGTGCACGGTTGAGCACGTGGACCTGCTGGAAACATTGATTGGCAAGTTGGCACACCGATTGCTCTCATTGCCCCATGTGCAGGGCGTACGTGTTCGGATAGCCAAATTGGAGATTTTTGACGACTGCGAGGTGGCCATCCACATGGAGACCGGCGAATGGTGAAGCAGCGCGGTTAAACGCACAATTTGCGCAAGCCGGCACAAAGGTGCGGTCTCAAACTTAAAATACGCTCATGAATGCACCTCAAGAAACTGCGCTGTGGCCTGACGTTTCGTCCAAAGACGAGGCGCCGGCGCTCAATACCGTCAAAATTGAACGCGAAACCCTGAAGCTGGAAAAACGCTTATGCCGCTTGGTCGGCAAGGCGGTCATCGACTTCAACATGATTGCAGAGGGTGACCGCGTCATGGTGTGCGTGAGCGGGGGGAAAGACAGCTACGGCCTGCTGGACATTTTGCTCAAACTGCAGCGCCGTGCACCCATTAACTTCGAGATCATTGCCGTCAATCTGGATCAAAAGCAGCCCGGCTTTCCCGCGCACATCTTGCCCGAATACCTGTCCAAACTGGGCATCGAACACCACATCGAAACCCAGGACACCTACAGCATCGTCAAGAAAGTGGTGCCCGAGGGCAAGACCATGTGCAGCTTGTGCAGCCGTTTGCGTCGCGGCATTTTGTACAGCGTGGCAGATCGCCTGAAAATCACCAAAATCGCCCTGGGCCACCACCGCGACGACATGTTGCACACCTTCTTCTTGAACATGTTTTTTGGCGGCAAACTCAAAGGCATGCCGCCCAAATTGGTAAGCGACGATGGTGACCACATGGTGATCCGTCCGTTGGCCTATGTCAGTGAAAAAGACCTGACAAGATGGGCCGAGCACCGGGCCTTTCCGATCATTCCCTGCACTCTGTGCGGCAGCCAAGAGAACCTGCAACGCCAAGAGATCAAACGCATGGTCAATGCCTGGGAGCGTCAATACCCTGGGCGCACAGAGACCATGCTCACAGCGCTGCAAAACGTGGTGCCCTCGCACCTCATGGATGCCAGTCACTTTGACTTCAAGGGCATCCAAACCACTGGCGTAGCAGACGCCAACGGCGACACCGCCTTTGACACTGACGCCTTGCCCGTGGCACAGCTACCTGGCATCGGTCTGGTACAAACTGCCGCCTGAACCATGAAACGCCTGGCCGCATTGCTGGCGCTCGCGTTGGCCTTGAGCGGGTGCAGTGGCATGCGCCTGATTGACAACCGCGTCAGCAGTTTCGCGCCCCACAGTGTGCCCAGTGGTGCGCGCTATCGTTTCGAGCGCCTACCTTCACAGCAAACAGCGCAGCAAGATCGTCTGGAAAACCTGGCCGAACAGTCCTTGGGCAAGATGGGCCTGCTGAAAAGCGATGTTGGCGCAGGCCTGCTGGTCAACGTCAGTACCAGTAAGCGGGTGCAAAGCGGCAACCCGAACGCGGGTCTGGACGTGCATCTCGGCTGGGTGCTGGGACACGGTGCGGCGGGGGTTCGTCAGCGCAGTGTGTTGGCAGATCTGCATACGCAAACGCTGTACATCCGCGAGGTCAGCCTGATCGTGCGCGATGCGGCCACGCAAACCGTGCTACTGGAAACCCACGCCAGTAACGACAACCTGTGGCCCGACGATGAGCCCATTCTGGCGGCCATGCTTGACGCTGCGCTACAAGGGTTTCCCAAGCCGCCCACCGGTATGCGTCAGGTTGATATTGAGATCCCCCGCTGAAAACACCATGATTGAACAAGTCACCCGCATCATTGCTGTGCGCCACGGCGAAACGGCCTGGAATGTCGATACCCGCTTACAAGGCCAGTTGGACATCGCGCTCAACGCCACCGGACAACTTCAAGCTGCCCGGGTGGCACGGGCTTTGGCCAAGGAGCCGATTGATGCCATCTACGCCAGCGACCTGAAGCGCGCTTGGCAAACCGCACAGGCCATTGCCCAGGCCAATGGCAGTGCCTTGCACCCGCAAGCGCTGCTGCGCGAGCGGGGCTTTGGCGTGTTTCAGGGTAAGACCTATGCCGAAGTTGAAACGCTCTGGCCCGAGCATTCCAAGCAGTGGCGCCAGCGCGAACCCCATTGGGCACCGCCTGGAGGTGAGTCGCTCAGCGCCATGCTGGCGCGCGTTACCCAAGTGGCCACCGCGCTGGCCAGCGCGCATGTGGGCGGACAAATCGTGCTGGTAGCACACGGCGGCGTGCTCGACATGCTGTACCGTCTGGCCACCGGTCAGGGCGTGCAGTCGCCACGCACCTGGCAACTCGGCAACGCCAGCATCAACCGCTTGATCTGGACAGCCGAGGGCTTTGGCTTGGTGGGCTGGTCAGATGCCAGCCATTTAGACGGCTTGAGCCTCGACGAAGCCACGGCGTGAGCCACCGAATCGATTAGGACACGTCAAACAAATCGGTGTCGCTCGTTTTGGGTGTCACACCCAAATGCCGGTAGGCCGCCAAGGTGGCAACGCGTCCGCGCGGGGTGCGTTGTAAAAATCCCTGTTGAATCAAATAGGGTTCGATCACGTCTTCGATCGTGTCTCGCTCTTCACCAATGCTGGCGGCAATATTGTCCAGCCCCACTGGGCCACCATCAAAGCGGTGGATCACCGCTTCAAGCATCTTGCGGTCCATCAGATCAAAGCCTTGGGGGTCGACGTCGAGCATGGCGAGTGCGCGGTTGGCAATGTCCAGGGTGATTTCGCCCACCCCTTTCACATCGGCGTAATCGCGCACGCGGCGCAGCAGCCGGTTGGCGATACGCGGTGTGCCACGTGAGCGTCTGGCAATCTCATAGCCACCTTTGTCGTCGGTGGGCACGTTGAGCAGGCCTGCGCTGCGTCGCACAATTTTGGCCAACTCATCAGGGGTGTAAAACTCCAGCCGCGCCACAATGCCAAAACGGTCACGCAGCGGGTTGGTGAGCATGCCCGCACGGGTGGTCGCGCCAACCAAGGTGAAGGGTTGCAGGTCAAGTTTGATTGAGCGCGCAGCAGGCCCCTCGCCGATCATGATGTCAATCTTGTAGTCCTCAAGTGCAGGGTACAAAATTTCTTCTACCACCGGACTCAGACGGTGAATTTCATCGATGAACAAGACATCGTTTTTTTCAAGGTTCGTTAGCAAGGCGGCCAAGTCTTTGGGTTTCTCCAACACCGGCCCACTGGTCTGGCGCAAGTTCACGCCTAATTCGTGCGCAATGATGTGGCTCAGCGTGGTCTTACCCAAACCCGGCGGGCCAAACAACAACACATGGTCCAAGGCCTCTTGGCGCATTTTGGCCGCGCTGATGAAGATCTCAAGCTGCTCGCGCGCTTTGGTCTGACCCACGTACTCATCCAACAATTTGGGACGCAGCGCGCGCTCCATCGCCTCTTCGTTGGGCGAGGCCGGCGCGTTGGAAATCACACGCTTGGGTACAGGCAAGGCAAAGTCGTCGGTTTGAATGCTCACGTTGGCTTACTCAGATGAAACAGGTGGCACTTTAGCAGGCACAGCCAGGGCGATCACGCCAAGGCATGCCAACGCTTGACTTAGGTTCCCGTACACAGGCTCGACGCACCCAGGCGCTTGGCCAACCACTGGCACAGTGCGCTGTCGCTGTGCTCCAAACCATGGACCACGGAGAAGTGGTCGGTGTCCGGCACAGCACTGATCTCACCGGTGTTACCAGAGGCCAGCCAAGCATCTTGGAACAAGTGCGCCTGACGCGCGAATTCCGCAGACTCCTGAGCACCCCAATTAACCCAGACTGGCGTTTTGCAAGCTCGCACAGCAAACGCCGGCGAATTGCGCCGAATGAGGCCCTCATCCAACTGGATCAAGGGTTGTAAATAGCTGTAACGCAGAGGTGCAATGTCGTAAATACCACTGATCAAAACGGCAGCAGCAAACGGGTCTTCTGGCAGACCATAGTCACGTACCCAAGGGGTCTGCAAAGCCATGGCGGTGAGTTGCCCGCCGGCTGAGTGCCCACCCACTGCAACGCGCGCGGGGTCGCCCCCATAGTCATGGATATGCTTCACCGTCCAGGCCAAGGCTGCGCGGACCTGGCGGACAATTTCATCCAAAGTCACAACCGGGCACAGCGCATAGTTGACGACCACCGTGGTGATACCCAAAGGCTGCAAACCCAGGGCCACGCAACTGAACTCTTTGGATGAGTTGGCGCGCCAGTAGCCCCCATGCAAAAACACAAACACAGGCGCACCTGGCTGTGCGGCGGGGAAAATGTCCAGCGTTTCCGTCAGCGTTGGCCCGTAAGGCACGTCCAGATGACACAAGAGGCTCGAGCGCGCCAAGCGTGACTGCTTGACGTAATGACGCGCGGGCGCGGTCTTGTCTTCGATTTTCAAACCGGGGTTGTACTGCTCGTCGATCAGCGCCTGGCTGGTCAGGTCTCGGTAAAACGGATGCATGTCCATGTTGCTTCTTTCTTGGAAATTCAAAAGGCGCTAGCGCGCCAAAGATTTCAGGGCGAGTTTGATGCCCTCGCTCACTCCAGCACCGTCAGGCAAGGCCTTGAGCGCTTGAGCCGCTTCACGGTCGTTGTAGCCCAGCGCCATCAAGGCCTGCTGGATGTCGGCCTGCGCGCCGCTGGCGATGTTTGCGTGCGTGCCCATGTCGGGCCCGAGTTTGCCTTTGAGCTCCAGCAACAAACGTTCGGCGGTTTTTTTCCCAATGCCGGGCACCTTGGTCAAGCGCCCAACCTCTTGCAGCGCAATCGCCTGTGACAAATCATGGACGCTCATGCCCGACAACACCGACAAGGCTGTGCGTGGCCCAACGCCAGAGACTTTGACCAGTTCGCGAAACGCCTCGCGTTCGGGTGTTGTCGCAAAACCAAACAAAATTTGGGCGTCTTCACGCACCACAAAGTGGATGAGCAGCGACACCTTGGCGCCGGTTTCTGGCAAGTTGTAAAAGGTGCTCATGGGCACCAGCACCTCGTAGCCCACGCCGTGGCAATCCACGATGATCAATGGTGGATTTTTCTCTTCCAAGGTTCCGGTCAGTTTGCCGATCATTTCATGCCTATCATTGCGGTGTGGTGAAAGGCTTGCACAATGCAGCCCGAGCCAGGCGCACCGGCCAACCGCACATCCTGTGTGGCGCACCGATGCAACAGCACCCAGATGACCAGGCGCTTGCCCTTGAAGGAATTATCAGCTTGATTCTCAGACATTTGTTTTCACCGCCGAACAATACCCGCCTGGGCAACCTGTGCGGTCCGATGGACGAGCATTTGCGCACCATTGAGGTCGCGCTGCAGGTCAAAATCGCACACCGGCACGAGCAGTTCAAAGTGGACGGTCTCAAGACCGCCGCCAAACGCGCCATGGAGATGCTCCAAGCACTGTACGAAATGGCTGCCCGCCCGATCGAGCCCCGCACCGTGCAGTTGATGCTGGCCGGCGATGCCGATTTGAATGACGCCGACGGCCCTAGCCTGAAAACCCGGCGCGCCGACCTCAAACCCCGTACGCTGAACCAGGCCAATTACCTGGACCGTATTGCCAGCCACGACATCACCTTCGGCATTGGTCCAGCAGGCACCGGTAAAACCTACCTGGCTGTGGCCATGGCCATTGACGCCCTTCAGCGCAGCATGGTGCAGCGCATCGTGCTGACCCGCCCAGCCGTCGAGGCGGGTGAGCGCTTGGGCTACCTGCCCGGCGACATGGCACAAAAGATCGACCCCTACCTGCGTCCGCTGTACGACGCCCTGTACGACTTGATGGGGTTTGAGGCTGTACAAAAAGCTTTTGAGCGCCAAGCCATTGAGATCGCGCCTTTGGCATTCATGCGTGGGCGCACGCTCAACACGGCATTTGTGATTTTGGACGAAGCTCAAAACACCACGCCCGAACAGATGAAAATGTTTTTAACCCGCATCGGCTTTGGATCCAAAGCAGTCATCACAGGCGATGTAAGCCAGATCGACCTGCCCAGCACACAGGTCAGCGGCCTGATTGATGCAGAGCGCGTGCTCAAGGGCGTTGAGGGCATTGCCATGTGCCGACTGACCAGTGCCGATGTGGTGCGTCATCCCTTGGTGGCGCGCATTGTGGACGCTTACGACGCGCCCGGACGCATCAACCTGTACCCCCGCGCTGACTCAGAGCCTGTTGCGCTGCGCAGCCCAAGCCGACGCAAACCCGGTTGACTCGGCTTTTTTGCACCAACACATCCCCGCCATGAACCAACTCACACTCTCCCTTCAGTTTGGCAAGCACATCGCCGACGTGGCGCTGCACCGCGCCGCCCTGCCCCGCCACAAAGTCAAGCGCTGGATGCGCCTGGCCTTGCAAGAAGAGGCCGAAATCACCGTGCGCATCGTGGGTGCTGATGAAGCGCAAACCTTGAACCGCGACTACCGTCAAATAGACCATGCCACCAACATTTTGACCTTTGACTACACCATGGACCCCGTGATCAACGCCGATTTGGTCCTGTGCGCACCAGTGATTGCACAAGAGGCCAAGGCGCAGAAAAAAACACTAGAGGCCCACTATGCGCACCTGTTGATCCACGGCACACTGCACGCCCAAGGGTGGGACCACGAAGACGATGAGGATGCACAGGTGATGGAACTGCGCGAAAGCGAAATCATGGCCAAACTGGGTTTTCCCAACCCCTATTGAAGCCTGCGCACCCTGCCGCAGCCCTGCTCACCTGACTGTTACGACCGGGCGATTGGCAGCCCGTGGGAGAATGCAGTCATGTACCTTTTATTCGAAGAAACTGGCAGATTTCTGGCAGGCCGTGCCCTCTCAGAAACCGATGCGTCCGCACAAGTGGAGCTCGATAGTGGCAAACGCGTCAAAGTCAAAGCGGCCAACATCTTGATGCGCTTTGAAAAACCTGAACCGGCCGCCCTGATGGCCAACGCGCAGGCTTTGAGCCCAACCATTGAGCTCGACTTGGCTTGGGAGTTTGCATCTGAGGACGAGTTCGGTTTTGCCGACTTGGCGTGCGACTATTTTTCAGCGCACGCCTCCATACAAGAGCAAACCGCCATGCTCATGGCTTTGTATGACGCGCCGCACTACTTCCGTCGCGCCGGCAAAGGCCGATTTCGCAAGGCATCGGCAGACGTTCTGGCGCAAGCATTGGCCGCCATCGAAAAGAAAAAACAGATGGCCCTGCAGATAGAAGCGTGGGCCACACAACTGGCTGCTGGCAGTTGCCCGCAAGCCATTCGTGAGCAGCTCTACAAAATTCTCTTCAAGCCTGACAAAAACGCGCCCGAATACAAAGCGGTTGTGGAGGCCTCGCGCACCACGCACACGGGCGTTTTGGCGCTCTTGATCAATGCCGGCGCCATCGAGTCACCCTACCAGTTTCACTGGCAGCGTTTTTTGCTGGAGAATTTCCCCAAAGGCACGGACTTCGCCAAGGTCGATGCGCCCATCATCACCGACGATCTGCCGCTCTCGAGCGCGCGCGCTTTTTCCATCGACGATTCAGCCACCACCGAGATCGACGATGCCTTGTCTGTGCAGGGGCTAGGAAGTGGCGAAGTGCTGGTGGGCATCCACATCGCCGCGCCGGGCTTGGCCATCACGCCTGGCAGCGTGATCGACCAAATGGGGCGCAACCGCCTGTCAACCGTGTACATGCCGGGGCACAAGATCACCATGCTGCCCGATCACGTGGTGCAGCAGTACACCCTGAGTGAGGGACGCGACTGCCCAGCCGTGTCACTGTATGTCACCGTGAATGAGACGACGCTGGAAATCACCTCCAGCCAGACCAAAATCGAGCGTGTGCACATCGCAGATAACCTGCGCCACGATCAGCTCGACCATGTTGTGACCCTGTCTTGGCTGGAAGATCCGACGTTCTCACATGCGCACGACCCCTTGGTGCTGCAACACACCCGCGCAGACCTGTCGTTTTTACATCGCTTGGCCAAAGACCTCAAGGCCAAACGCGAACTGGTGCGTGGCAAGCCAGAAACCTTCAACCGCCCCGACTACAGCTACCGGCTGGAACGTCCGCTTGACGCGCAGGGTGCGACCGAACCCGCGGGTGACGAGGCGATACAGATCAGTCTGCGCCAACGCGGCGCGCCCTTGGATCTGATCGTCTCAGAGGCCATGATTCTGGCCAACAGCACCTGGGGAAACTGGATGGCTGAACTGGGCGTTGCGGGCATTTATCGCAGTCAGGCCTCCATGCTGCCTGGCGTCAAAGTACGCATGGGCACCAAAGCCCTTGCACATGCTGGTATTGGTGTTAAGAGCTACGCTTGGAGCAGTTCACCGTTGCGCCGCTATGTCGACCTGGTCAACCAGTGGCAAATCATTGCTTGCGCTCGTTTTGGCGCAACAGCTGCACTGGCGGCACCGTTCAAACCCAAAGATGCTGAGTTGTTTTCGATCATCTCCAGTTTTGATGGCGCTTATGCCGCTTACAACAGCTTTCAAAATGCCATGGAGCGTTTCTGGATTCTGAAATACGTACAACAGCAAGGCATCACTGAGATCGAGGCCACACTGTTCAAGGACAACCTGGTGCGGGCAGACCATCTGCCACTGGTACTTGCGGTGGCTGGTGCGCAGGGTTTGACGCGCGGCGCACGCGTGATGGTGCGCTTGGGCGACATCGACGAAGTCGCGCTTGACATCCACGGCACCGTCAGCGCCCGATTGGACGCCCCCAGTGACGATGCGCACACGCAAGCAGACACCGAAGATGACGAAGCCGACAGCGAGGACGACGGCATCACCGGCCCCATCACCATTGCCGTGGATCTGAATGAACCCAGCGATGCCGGGAGCCCATTGAGCTGAGCATGCCATCGTGACTCTGCGCCGATTCAGCACCCTGCAGATTGCGCTGACTGTGTCGATCACAGTGCATGCGGTGCTGCTGACCATGCGCATCGTCGACCCTGAGCGGTTCAACCGCATGTTTGACAGTGGTGTGCTGGATGTCATTTTGGTCAACACCAGCAGCCAACAGCAACCCGACAAAGCACAAGCCATCGCGCAAACCAGCTTGGCCGGCGGGGGCGATGCGCAAGCGGGCCGCGCCAGCAGCCCGCTGCCCACTGCAGAGCAAACAGTTGACAGTTTAGAGTCCGGCGCCCAACAAGAGCAGCAGCTGCGTCAAATGCAAGCCCGCCAGACCATGCTGCTCGCACAGGTTAAAGCCTTGCTGGCAATCCCTTTGCCAAGCGACGCGACACACACCACGAACATCACAGAACAAACGCAAGAAGCCCAAAAAAGACGCCAGCTGATCAAACTGCTGGCCGAGATCGAGCGGCGCATCCAAGAGGACAACGCCCGACCGCGCAAACGCTACATCAGCCCGGCCACGCGCGAGGCCGCCTATGCGCTGTATTACGACCGCATGCGCCACACCATTGAAGACAAAGGCACGCAGAACTTTCCACAGTTCAAGGGTGAAAAACTCTACGGCAGCTTGATCATGGTCGTCAATGTGAACAATCAAGGGCGGGTTCTGTCCACAGAGGTGCTGCAAAGTTCGGGCCGGCGTGAATTGGATCGACGCGCCCGCGCGATTGTTCAGAATGCGGGCCCGTTCGGCGCTTTCACACCAGCCATGCGCCGCACGGCCGATGTGATTGCCGTCGTGTCGCGTTTTGACTTTTCCCGAGACAATACCTTGTCCACACGGGCCAGCGTCAGTGAGTGAGTTCGGTGTCCCCTTTGTGCGCACAGCCATCAAGCCTTGCGCGAACCCCTTGGATGGTTAGACTTCCGCTCAGCATGCATACCCCTTCAACCCGTGATCAACAGGCCTGTGCTGACACGCTTGGCGCCTGCGCGGCCAGGCGCATCGGGCATCGGGGCAGCCAGCGCGCAGGCCCGTGCATGCACGACTCCATCGGCTGTGTGCTGGCATGAAGCGCACGGCATGGATATGGTTGCTATGGGTGCTTGGCGCATGGGTGGCGATGCAGCTTTTCTTTGTGGCACGCATCACCACCATGCTGGTGCTAGACCCGCAGTCAACAGCGTTCGAGCGCTCAGAAGCCTGGCGCTTGGGCACGCAGAAAAACAGTTTGCGCTGGCGCCAGCAATGGACGCCTTACAGCAAGATCTCGATACGACTCAAACAAGCGGTGATCGCCAGTGAAGACGACGGTTTCGTCAGCCATGACGGCATTGATTGGGGCGCCGTTGAGAGCGCCTGGCAAAAAAATGCCCGCGCTCAAGCCCAAGCCGAGCGCGACGCGCAGCGGCGCAGTCAGCGGGCGATGGCCGACAGCGCCACAGCATCAGCGCGCGCGACCAAGCCCGCGGCCAAAGTGGTTGGCGGCTCGACCATCACGCAGCAGCTGGCCAAAAACCTTTTTTTATCCAGTGAACGCACCATGCTGCGCAAGGGGCAGGAGCTGGTACTGACCTTGGCACTGGAACTGATTCTGGACAAACGCCGCATCTTGGAAATTTACCTCAACAGCGTGGAGTGGGGTGAAGGCATTTTTGGAGCCGAGGCTGCGGCGCGACACTATTACAACAAACCGGCCTCTCAGCTCAATGCGTATGAGGCAGCGCGGCTGGCAGTGATGCTGACACGGCCCAAATACTTTGAAAAACGACCCGATTCCGGCTATGTGAGCGGCCGTGCGGAAGTGATCATGGGGCGTATGGACCGCGCGGTGCTGCCATGAAAGCCATCGTTTTAAACTGGGCTGCACTGGCGATGAGCTATTTTCTGCTCGGCCTGATTCGCGTCCTAACCGGCGCCCAGGCGCGCTGGTACGGCTGTCCACCCAAAGCAGTTCAACGCATTTACTTTGCCAACCATCAAAGCCACGCCGATCTGGTGATGATCTGGGCGGCCCTGCCCAAAGAGCTGCGCCACAGCACCCGCGCCGTGGCCGCGCGTGACTACTGGACCCAAAGCGCTTTCAAGCACTGGCTGACCCGCGCGGTGTTCAACGTGATTTACGTCTCGCGCGAGCGCAGCGCCCAGGAAGACCCTTTGGAGCCGCTGGCTGAGGCTTTGCAAGGCGGCGACTCTCTGATTCTGTTTCCAGAGGGCACGCGCGGCCACTCGGAAGATCCCCAAGCCTTCAAAGCCGGCCTCTACAACCTGGCCATACGCTTTCCAGGCGTCGAACTGATCCCTGCATGGATTGCCAATGTGCAGCGGGTCATGCCTAAGGGGGAGGTGGTGCCCGTGCCGGTGCTGTGCTCAGTGACTTTTGGCGCACCCTTGCACGTGCATCCTGGGGAAGACCGACAAGCATTTTTGGTGCGTGCACGCGCGGCCGTCATGGCACTGCGTGAGATCTGATTTTTTCAAGGCACCCGCATGTACCAAACCCTGAAAAACCTGACGCCCACACAGCAAATTGGCACGCTGTTTGTCATCGTCTTCGGGCTGCTGCTGGCCGCCGGTCTCGCTCTGTTTGTGCAGTCGATGCGCGACTTTGACGACCCGCAGGCCAATCAGCGCCACCGCGATGACTTGGCTGACCTGGGCCGCCTGCTCAAGACAAGCTGGGTACTGGTATTCGTCTTCTGGTTGGCGTGGTTGGCCGGGGACCTGACGCGCCTGTTGCTGTTTGCCTTGGGCTCTTTCTTTGCCCTGCGCGAGTTTTTAACCCTCTCACCCACGCGCCGCGGCGACCATCGCAGCTTGGTGCTGGCTTTTTTTGGTGTGCTGCCATTTCAGTACTGGCTGGTCGGCACACAGCACTTCAACCTGTTTGCGGTGTTCATACCGGTTTATGTCTTTTTGGCGCTGCCGGTGGCCAGCGCCTTGGCCAACGACCCCAGCCATTTTTTAGAGCGCAACGCCAAGCTGCAGTGGGGCATCATGGTCAGCGTGTACGGGCTAAGCCACGTGCCCGCGCTGCTGCTTCTGAAGTTTCCAAATTACGACCAGAAGAACGCCTTTTTGGTGTTCTTTCTGGTCTTGGTGGTCCAGACCTGCATGGTCACCCAGCATTTGGTGTCGCGCCGCTTGATGGTTTTGGGCTTTAAACCGGTGGCACCCAACATCAGCCAAAGTTTCATCTGGCGCAGCTGGTGGGTGGGCATGGTTGCAGGCAGCCTGTTGGGCGCCCTGCTGGCCGGCCTCACACCGTTCGTTCCGGGCCAAGCCTTTGCACTGGCCTTTGTGGCCTGTGCTGCGGGCTCTTTTGGCCACCTGGTGATGAAAGCACTGCGACGCGACCGCGGCATCCCCATCTGGCGCGGCCAGGGCAGCGGCGTCACCGGTGCTGCGGGCATGCTGGACCGCATCGACGCGCTTTGCTTTGCCGCGCCGGTTTTTTTCCATTCGGCGCGTTGGTATTTTGGACTCTAGGGTAAGCATGCGTATTCTTGGCATTGACCCCGGCTTGCGCACCACTGGTTTTGGCGTGATTGACGCACAAGGCAGCGATCTGCAGTACGTCGCCAGCGGCACCATCAGCACCACCCACCTGGACAAAGGCAAATTACCCGAACGCCTGAAGGTACTGTTTGACGGCATCCGCGAAGTCTGCACACGCTACGCGCCTGACGCTACTTCGGTCGAGGTGGTGTTTGTCAATGTGAACCCGCAGTCCACACTGCTTTTGGGCCAGGCACGCGGTGCGGCGGTGGCGGCCTTGGTGTCACAGGATCTGCCCGTGGCCGAGTACACCGCCTTACAGATGAAACAAGCCGTGACCGGCTGGGGCCGCGCCGACAAACAACAAATTCAAGAGATGGTGCGCCGTTTGCTGGCGCTGCCTGCGCTGCCTGGGCCCGACGCCGCCGACGCCTTGGGCATGGCCATCACGCATGCCCATGCCTTCACAGCCATGAGCCGATTGGCCAAAGCCGACGGTATCTTGGGCACGGGCAGTGGCAAGTACCGTGCGGGCAGGAGCCGCTGATGCGCAAGCCTGAACTGTTTAAAAAACCTCGACGCTAACCTTGGAGTGCTCATGAACCGATACCCACCGGCTGAACTCAAAAACCTGCCCGATGACATCCAGGCCAAGATTTTGGAAGTGCAAGAAAAGTCTGGCTTTATCCCGAATGTGTTTTTGACGCTGGCGCGCCGTCCAGCGGAATGGCGTGCCTTCTTTGCTTACCATGACGCTTTGATGCTGCGTGAAGACTCACGCTTAAGCAAGGGCGACCGCGAGATGATTGTGACCGCCACCAGCAGTGCGAACCACTGTCTGTACTGTGTGGTCGCCCATGGCGCCCTGCTGCGCATCTATGAGAAAAAGCCACTGGTCGCGGACCAGGTCGCCACCAACTACCGCAAAGCCGACATTTCCGAGCGCCAGCGCACAATGCTCGACTTTGCCATCAAGGTCTGCCTGCACAGTGAACAGATCAATGACGCCGACTTTGCCGCCCTGCACGCCCACGGCTTTGACGACGAAGACATTTGGGATATCGGCGCCATCACTGCCTTTTATGGGCTATCCAACCGCATCGCCAACTTCAGTGGCATGCAGCCCAACGCCGAGTTTTACTTGTTGGGGCGTGTGCCTAAGAAATAGTATTCATCCAATTTCTTCAAACCATACCCCTACATTTTCAAAGATGACAAGCTAGCCGGTGAGTCAGCAGGTCTGGGCCAAAATTTAAACTCAAAAAAATTGATCGCCTTGCTGGCCTCTTGGTTCTGTGGTTTTACAGCTGCGCTTGTCTGCTTTTTGTACTGCAAACACTACGCCCCACTCAGAAAAGAGTAAAAAGTTCGACGGAACCGCTGTGCTTTTAGGCATGTTAACCAATCTCCCTCAGCGGACCTCGGTGCTAAAACTCTAGACAAACCGCTGCCGAACAGCTGGTATCGAACCGGGCCTCAAGCCACCCGATCCCAAATCAAAACCGCAAAAAAGACAAAGGCTGCCGCCAGCGTCCATTTCAGAATTGCCAAGCCTCTTTGCTTGTGGCGCGCTTGGCCAGTGAACGCAAACAAGGCAAACGACACGCCAGCTGCAATCAGCAAGAGCAAGATGAGGGTGCGCACCAAGAGCATCGGTCTGCAGTCAGTTCACCAAGCCGCGGCCAGCTGGGCAAAGCCTTGGGGGGCTTTTTTCTCGTCGCTGAAGCTCACCACCTCAAAGGCATCGGGCTGGCTCAAGAGTTCGCGCAGCAACAAGTTATTGAGTGCATGGCCCGAGCGAAAGGCACTGTACTTGGCCAGCAGGGGTTTGCCCAGCAAGTACAAATCGCCCATGGCGTCCAAAATTTTGTGTTTCACAAACTCGTCGTCGTAGCGCAGGCCGCCAGCGTTGAGCACTTTGTAGTCATCCATGACGATCGCGTTGTCCATGCCACCGCCCAAGGCCAAGCCATTGGCACGCATCATCTCGACGTCTTTGGTAAAGCCAAAGGTACGCGCGCGGGCAATGTCTTTGGCGTACGAGCCGACGCCCATGTCAAACAACACGCTTTGACCCGTGGAGTCTACGGCGGGGTGCTTGAACTCGATCTCAAACAAAAGCTGAAAGCCATGAAAAGGCTCCAGCCGCGCCCATTTTTCGTTGTCGCCGCTACCTTGGCGTACTTCCACGGTTTTGAGCACGCGCATCAAGCTGCGTGCGGCGTCTTGCATGACCACGCCTGCGCTTTGCAGCAAAAACACAAATGATGCGGCCGATCCATCCAAGATGGGCACTTCTTCAGCCGTGATGTCAACGTACAGGTTGTCAATCCCTAGGCCGGCGCAGGCCGACATCAGGTGCTCCACGGTGTGCACCTTGGCATCACCCACTGAGATGGTGGACGCCATGCGGGTGTCGCTCACGGCCAGGGCGCTCACCACAATGTCAACCGGCTGGGGCAAGTCGATGCGCCTGAACACGATACCCGTGTTGGGCTGTGCAGGGCGCAGTGTGATCTCCACCCGCTGGCCGCTGTGCAGCCCCACGCCCACGGCGCGGGTCAGGGTTTTGATTGTTCTTTGTTTAAGCACGTGTCAATTTTACGGTTTCAAGCATTTCAAGCGCCCCACGGGGTGCGAGCAAGCCGACAGCAGCCAAGGTCAACCAGCGACAACTGCTGTTTGCAAGCGGGGGCCAGACGGGCTTGGGGCCCGCACTGGCGCACCTGCAGCGTCTGGCCTGATGCGGCTTAGTCGGCCTGTTTGCGCAAGAACGCAGGGATCTCGAAGTCGTCCATGCCACCACTGGACAAAGCGTCCACACGTGCTGCAGCCATGGTGCGGTCTGCAGGCTTGCGCCAGACGCTGGGCGTGTTCATGCCACCGTAATCCGGCTGCGAGCGACCCATCATGGTGTTGACGTTGGCACCAGCCTGGCCGTCCACGCTGACAGGTGTGTCTAAAGTGGGCACATTGAAAGGCACGTTGTCGGTACCCGTGCGCAGTTGCACTTGAGGCTCACGTGTTGGGATCACTTTGATGCTGGGGCGCTGGCGGCTCAAACCTGTGGCCACCACGGTTACTCGAATCTGGTCATCCAAGCTGTCGTCATAAGCCGTTCCGTAGATCACATGGGCGTCAGGCGAGGCATATGCACGGATGGTGTTCATGGCCAGCTTGGACTCCGACAGCTTGAGCGAGCCTTTGGCTGCTGTGATCAGCACCAAGACACCTTTGGCCCCCGAGAGGTCAATGCCTTCGAGCAAGGGGCAGGCCACGGCTTGCTCAGCAGCAATGCGGGCGCGGTCTGGTCCATTGGCCACGGCGGTACCCATCATGGCTTTGCCTGGCTCGCCCATGACCGTGCGCACATCCTCGAAGTCGACGTTCACATGGCCTGGCACGTTGATGATCTCGGCAATCCCGCCGACCGCGTTTTTCAGCACGTCATTGGCGTGGGCAAAGGCTTCGTCTTGGGTGGCGTCGTCACCCAGAACTTCCAGTAGCTTCTCATTTAGCACCACGATGAGCGAGTCCACATTGGCTTCGAGTTCGCTTAAACCAGACTCGGCGTTGTCCATGCGGCGTTTGCCTTCAAACTCAAACGGCTTGGTGACCACCCCCACAGTCAAGATACCCATCTCGCGCGCCACGCGTGCAATCACCGGTGCTGCACCGGTGCCCGTGCCCCCGCCCATGCCAGCGGTGATGAAGAGCATGTGTGCACCGTCAATGGCAGCGCGGATATCGTCCAGCGCCAACTCAGCCGCTTCACGGGCTTTATCGGGCTTGCTACCAGCACCCAAGCCGCTGCTACCGAGCTGAATTTGGCGGTGCGCATCGCTGCGCCCCAACGACTGCGCATCGGTGTTGGCGCAGATGAATTCCACGCCTTGCACCCGGCTGGCAATCATGTGACCCACGGCGTTGCCGCCGCCGCCGCCCACGCCGATGACCTTGATCTGCGTGCCTTGGTTGAAGATTTCTTCGTCGATGAGTTCGATGGCCATGTTGTGCTCCTTGAAACAGCGTGAAAACTAAAAATAAAACAAAGTTAAAAAAAATCAGGGGCTCGCCTTATTTGGCGGGTCGGTGCACCGCCATCGCCCAGGCGGTGATGCGCGGCCAAGCCAAAGTCGGTAAGTCATGGTCAGAAATTCCCCACAAACCAGTCTTTGACCTGGCCGAATGCGGTCTTCATGGAACCATTTTTCTGCGCCACTTTCTGACCGCGCATGCGTGCCAAACGGGCCTCTTCGAGCAAACCCATGACTGTGGAGGCGCGCGGCTGGGCCACCATATCGGACAAGGCACCGCGGTACTGCGTCACGCCACGGCGAACCGGCTTTAAAAAGATGTCTTCACCCAGGTCTACCATCCCAGGCATGAAACTGCTGCCGCCGGTGAGCACAATGCCACTTGAGAGCATTTCCTCGTAACCGGAGTCGCGCATCACCTGGTGCACCAGGCTGAAGATTTCTTCCACGCGCGGCTCAATCACACCGGCCAAAGCCTGGCGGCTGAGCATGCGCGGTGCGCGGTCACCCAAGCCGGGCACTTCCACCTGCGCATCGGGGTCTGCCAGCAACTGCTTGGCGTAACCGTTTTCGACCTTGATTTCCTCAGCGTCTTTGGTTGGCGTGCGCAAGGCCATGGCGATGTCACTGGTGATCAGATCTCCCGCGATCGGAATCACCGCGGTGTGACGGATCGCGCCGTTGGTGAAAATCGCCACATCGGTGGTGCCAGCACCAATGTCGACCAGTGCCACGCCGAGCTCGCGCTCGTCTTCGGTCAGTACCGACAGACTGCTGGCCAAGGGGTTGAGCATCAGGTGCTCAACTTCCAAGCCACAGCGGCGCACACATTTGATGATGTTTTCGGCTGCGGTTTGCGCACCGGTGACGATGTGCACCTTGGCCTCCAGGCGGATGCCGCTCATGCCAATAGGCTCTTTCACATCTTGCCCATCAATGATGAATTCTTGCGGCTCGACCAGCAGCAGACGCTGGTCGGTGGAGATGTTGATGGCTTTGGCGGTTTCCACCACCCGCGCCACATCTGCAGCGCTGACCTCTCTGTCCTTGATGGCCACCATGCCGTGCGAGCTCAAGCCACGGATGTGGCTGCCGGTGATGCCGGTGTAGACACGCTGGATTTTGCAATCCGCCATCAGCTCGGCCTCTTTGAGCGCTTGCTGAATGCTCTGTACCGTGGCCTCGATGTTCACCACCACTCCACGTTTCAAGCCATTGCTCGGTGCCACACCCAAGCCCGCGAGCTTGAGTGTGCCCCCAGGCAGCACTTCAGCGACCACCACCATCACTTTGGCCGTGCCGATATCGACACCAACAACCAAATCTTTGTACTCTTTTGCCATATTTACACCTGTTGTCTTACCGTTTTTTCAGCTCATCCGGGCGCAGTGTGGCCACGCCTTCAAGCCGAATCGCATACCCATCCACATGCCGCAAATCCACATAAGCCAGCTGCTCAGGTGCGCGCTGGTAGCGTCCTGTCACCTGCGTCACCGTGTCTAAAAAGCGATCCACCTTGGCCAACAACTCGGGCGGCTCACCGCTGCCCAACTCCAGCGCTGTGCCACTCGCGAGTTGCGCGCGCCAGCCGCCACGCGGACTCAAACTCAGTGCATCAATACTCAAGTCCAAGGGCTCAAACCTAGGGTTCAAGGCATGAAACATCGTCAGCACTTGCGCTGACTGCCCCTTGGGGCCACTCAAGCGTGGCAGGTTTTCTTTTTCCAACTCACCCAGATTGGCTTCAAACACCTCGCCATAACTGTTAACCAAACGGGTATCGCCGCCATTACCCCAATAGGCCACGGCCCGGTGTTCTTGCAGACTCACTTTGAGTCGGTTCGGAAAATCACGGCTAACCGAGGTGCGCCGCACCCATGGCATGGACTCAAACACCTGCTTGGCCTGGTGTAAGTCGATCGTGAAAAACGTGCCCTGCAAGCGCGGTATGACGTTGGCCCGCAAGGTGATGGCGTTGTAGTGAGAGACATCGCCTGTCACGCTCACGCCCTGGATAGCAAAAACCGGTAACCGGGCTGCCCAAATCAAGGTACCTGCCATCAGCGCGAGCAGCAAGAGCACGAACAAGGTCGTGGCCAATGCGTTCATCAAACGCACATCCAACGGGGAAGCCTTGACGTTTTTTGTTCTCATGGCTTGGTGTAATCTCTGCTTGCGCTGGCGAGAATCTCCAGGCATAAATCTGCGTAACTCATGCCCGCAGCCTTGGCCGCCATGGGCACCAAGGAGTGCCCCGTCATGCCTGGCGAGGTATTGATTTCCAGCAAGTAGGGCTTGCGGCTTACCGCGTCAATCATCACATCAGCGCGCGCCCAACCACGGCAACCCAAGCTTCTGTACGCAGCCAGCACCTGCTGCTCGATGGCGGCCACTTCGTCTTGGGGTAAGCCGCAAGGCACCAGGTACTGGGTGGTGTCTGTGAAGTACTTGTTCTGGTAGTCGTAATTACCGTCTGGCGCGACGATGCGTATCACCGGCAGCGCATGCGCTGTAGCGCCCTGTCCCAGAACCGGAACCGTGACCTCGTCACCTTCAATGAACTGCTCGCACAAGACCTCGTCGTCCATATTGGCAGCCAGTGCGTAGGCCTGGGCACATTCCGCGCGGCTGCTGACCTTGCTCAAGCCCAGGGTAGAGCCCTCACGCGCTGGCTTGACGATCATGGGGCTGCCCAGATGCTCAAATGCCTCTTCGGTGGACTGCACGCTGTCAACCTTGGCCCAAGCCGGTGTAGCCAAACCGTCAGCGCGCCAAATGTGTTTGGTCATGCGCTTGTCAATGCTGATGCTCGAGGCCATCACGCCCGAGCCGGTGTAATCAATGCCCAGCAACTCCAAGGCACCCTGCACCGTGCCGTCTTCCCCAAAGCGGCCATGCAGCGCAATGAAGCACTTGGTGAAGCCCTCGTTTTTGAGGCCTATCAGCTCGCGCTCAGCCGGATCAAAAGCGTGCGCATTCAAGCCCTTGCCTTGCAAGGCCTGGAGCACACCTTTGCCAGACATCAGGGAAATCTCGCGCTCGGCCGAGCGCCCACCCATGAGCACAGCAATTTTTTCCTGGTGCCAATCAACCGTAGCCATCAGCTTTTTCCTCCTGAACGTTGGTCACCATCGGGCGTCAACATGGCCACCACCTTGGCGCTCACGGCCCCGATAGAGCCCGCACCCATGCACAAGACCACATCACCCTCGCGCGCGCTGTCCACAATGCTTTGCGCCATATCGGCAATGTCGTCCACAAACAAGGGTTCAATGCGCCCAGCCACCCGCAGCGCGCGCGCCAGACTGCGCCCATCAGCCGCCACGATGGGCGCTTCGCCAGCGGCATAAACCTCGGCCAGCAAGACCGCGTCGGCTTGCGCAATGACTTTGACAAAATCATCAAAGCAGTCGCGCGTTCGGGTGTAGCGGTGCGGCTGAAAGGCCAGCACCAGGCGACGCCCTGGGAAAGCGCCGCGCGCCGCTTCGATCGTGGCGGCCATCTCAACCGGGTGATGCCCATAGTCATCCACCAAGGTGAAGACGTCACCACTGGCTGTGGTGCAGTCCCCATAGAGTTGAAAACGCCGGCCCACGCCATTGAAGTTGGACAAGGCTCGCAGCAAGGCCTCGTCTGCAATATTGAGCTCTGCTGCCACCGCAATCGCCGACAGCGCGTTGAGCACGTTATGCCGGCCTGGCAAATTCAGCACCACATCCAAGTCGGGCATGACCACGCCGTTTCGCCGCTCCACCGTGAAGTGCATTTGGCCGTGGGCCGCGCGCACGTTGACCGCGCGCACCTGTGCGCCCGCGTCAAAGCCATAGCTGGTTATCGGGCAGGTGACTTGCGGCACGATGGCGTTGACTGCCGGGTCATCGGTGCACAGAATCGCAGTACCGTAAAACGGCATGCGGTGCAAAAAGTCCACAAAAGCCTGCTTCAAACGCTCGAAGTCATGACCGTAGGTTTCCATGTGGTCGGCATCGATGTTGGTGACCACTGACATCACCGGCAACAAGTTTAAAAATGAGGCATCGGACTCGTCGGCCTCAACCACGATGTAGTCGCCCTTGCCCAAGCGCGCATTGGCCCCAGCACTGTTCAAACGCCCGCCAATCACAAAGGTCGGATCCAAACCCGCTTCGGCCAACACGCTGGCCACCAAACTGGTGGTGGTGGTTTTCCCGTGGGTGCCGGCAATGGCGATACCGGTTTTCAAACGCATCAACTCAGCCAACATCAAAGCGCGAGGCACCACCGGTATACGCATCGCACGCGCGGCCAGCACCTCGGGGTTGTCAGCCTGAACCGCCGTGGATGTCACCACGGCGTCTGCGCCGCTCACATTGGCTTGGGCATGACCAATAAAGGTCTGAATACCCAAAGCACTCAAGCGCTGCAAGGTGGTGCTATCGGCCTGGTCTGAACCCGATATGGTGTAACCCAGGTTAAACAGCACTTCGGCAATACCGGACATGCCCACGCCGCCGATGCCGACAAAGTGAATGTGCTCAATGGCATGCTTCATGGTTTGAGTTCCTCGCAGGCGGCCACCACCTGTTCGGTGGCGTCCAGTTTCCCCATGGTTTTGGCCTTCAAGGCTTTCCCCAGCAATTCAGTTCGCCCCAAGCCCAGCAGCAAATCCGCCAGCCCGCGCGCCGTCAGGTCTTGCTGCGCCACCAACCAGGCAGCTGCGGGATCAGCCAAAAACAGCGCGTTGGTGGTTTGGTGGTCATCCACCGCATACGGAAACGGCACGAAGACGGCTGCTGCGCCGACGGCGGCAATTTCGGTCACTGTGCTGGCACCTGCTCGGCAGACCACCAAATCAGCGTCCACCATGGCCTGTGCCGTGTCATCAATGAAGGCAGTGAGGTCGGCGGTGACGCCGGCGGCCTGGTAATTGGCGCGCAAGGCTTCGATCTGGCGCTCGCCGCTTTGGTGTAGCACCGTGGGGCGCTGTTCGGGCGCCATCAACGCCAAGGCCTGGGGCACCACCTCATTGAGCGCTTTGGCACCCAAACTGCCGCCTAGCACCAACACCCGCAGGGGTCCGCTGCGCCCTGCAAACCGCGACTGCGGACTTGGCACCTGCAAGAAAGCAGCGCGCAAGGGGTTGCCCACCCAGGCACCGCCCTTGATCACGTTTGGAAAAGCGGTGAACACCCGGTCCGCCACACCCGCCAGAACTTTGTTGGCCAGCCCTGCCACCGAATTTTGTTCATGCAGGACCAGCGCCTTGCCCAAGAGCACACTCATCATGCCAGCTGGAAAGGTGATGTAACCACCCAAACCGACCACGACATCGGGCTTGACCCGGCGCAGCACCACCACACTTTGCCAAAAAGCTTGAAGCAAACGCAGCGGCAACAAGGCCATGGTGACAAGTCCTTTGCCGCGCAAGCCGCCAAAATCAATGGCTTCAAACGCAAAGCCTTGCAGGGGCACCAGGCGGCTTTCCATGCTGGGCTGCTGGACGCTGCCGCGACCGCCCAACCAATGCACCCGCCAACCGCGCGCGCGCAGGGCATGGGCGACTGCCAGGCCCGGGAAAATATGCCCGCCCGTGCCACCGGCCATGATCAAAGCGCACGGCTGGCTCATACACGGCCTCCGTGCACAACACGAGGCGCTGTCGCCCCTCGTGGCGCTACGCGCTGCGTTCGATTTTGGTGAAACCGAGCGCTCATACACGGCCTCCGTGCATGAGCGCTCGGTTTTCCTGGTCCACCCGCATCACCACGGCCATGGCCACCAGATTGATCAAAACGGCCGAGCCGCCATAGCTCATCAACGGCAGGGTCAGGCCTTTTGTGGGTAGCGCACCTAAGTTCACACCCATGTTGATGAACGCCTGAAAGCCCATCCATACCCCGACGCCCTGCGCCACCAAGCCTGCAAACACCCGGTCCAGCGCGATGGCCTGGCGACCGATGTGCATCGTGCGGCGCACCAGCCACAAGAACAACAAGATCACCGTGACCACGCCCAGCAAGCCAAACTCTTCACCGATCACAGCGAGCAAGAAGTCGGTGTGCGCTTCGGGCAACCAATTGAGTTTCTCGATGCTGCCACCCAAGCCAACGCCAAAGATTTCACCTCGTCCGATGGCTATCAAGGCGTGCGTGAGCTGGTAGCCCTTGGCCAGGGCATTGTGTTCACTCCAGGGATCCAGGTAAGCAAAGATCCGCTCCCGCCTCCAAGAGCTGGCCGCAATCATCATGGCAAACGCTACGAACAGCACGCTGGCAATCAGGAAAAACATCCGGGCATTCACGCCGCCCAAGAACAAGATGCCCATGGCGATCACAGCAATCACCATGAAAGCGCCCATGTCAGGTTCGGCAAGCAGCAGCACGCCCACCACGGCCAGCGCTGCGCCCATGGGCAACACGGCGCGAAAGAAACGCTCTTTCACATCCATCTTGCGCACCATGTAGTCTGCCGCGTACAAAAGCACCGTGAACTTGGCCAACTCTGATGGCTGAAAACTCAAAGGGCCCAAGGCAATCCAGCGGCGCGCACCATACACAGACTTGCCCACATAGGGCACCAGCACCAACAACAGCAAGAGCAGCGACAGCAGAAACAGCGGTCGAGCCATTTTTTCCCAGCGCGCCAAAGGCACTTGGTAGGTCAAGGCAGCGGCAATCAAAGCCATGCACAGCCACAGTGCGTGGCGCCATAAGAAATAGGTGTTCGTGTAGCGGGCAAAGCGCGGGTTGTCTGGCAGCGCAATGGAGGCGGAGTACACCATCACCAGGCCCCACAGCAGCAGGGTTGCTGTAACCCAGATGAAAGGTTGATCGAACCCCAAAGCAGGCGTGGGCGACATGCTGGAGTTCCCCGTCACGCGGCCATTGCGCTGGATCGGCAAGGGATCGGCCTCAAGCGAGGCTGAGCGCCCCATCCAGAGTGGCAAATGACTGGCCCAGTTGCTCATGCTGCCAGCTCCAACACCACGCCGGCCTGATCCGCCAGCTCCGCCACACAGCGCACGAACACCGCAGCGCGATGTTCGTAGTTATCAAACATGTCAAAACTGGCACAGGCCGGCGACATCAACACAGCGTCACCAGCGCGCGCTTGCTGGGCTGCTTGTGCAAGCGCATCTGGCATCGAGGAGGCCTCCAGTAGCGTGACGCCAGTGCCAAGCAATGCCGCGCGGATCAAGGACGCATCACGCCCGATCAACACCACACAGCGTGCGAAGCGGGCGACCGGCTCAGTCAAAGGCGAAAAATCTTGCCCTTTGCCTTCCCCTCCCAGTATGAGCACCAGTTTGCGTTCACTTCCCAGTCCTTTCAGGGCCGCCACCGTTGCGCCAACATTGGTGCCTTTGCTGTCGTCAAAGTACTCAACACCATTGATGACGCCTACCGCCTGCACACGGTGCGGCTCACCCTTGTACTCACGCAGGCCATACAACATCGGCCCCAGTGCACAGCCTGCGGTACTGGCCAAGCCCAGCGCTGCCAGCGCATTGACGGTGTTGTGCCCGCCGCGCACCCGCAACGCATCGGCCGGTATCAAGCGCTGGATGTGCACCTCAGCTGCAGGCTCGCCACGTTTACGAACGGCGTCATCCATTGGCACTGCGCGCACCAACCAACGCATGCCATTGACTTGCTCAATACCAAAATCACCCGCACGCGTGGGCAGGTCAGAGCCAAACGTCACGCGCTCGCGTACGTGCGCTCGTTGTCCTTTTTGCTTCACCACATCGGGCAACATGGAGGTCACCGCCGCGTCGTCACGGTTGAGCAGCATCGTGGCGGTTTGCCCAAACACCGCAGCCTTGGCCTGCACATAAGCGGCCATCGTTCCATGCCAGTCCAGATGGTCTTGGGTGATGTTGAGCACCGTCGCAGCGGTCGGCTCGAAACTGGTTTCACCATCGAGTTGGAAACTTGAGAGCTCCAGCACCCAGACCTCGGGCAGGCTTTGGCCGTCCAAGTGCGTGAGCAAGGTGTCGAGCAGCGTCGGACCGATGTTGCCCGCTACCGCCACGCGCTTGCCGCACCGCGCCAGCAACTGCGCAGTTAACGCGGTCACGGTGGTTTTGCCATTGGTACCCGTCACGGCCAGAACGCTCGGCGCGTAGGCCTGCTGCGCGCGTAACTGCGCCAGCGCTTGGGCGAACAAACCCAACTCACCCGACACCCACAATCCGATCGCACGCGCCGCATCCACCACAGGGGCGACCTGTGCCGGGCTGAGGCCAGGGCTTTTAAACACCGCTTGCACGTCTGTACCTTCAACCAGACGGGCATTCAACGCACCAGGGATAAAGCGCGCACCTGGCACCTCGCGTTGCAGGGCCGTCAATTGCGGCGGCTCGGCACGCGTGTCAGCCACCACCACCTGTGCGCCCTGGCGTGCAGCCCAACGTGCCATGGCCAAGCCTGAGGCGCCCAGCCCCAAGATCAGCACTTTGTGTTGGTCCAGTGTGTGCATATTCAGCGTAGCTTCAGGGTTGAAAGACCGACCAAGCACAAGAGCATCGTGATGATCCAAAAGCGCACCACAACCTGGGTTTCTTTCCAGCCTGCTTTTTCAAAGTGATGGTGCAGTGGTGCCATCTTGAACAGCCGGCGACCCTGGCCATAGCGGCGCTTGGTGTACTTGAACCAGCCCACTTGCAGCAGCACCGACAAGGCTTCCACCACGAAAATGCCGCCCATGATGGCCAGCACAATCTCCTGGCGCACGATCACAGCCACAGCGCCCAAAGCGCCACCCAAGGCCAGCGCACCCACGTCACCCATAAAAACCTGAGCGGGATGCGCGTTGAACCATAAGAAAGCCAAGCCGGAACCGGCCATGGCGGCGCAGAAAATCAGCAATTCACCGGTACCTGGGATGTAGGGCAAAAACAGGTAGCGGGCAAACACCACGTTACCCGTGAGGTAGGCGATCAAACCCAGACAGCTGCCAACCATGATCACCGGCATGATGGCCAGTCCGTCCAAACCATCGGTCAGGTTCACGGCGTTGCTGGACCCCACGATCACCAGATAGGACAACACCACAAAACCCAAAACCCCCAGGGGGTAGCTGATTTCTTTGAAAAACGGCACCAACAAGCCAGCGCGCGGGGGCAGGCTCAAGTCAAAACCCGACTGCACCCAAGTGAAGAACAGCTCAACCACGCGGTAGTTGGAACTCTCAGAGATTGCAAACACCAGGTATAAGGCCGCCAATAAACCAATGAGCGATTGCCAAAGGTATTTCTCACCTGAGGGCATGCCTTCAGGGTCTTGGTTGACCACCTTACGCCAGTCATCAGCCCAGCCAATGGCACCAAAACCCAGGGTCACCAAGAGCACAATCCAAACAAAACGGTTGCTCCAGTCAAACCACAACAAGGTGGAGATGGCGATGCACACTAAGACCAGAACGCCGCCCATGGTGGGCGTGCCACTTTTTGCAATGTGCGTGTCCATGGCATAGCCGCGAATTGGCTGGCCAATTTTGAGCGCCGTCAGCCGACGAATCACCCAAGGCCCCAAGGCCAGCCCCAACAGCAAGGCGGTCATGGCAGCCATCACCGCGCGAAAGGTCTGGTACTGGAACACCCGCAAAAAACTGAGATCGGGCGATAGGGTTTGCAACCACTGAGCTAACCAAATCAACATACACGACTCCTTGGCGCGTCAGAGAAAACCGACGTAACTGCCAAAATGGCCTGCACCACACGCTCCATCTTCATGAAGCGCGAACCCTTGACCAGCACACTGGCCACGTCTGGCAGGGCTTGTACGACCGCCGCATGCAGGGCCTGAACCTCATCGAAATGCATTCCCTGACCGAAGGCCTCGGCGCTGTGCCTGGACTGCGCACCCAGGCACATCAGAAAATTGACCCCTTGGTCGCGTGCATATGCACCAGCCTCTGCATGCAACGCGGGTCCTTGCTCCCCTACCTCACCCATATCGCCCAATACCAACAGGTGCGGACCAGGCAGGCTAAGCAGTACATCAATGGCCGCACGCACCGAGTCTGGATTGGCGTTGTAGCTATCGTCCACCAGCGTCAAGCGCTGGCCCTTGTGCTGCAAGGCCAGCGCCTTGGAGCGCCCTTTGACCGGCTCAAAGCTTTCAAGCCCGCGCACGATGGCATCCAAGGGCACCTTGGCGGCCAATGCGCAGGCCGCCGCCGCCATGGCGTTTTTCACGTTGTGCACGCCAGCAATGTGCAGCGCAACATCCAGGGTGCCTGCGGGCGTATTGGCGCGCACCTGCCAATGCGCTCCCATCCATTGCGCCTGCGTGGGGTAAACCTGTGCAGCGGGCTGCGCCGCCGCGGCAAAACACAAGGTTTGGCGCGAACCCGCGAGCGCTTGCCAGCAGGCACTGAAAGCGTCGTCAGCGGGGAACACGGCCACGCCGTCTGCCGGCAAAGTCGCTAATAAGGCGCCATTTTCATCAGCGACTGCCTGCACGTCGCGCATGAACTCCAGGTGCTCACGCTGCGCGTTGTTCACCAGCCCCACTGTTGGTCGGGCCACCGCAGCCAAAGCGGCAATTTCTCCAGGATGGTTCATCCCAAGCTCAACCACCGCCAGACGATGCTGTGCGTGCAAGCGCAACAAGGTCAAGGGCACGCCAATGTCATTGTTGAAGTTGCCCTCAGTGGCCATGGCCGCATCACCCACCTGCGCGCGCAAAATACTGGCCACCATCTGCGTCACCGTGGTCTTACCGTTGCTGCCAGTCACCGCAATCAAAGGCAAAGTGAATTGTTCGCGGTAAGCCGCTGCCAACTGGGTCAATGCACGACGCGTATCGGCAACCACCACGCCAGGCAAGCCAATGTGCACGAGCTCTGCTGCAGCACCCTCGCCTTGCACGAGCGCCGCGACGGCACCGCAAGCCTGCGCTGTTGCCAACAGCTCGTTGGCATCAAAGTTCTCACCCTTCAAAGCCACAAACAAGTCGCCGGGCTGCAGGCTACGGGTGTCACTGTGCACCCGCGTGATGGCCGTCGCGCGCACAGCCGTATCAGGCAGCGCCTGACCCAGCCAGTTGGCCACTTGGCCCAGCGTCATGCGCGCGCTCATAGCGCTGCCTGCCCAGCGTGACCACTGTATGGCTGGCCCAGCGCCAGTTGCACGTGGGCAAGGTCGGAAAACGCGATGCGCCTGGCGCCGATGTCTTGGTAGGTCTCATGGCCTTTGCCGGCCAACAGCACCACATCGGCAGCGCCTGCCATGCCCAGGGCTTGTTCGATGGCCAAGGCGCGGTCAGCCTGCACCACCACACCGGGCGCGCCACTCGTGCCCAACAGAATTTGGCTGATGATGGCCTCGGGCGATTCACTGCGCGGGTTGTCACTTGTCAGCACCACCCGGTCGGCATGGCGCACCGCCACTGCGCCCATGATTGGACGCTTGGCGCTGTCGCGATCACCGCCGCAACCAAACACGCACCATAACTGCCCACCACGCTGCGTCGCCATCGGACGCAGTGCCTCCAATGCTTGGGCCAGCGCATCGGGTGTGTGGGCGTAGTCAACGGCAACCAGGGGCTTGCCTGCGACCCGCACGCATTGCATGCGCCCGGGCACCGGGCTGAGTGCATGACACGCCGCCGCCGCGTTGCTCAAAGACACACCCAGGCTGCGCAGGGTAGCGATCACGCCCAAAAGATTGGCCACGTTGTATTGACCGATCAGCGCCGTCGACACCGCAGCCTGCTGCACGCCTTCTTGGACTGTGAATGACAAACCCTGTTCGGTGAAGGTGATGTGCTGGGCTTGCAGCCGCGCCTGATTCGCCGTTGACGACCTCATAGAGACCGTCCACAGGTCCAAGCTGACAGGATCGCGCTGCTTGAGTTCCTGGGCTAACTCTGCGCCAAAGGCGTCGTCCACGTTGATCACCGCAGCGCGCAAACCTGGCCAGTCAAACAGTTTTTTCTTGGCACGGGCATAGCTCGCCATGCTGCCGTGGTAATCCAGATGGTCTTGGGTCAGGTTGGTGAACACAGCGGTATGCACGCGGGTGCCATCCAAGCGGTGCTCCTCAATGCCGACCGACGAAGCCTCAATGGCACAGGCACGCACCCCTTGTTGCACAAATTCAGCCAGCGCAGCTTGCAGGTCAACCGGGTCAGGCGTGGTCAAACCATTGCCGCGCAAATTTGGCAACATACCCAGCCCCAAGGTACCTACCACTGCACAGGGCAGGGCAGCATCACCAGGCAAGCTCGAAAGTGCCTGCGCCAGCCACCAAGCAGTCGATGTTTTGCCATTGGTTCCCGTCACGGCCAACATGGCCAAACGGCTGCTGGGTTCTTGAAAATAAGCACTGGCAATCTGACCGCTGTCGGCCTTTAAACCGCTGTAGGTCGCCACGCGTTCGTCACTCAAACCAAAGGCATCCACACCGCTTTGTTCCACCAAGCAAGCGGACACGCCCTGCGCCAACGCCTGCTGAACTTGACTGCGTGCATCAAAACGCTCACCAGCCCACGCTAAAAAGCCGTCGCCTGCCCGCAGGCGTCGGCTATCAGTGCACAGGGTGCCACTCACCTTGGCATGCAGCCAGTGTGCAGCGCTCGATGGCGTCAGCAGGGCCTGCATCAGAAGCTCTCCGCCACAGGGTTGCTGACGATTTGCGGCTGAACGCTCCTATCGGGCGCCACACCCAAGACCCGCAATGCCTGCTGCACCGTCTGGCTGAAAACGGGCGCCGCCACGTCACCGCCAAAGTATTTGCCGTTACTCGGCTCGTCGATCATGACAGCAACCACAATGCGTGGCGCATCAATAGGGGCCAAGCCAACAAACACCCCGCGGTATTTGTTATCGGCGTAACCTCGTCCTTGCACCTTGTGCGCGGTACCCGTCTTACCCCCCACCGAGTAGCCGATGGCCTGGGCTTTTGGTGCCGTACCGCCAGGTCCTGCTGCCAGGTGCAGCATCTCGCGCACTTGATGCGCCGTCTTGGCATCGAACACCGGCAAACCCACGGCTGGCCCTTTGGCTTTTTGCATCTTCAGTGGTGCCAAATCACCGTCCCGCCCAAACACCGTGTACGCGTGCGCCAACTGCAGCAAGCTCACCGATAAACCATAGCCGTAGCTCATGGTGACTTGCTCGATTAACTTCCAGGTTTTGTAAGGACGCAAACGTCCGCTCACGGCGCCCGGAAATGGCACCACAGGCTTTTGCCCTAAACCGACTTTGCTGAAGGTTTCCCACATGTCGCGCGCAGGCATCTGCATGGCAATTTTTGCCGTACCAACGTTGCTGGACTTCTCAATGATCTGCGTGACACTGAGCACACCGTGGGCGTGCGAATCGCTGATGGTCGAGCGGCCCACAGTCAGGCGGCCCGGCGAGGTTTGAAACGGAGTGTCTGGCGTGACCATGTGTTTGTTTAGCGCGGTGGCAATCACCAGCGGTTTCATGGTCGAGCCTGGCTCAAAGGAGTCGGTGATGGCGCGGTTGCGCAACTGTTCGCCGCTGAGGTTGCGCCGTTCGCCTGGGTCATAACTGGGGTAATTGGCCAGCGCCAGAACCTCACCAGTTATCACATCGAGCACCACCACACTACCGGCTTTAGCCTTGTGCTCAAGCACAGCATCTTTGAGCTTTTGATAAGCAAAAAACTGCACCTTGGCATCGATGCTGAGCGCCAGATCCACGCCATCCACTGGCGCTGTCTGCTCGCCCACATCCTCCACCACACGCCCCATACGGTCCTTGATAACGCGCCGCGAGCCATTGCGTCCAATCAAGTCTTTGTTGAACGCCAGTTCAATACCCTCTTGTCCACTGTCTTCGACGTTGGTAAACCCCACCACATGCGCGGCGGCCTCGCCTTCGGGGTACTGGCGTTTGTACTCCTTGCGCTGGTAAACGCCCTTCATGTCAAGCGCGTCAATCTGCTTGGCCATCGACTCGTCAATTTGTCGCTTGAGCCAGACAAAGGTTTTATCTTCATCCTGGAGTTTTTTATTGAGCTCTAAACCCGACATACCCAAGATTGCAGCAAGCTTTTTGAGCTTGACCGGATCGCGGTCCACGTCCTCAGGAATGGCCCAAATACTGGGCACTGGAATGCTCGAGGCCAGCACCACACCATGGCGATCGAGAATGCGGCCACGACTGGCGGGCAAGGACAGCGTGCGGGCGAAGCGCACTTCGCCTTGCTTCAAAAAGAAATCGTTGGCAATCACCTGTATGTACACCGCGCGGCCGATCAAACTGGCAAATGCCAGGGCAATGCTGCCCACAATGAAACGGCTGCGCCACACCGGTGTCGGGCTGGCCAACAGAGGGCTCAAGTTGTAGGCAATGCCGCGACTCATGGCGCCGCCTTTTTCGGTACAACTGAAACGGGTCGTGCGCTGCCCGTTCTGGCCGGCGTCTGCTCTGCAGTGCCAACATAAATGGTGATGGCCGGCGTTGCCACTCGCATGCCCAATTTGCTTTTGGCCAAGCGCTCAACCCGCGCAGAGGTGGCTTGCGACCGTTTTTCCACCTGTAGACGCTCGTACTCGACCGTCAGACGCCGGCCTTGTGCATTGGCCCGATCGAGCTCGGAGAACAAACGCCGTGACTGGTACTGCACATTGACCAAATACAGCGCACTGGCCATCAAACTGAGAAGCAACAAGACATTGAACCGGCTCATACAGCGCCCACTGCGGCATTGGTGCGCTCAGCCACGCGCATGATGGCACTGCGCGCGCGCGGATTGGCCGCGACTTCTTGAGCACTGGGTCGGCTGCGCCCGAGCGCCTTGAGCTGCATGATCTTGGGTGCTGCAAACGGCGCACGGCGGTCGTAGACCTCACGTGTGTGCTCAGCAATGAACTGCTTGACAATGCGGTCCTCCAAAGAATGAAAGCTGATGACCACCAACCGCCCGCCTGGCTGCAAGACCTTGAGCGATGCCCTTAGCGCTTCTTGCAGCTCTTCAAGCTCGGCATTGATGAAAATCCGAAGAGCCTGAAATGTGCGCGTTGCAGGGTTCTGGCCCGGCTCGCGGGTTTTGACCGTATCAGCCACGAGCTGGGCCAATTCAAGGGTGGTCTCAAAGGGACCCCGCGCCTGTCGGCGCGCAACAATCGCCTTTGCAATGGGGCCAGCAAACCGTTCTTCGCCGTAGTCACGTATCACCTCCGCAATTTGATCAACCTGGGCTTGCGCCAGCCACTGCGCCACACTTTGGCCACGCGTGGTGTCCATGCGCATATCCAGCGGGCCATCCATCCTGAAACTGAAACCACGCGCGGGGTTGTCCACCTGCGGCGAGCTGATACCCAAGTCAAACAAAACCCCGGCCACACTGGCGGCTGGCAACTCACCCAAATCACGAAAACCCTGGTGGCGAATTGCAAAACGGGGGTCTTCAATGGTGGCCGCTTGCGCCAATGCCTCAGGATCTTTGTCAAACGCCAGCAGGCGTGCATCAGCACCTAACCTTGAAAGAATCAAACGGCTATGGCCACCCCGGCCAAATGTGGCGTCAACGTAGAAGGGTTTTTCCGAAGGCGCCAAAGCTGCGCCTGGGTCGAGCAAAGCGTCGACCGCCTCTGCCAACAAAACAGTGGTGTGAGTCCATGGGTTCTGCACCGCTGGCTCTCAGAAAGAAAAGTCCTTGAAGACATCAGGCATCGCTTCTCGCATGGCCTGCGCTTCCTTCGCTTCGTAGGTGGCTTTGTCCCACAATTCAAAATAATTTCCCATGCCCAGCAGCACCGCATCCTTGCTGATGCCAGCGGCCACACGCAACTCAGGCGAGACCAGGACACGCCCGGTAGTATCGATGTCCACATCCATGGCATTGCCCAGAAAAATGCGTTTCCACCACTGCGCCGACATGGGCAGTGCGTTGATGCGTTCGCGAAATTTTTCCCACTCTGGTCGCGGGAACACCATCAAGCAGCCGTGCGGGTGTTTGGTAAACGTGATCTGTCCGTCAGCCAGCGCCGACAAGACGTCGCGATGCCGTGTTGGCACCGACAATCGCCCTTTGGCATCTAGACTTAACGACGAGGCCCCTTGAAACACTGCACAGTCCTTATTTAGCACGCGAGAAACAAACCGAAGTGAAATGACACTTTTCACCACGAAATTGCACTTTTTTGCACTTTACCAGCATTTCTGCACTTTGCAAGTTGTTTATGGGATTTTTTTCAATTAAATCAAGGGCTTAGCCGATGTTTATGCACCTGACAAAGTGGTAAAAATCATTCTGAATTAAGCACTTACAGGTTTCAATGAATGTACTGCCTGAGGAAAAACACCTGTTTTTTAACACCTGCAGGCGCACGACCTTGCCACTGGGTTGCGCGTCTGGTCCACCCTGCAAGGCACACGGTGGTGGCCATAGCGGCCTGCTGCGCACCAGCCCGGTTCAACACGTGACAGCCCACGAACAGCGCGCCTTGCTTCGTACCGCATAATCTCAAGAATCTATGCAAGAGACCCGCATGACACCTTTTATGAAAATGCTGCCAACCAACACGCAGCCGACAAGGTGCCACGCACGGACTGAAATGGCTTTATTGGCCTTGACCAAGGCATCAGCAGACTTCAAACCATGAACAGGCTCTCACTGCCAAGACACATGCTCACGCGGCTGACGGTGCTGACGTGCCTGGTCTTGTTGGGCGCCATTGTGCTTAATGCGGCTTTTACCTACCGCGTACAGAGCGACATCGTGCGCGCAAGCTCCGAGCAGCAAGCGTTGGCAATGGCCCGAACGCTGGCTTATGCCAGCGTCGACCACTTGGTCACCAATCAAATTGATTCTCTAGACGAGTTGCTATTGGCTTCGATCGATTTTCAAGATGTGCTGGAGTTGCGCGTAAGCGATACCGAAGGCCGCGTTCTGAGCCATTTCAGACGCAAGGGAAGGCTCGCGCCAATACGGATTTTTGACGCCTCCACGACAGCTCTGCCCTTGCCCAGCCAACTCGGCGCACAGACGCTCCAAGAGCGCATCGAGGGCAAGCAGCGTCTGGTTGCTTGGCACCCTGTGAAGTCTGGAGAGACTCTAGGCTGGGTTCGGGTCGATCTGAGCACGGATGCCATCGAGGTCCTTTCCCAGACGATCCTGATCAGTACGATCAAAGCCGGGGGGCTGGCAGCCTTTCTTGGTAGTTTGCTGCTCTATGTGTTTTTGCGCAGCCCCATACGTTCACTTGAAAGGGCGCGTCAATTTGCCCTCAGCTTGGACCGCGCTGATGGCGCGCAGCTGCCGCACAGCGATGCACCGGTTGAAATCGAAGATTTGGAACGCGCACTCAACGGTGCATCCACCGATCTGCACCGCAATCGAATTGAATTGGCCTACACCATTGAACAACTGCGCCTGAATGAAGCCGTGCTGACCAACAACAACCAGCAGCTTGAAGTCATCTTCACTTTGAGCCCCGATGGTTTGATCACCTTTAACGCAGACGGCAAGCTCGACTACGCAAACCCCGCGTTCCTACAGATGAGCGGTTGGCTGAACACCGAGCTCAAGGGGCTCGATGTAGACGCTTTTGACCGCAAGCTGCGTGATGCCTGCGCCAGCGATGCGCCATTTCCTGGTACTGACGCACTGGAAGAATTGAACGCCAGCAAGACAAACACCGCAGAGCAGCGCCAGCTCATCACTTTGGAAGGACAACAAAAGCGGGTGTTGGAAGTCAAAAAGCGCACCGCGCATGGCGACGCCGTATCGCATATCTTGTACTTCAGAGACATCACTTACGAAGCCGAGGTGGACCGCGTCAAAAGCGAGTTTTTATCGCACGCAGCGCATGAATTACGCACACCTATGACCAGCATTTTTGGCTACAGCGAAATGCTGCTCGCCATGGAATTCGATCCCCAGACCCAACGCGAACTACTCGATATCATTCACCGCCAGACGGCCGCCTTGGTCAAGATCATCGATGAGTTGCTGGACTTGGCCCGCATCGACGCGCGAGGCACGCTGGACTTTCACATGCAAACGCTGGACTTGTTGGATTTAACCCAAAAAACCATCGCTGACCTGAACTTTGATGCCGACAAGTGGCCCGTTCACATCAGCGCCCAGCTCGCTGACATCACCGCCATCGCGGACCAGGCAAAAATACGCCAAGCCTTGATCAACGTTCTGGGAAATGCACAAAAATATTCACCGCAAGGCGGCCCCATCCAAGTAAGCTTTTTAAGAGAAAATGATCTGGTCGGCATTAGGATCTGCGACCATGGCTTGGGGCTTACGCCGGAACAACTCAAGCATATCGGCCAGCGTTTCTGGCGAGCAGACATTTCCGGCAATGTGCCCGGAACCGGCTTGGGCGTGGGTATTGTGAAAGAGATTTTAGAATTGCACGGCGGGCGGTTGCAGGTGGAGTCGAGCTACGGTCAAGGCTCGACCTTCACGCTATGGCTGCCAAAAGGACCGCACGCCAGCGCCGCGCAGTCATCGCAGCAGTAAGCACAGACGCTGCGTCAGGGCGCTGTACGGCTCGAAGCACAACAAACTAATCACTTCGGGCACGAATAAGCGCGTACTCATTGATGCCAATCATCATGAAGAAGGCCGCTACCAAGCGCGACACTTTGCGAAGTTCCACCTCGATACCCGAGGACTTCGCGCCGGCGGCCCAATTCAAAATACAACCAGTCGCGGCAAAGTCAACACGCAGCAGGTGCGCGCAGGATACGACCAGTGGCCCGTGACCAGCGTGTTGGTCCAAAAACGAATGCAGTAAGGCATCGCAGTCACCGAGCAGCTCCCCGGCCAACACACAGCGTAAGTTTGTCAGTTGACGCGAGTTCTCTGCGCTGCCGTGTTGCGCATAACTTGGCAGGGTGCTTACCTGTAACTGAGTGGACACCTCCATCGGCCGCGTCGAAAGCGCATCATGCAAGTGCCGAGAATCAAGGCCCTCAGTTGCAATCGGCGACAAGTCCTCCCAGCGGGGCGCCACACGGCCAAAACGGGCCGTGTGCTCACTGGCAAATTTTTCGAACTCTGCTTTTTTTTGCAGCGTGCGGTAAAAATCAAACAAGGCGCCCGCCCAGGGTTCGGCTGCCTCTGATGTGGACTCCCGTCCGCGCAAGGCCGTCAACAGCAGGCGCTCGGTCCCCGCATCATCTCCTTGGGCAAAGCGCACAGCCACATCGGCCAGAACCGGATCTGAAAGGGTTTGGCCACGCTCGACAGACACCATCTTGGAGTCAGAAAACGCACTTTGCGCACTGCCATCAAAGTCTTGTAAATCGTCAATGCCATCCAATTCCAGGCCCAGGTTTGCATCTTGCGCCTGATCTAAAATGAGCGTGGCAGGAAAACCGTCTTGGGCATCAAGCGCCCAGCCTGGCACCGTTTGCAGAGGTGCCATGCTGGAACTTATATCCAAGGGTGCATGTTGTGACCCATTTTCCGCACGCACCTTCCACCATTGTTTGGACATCTGCGCTTCGATGTCATCAATTTTTTTCAGCGTTTGGGCGCGCTCATCAAAATCGGTATAGGCCGTCGCCTCTCGGAAGATGGATGCTTGTTCAGAGGCCACTTTTTCGCTGATCGCACCAGACTTGAGGATCTTGCGCAAGGCATCAAACTCACGCTGACGAATGGTGTCATTGTGGCGCTTGCGCTGGAGCATTTTGCGCAAGGCTTGCTTACCAGCATCCGCCTCGAGCAATGATTCAGATGCCTCGATTGGATCCGCATTGACCATCGGGTTGCGCACAAATTGGGCAACCTTCGAGAACAACGCTGCGGGCTTGTCTGGACTGCTCATCTCAGATGTTTGAAGACCTTGGCCCGTTGGTACTGATCATCAGTCCCCAAACATTCTCTGCTTGAGTTCGCGGCGTTGCTGCGCCTCCAATGACAGGGTGGCAGTTGGCCGAGCAAGCAGCCGCCCTACACCGATGGGCTCGCCCGTTTCATCGCAGTACCCGTATTCGCCGGTGTCGATCAAGCCAATTGACTGTTCAATTTTTTTGAGCAACTTGCGCTCGCGGTCTCGGGTGCGCAATTCCAGAGCGTGCTCTTCTTCAATGGTGGCACGGTCAGCTGGATCGGGCACGATCACCGTGTCCGTGCGCAGCGTCGCTGTGGTTTTGTCAGCATTGTTCAAAATATCGTTCTTCAAGACTTGAAGCTTCATCCTGAAAAAAGCCAACTGGGTGTCATTCATGTACAAGTCATCGGACATGGCGATGACCTCCTCGTCCGTGAGTTCAGCTACAGGCTTGTTCTTCCAGTTGTCGACCAGTTTACGGTTCTTTTTAACCGAAGAGGCCAACGGAGATGCAATCGGGTGTGTGGCCGCCATGGGCGTGAAACTGGCTTTGGCACCGGTTGATGCAACAGACTGTGCAATCGAGGGCACTGTGAGCTGCACCAGACGCGAGGAGGGGCGACCCGTTCGTACGGGCATACCCAGCTCAGCTAGCGTGGCGGGGTTTGGAGACTGAAAAGTCGAGG
This sequence comes from uncultured Rhodoferax sp., assembly GCA_963925275.1. Classification (GTDB taxonomy): domain Bacteria; phylum Pseudomonadota; class Gammaproteobacteria; order Burkholderiales; family Burkholderiaceae_C; genus Rhodoferax. The sequence goes on from CAWUSQ010000022.1 coordinate 49,620, forward strand.
GAGTAGGTTTGGATTTATCTGACACTTTAGAGGACTTTGCGGGGATCGGGCGCGCCGCCACGGGGGAGGCGCTCTGACTACTCTTCACTTTGGCAGGCAAGGGGGCCTGGCTGGGAGCAATGGGTTTGATGGCTGGTTTGGTTGCGCGTGTTTTGGCGGGCGCCGCCAGGGGTTTAGCTGCCGCCGTCTTCGGGACAGGTTTTGCAGCTCGCGTCGGTTGCCTTGCGGGGGCCACTTTGGCCGTGCTTTGTTTGGTTTGCGGGACAGCAAGCGCCTTGCCCTTGGCCGCGGTTTTCGCCGGCGGCTTAGCGGCCGTCGTGGCCACTGCCTTGCGCACAGCTTTGGGGGCTTTGATTGCGCTGGATTTCACAGATGTCGCTTTTTTCGTCACACTTTGGGGCGCAGCCACTTTGGCCGTGGTTTGTTTGGTTTTCGCAGTGGCAAGCGCCTTGCCCTTGATTTTGACGGCCGTTTTGACCACTGCCTTGGCGACCGTTGTGACCACTGCTTTACGCAACGGCTGGGGGACTTTGGACGGGCTGGTTTTCACGCGCTCAGCTTTCTTGGGCACAGCTCGCACGCCAGCCACCTTACCAGAGGGTACTTTTTTCACCGTTGCCTGAGCGGGTGCTTTCTTGGCAGAAGCGGCTTTTTTTCCTGCCGATTTCTGGGGAGCCACTGCTTTGGCCGGCACCGCTGGTTTTCTTACTGTTTTCGCGGGCGCAGCAGCCTTGGCTACAGGCTTTGTCCCGCTGCGTCTAACCGACACGGGCTTGGCCACGGGTTGGGATGTCTTGACAGCTGTTGCTTTCACGGTGGATCTCCTTGAATCAGCTTTTAGCACCAGAGACCTCTTCTTTTCAACCACGACACCCGAGGCCAGCCACTGGCACTGGCCATTCGGAGCACTGCGGTTGATGAAGGCACAAGCCTTGGTACAGTTTTTTCACAGGGGGGCGAGTGTACAGGCTTGCAGAAAGCCAAGCTCAGAAACTGGCAAAAAGTGACAACCATCCTTTAAGCTCCAGCGATTTCGTCGGCGCCATTCACCCTCAATCCACCAAGCTCTGCGTCATACCTTGCATGAAAATATCTTGGGGCAAATCAATACCGATGAAGACCATTTTGCTTGAGCGCTGCTCATCGGGCGCCCAGGCCGGGCCAAGGTCGCTTCCCATGAGCTGGTGCACGCCCTGAAAAATGACTTTCCGGTCGGTTCCCTTCATGTTGAGAACGCCTTTGTAGCGCAGCATGCGTGGGCCGTAAATATTGACCACCGCACCTAAAAAATCTTCCAGTTTGGCTGGGTCAAACGCGCGACTCGAACGAAATACGAAGCTCTTCACGTCGTCGTCATGGTGATGGTGATGACCGCTCTGATGGGACGGATGGCTGCAAACCTCACCCTGTTCATGTTCATGTTCATGTTCATGTTCATGGTGCGCATGCGTCTCTTCCTTCAAAAAGTCAGGGTCGATATCGAGCTTGGCATTGAGGTTAAACCCACGCAAGTCAAATACATCAGAGAGCGCCACTTCGCCAAAGTGCACTTTTTTCTGCGGTGCACGTGGGTTCATGTGCTTGATCCGGTGCATCAGCTCATCGGCGTCTTGCTCGGTCACCAGGTCAGTTTTACTGATGAATATCTGGTCGGCAAAGCCCACTTGACGGCGGGCCTCCTGGCGGTCATTGAATTGCTGCGGTGCATGCTTGGCATCAACCAAGGTCAAGATAGAGTCCAACAAGTAGCTCTCTGCTATTTCATCGTCCATGAAAAAGGTTTGCGCCACAGGGCCAGGGTCCGCCAAGCCAGTGGTCTCGATAACGATCCGGTCAAAGTCCAGCAAGCCTTGCCGTTTTTTGGCCGCCAATAGCTGCAAAGCCTCTCGCAAATCTTCTCGAATGGTGCAGCAAATGCAGCCATTGCTCATCTGCACAATCTGCTCCGTGGACTCGCTCACCAAAATATCGTTGTCGATGTTTTCTTCACCGAATTCGTTTTCAATCACCGCAATTTTCTGCCCATGGGCCTCAGAGAGCACACGTTTGAGCAAAGTGGTTTTTCCCGAACCGAGAAAGCCGGTGAGTATGGTGGCAGGAATCAAAGACATGTTTGAATGCACTCGGCAACAAAAAAAGTGATTTTACCTGCCCCCAGCCAGGCCAGTACCTGATGCCAGGTCAAAGCCTCATGGCCGCCCCGCGCGGCAGGCGGCACAAGCCGCACCACCGGCACCCTGAACCTCAGGTTTTGGTCATGACAACCAGTCCCTTGAGGTAGTCACCTTCAGGGAAATAGACAGTCATCGGGTGGTCTGGGGCCCCGCCGAGCCGCTCATGGATGTAAGCATCAACGCCGGCGTCGATACCGGCCGAGGCCACGATTTTGTGAAACAGGTCCATGCTGATGCCCCCAGAGCAACTGAAGGTAAATAGCACGCCGCCAGGTCGGAGCAACTTAAAGGCCAGTCGGTTGATGTCCTTGTAGGCCCGCGCTGCGCGCTCAGCATGTGCCAGGGTAGGGGCAAACTTGGGCGGGTCCAGCACGATGGCATCAAAGCTCTGACCAAGCTCAATGAAATGACGCAAACTGGCGTTCACATCAGCATCGAGAAAAGTGGCGCGGTCAGCATTTAAGCCATTCAAGGCCAAGTTAGCAGCCGCTTGTTTGAGCGCCGGCGCAGAGGAATCAATCGACGTGACGTGACCCGCGCCGGCCTGCAGCGCTGCCACGGTGAAGCCGCCCGTGTAGCTGTAACAGTTAAGCACCTGCTCAAAACCAAGACGACGCGTGTAATCAGCAAAGCGTTTGCGACTGTCGCGCTGATCCAGGTAGAACCCTGTCTTATGCCCTTCTTCAATATTGAGCGCCAAACGCCAATCGTGCTCGCGAAGTACCAAATCCACGGGGCCGCTGCCCTTCAACCACGCTTTGACTTTGGGCAAGCCCTCCAACTCACGGGCGCTGGCATCGCTGCGTTCAAACAGTTTATTCAAGCCAGTGGCAGACAACAATGCGTCCGCGATCACCGCTTTCCATCGCTCAGCACCCGCTGAGCCGAACTGCGCCACCAGTGTGTCACCGTAGCGATCGACCACAAGCCCCGGTAAGCCATCTGACTCCCCGTGCACCAGCCGCATTGCATCGCTTTGTATGTGGAAACGTGCGCGCGCTTGAACCGAGCGTACGCACCGGGCTTGGATGAAGGCGGCGTCAATGCGCTGCGCTTCGTCAAAGCTCCAAACGCGGGCGCGGATCTTCGACTGGGGACTGAAGGCTGCCCACGCTAGAAAATGACCATCGGCCGACTCCACACGCACGGTTTCGCCCGTATCGGCGCCGCCACTGGCAATGGCTGATTCAAACAGCCACGGGTGACAGCGTTGCAGCGAGCGCTCTTTGCCCGGTTTAAGTCGGAGGTTTTTCATGTTTTGTGAGATCCGCAGGCACCAAGCCCGGGATCTAAGGTCGGGTTCTGGGTATCAATAGGTGATGGCCATCGATGGCACATCCACGCGAACCATGGGCTTGGAGAGGGCGCAGGCCACAGCAGCCACATAAGCTTTCGACCAGTCTGGGTCATTCAACAATTTAGCACCTGCAGCCTGGGTCACAACCAAAACTTTATCGGCTGTCAAAACCTTGCCATTGGCACGCAGGGGCGCACACGCCATTTTCAGGTACTGCACATCAAGCCAAGCACGCGCAGCATCGCAACCCATCGGCACACCTTCTGGAATGTTGAATACAAATTCAGCATCTTTGTCCAATACCACCGTGATTTTTTTTTGCATAACTTTCCCATCGAAAACCGCGCGGACTACTCGGGCCCTTCGTCTGAGCCATGTGCGCGTGGATGCGCAGCATCATAAACCTTGCTCAAATGGCCAAAATCAAGCCGGGTGTAGACCTGCGTGGTGCTGATACTGGCGTGCCCCAGTAATTCCTGCACGCCGCGCAGATCACTACTGGACTGCAAAACATGGCTGGCAAAGGAGTGACGCAGCATATGGGGGTGCACCGGAGAAGCCAAACCTGCCTGCAAGCTGCGCGCACGCAGACAGCGCCAAACCGACTGGCCACTCAGTCTGGTGCCGCGTTGTCCGACAAACAAGGCTTTTTGCTGGGTCACTGGCGCCTGATCGCGCACCACAAGCCACTGCCTCAACGCCTCCAGTGCCGGTTGGCCCACGGGTACAACCCGGCGCTTGTTGCCTTTACCCAGCACATGGGCGTCGCCCGCTTGCATGTCTACCCAACCTCGCGCCTGAGGGCTGGCTAGCACATCCAATCCCGTCAACTCGGCCAGACGTAAACCACTGCCATACAAGAGCTCCACCATCGCCATGTCGCGCGCTTCTAACCAAGGGTCAGCATCGGCAGACTCAAAACTGGCCAGTTGAACCGCGTCATCCACACTGATGGCTTTGGGAAGGGGCTTGGCCGACTTGGGCGCCCGAACGTCTGTGACCGGATTGCTAGCGAGCAAGGCTTCGCGTCCAGCCCAGCTGAAAAACCCGCGCCATACCGACAAGACCAGCGCCAAGCCTCGCCCGCTGCGCCCACTGCTGTGCAACTGGGCAACCCAGCGCCGAATGTGACTGGACTGCACCCGCAGCAAAGCCACATCATCACGCTGGGCCAAGGCTTGAAGGCGCACCAAGTCCAAGGTGTACAGCACCACGGTGCGAGCCGCCAGACGCTTTTCAAAGCGCACATGATCCAAGTAGCGTTGCAGCAAGGGATCCAGAGACTCACTGTCTTGCGCTGTGGTCTTTGTCGCAGCTGACATGGTTGCCCAGTGGTGTTCAGCGCAGTGGCGTCAGCGCAGCGCTGGCCAACTCGGCAATGAGGCTTAAGAATTCAGTTCCCAAGGTGCTGTCAAAGCGCTGCGCATCCGGAGATGCCAGAACCAGCACGCCAAAGGCCGCGCCTGCCTGAGACTCATCGGGGTCGCGCAACGGCAAGATCGCCAGCGAAGCTGCGGCATGGGGGTCAGGCAAACAGTTGGCCACTTCCAGCCCGGTGTTGACGCCGCAAAACGGCTCGGGCAAAGATGCAGCAAAAATGCGGACGTCGTCGCTGGCTCCTTGGGCAAAGTCACATTCGGCGTAGCGCGGTGAGACACCCCACACCTTGATGACCGCCTGAGGCACTGCAAACTGCGTTTTAAGTTCTTGGACCATCAAGTCGGGCAAGGCCAAAGCGTCGGTTTCCAAAAACAAGGTGCGCGCCCAGCCCAGCAACTTGTCAGACAGGGCCTTGTTTTCGTTCACATTGCGGATCATGTCCATGATGCGCAGCTCAAGCAATTTGATTTTTTCTCGCAGCATCAAGGCCTGGCGCTCTTGCAGACTGACCGCACGCTGGCTGTGGGGACTGTTGATTTTGACGGCTGCCAATAGCTGCGCGTGACGCTCAAAAAAATCCGGCGTCTTGAGCAGGTAGTCGGCAATATCGTCTTCAGTGATGGCTTGACCGAAAGCGCTGGGCAGAGAGGCTGGTGGTGGCGTGGGATTGGACATGGTCATAGGTTCTCTGGTAAATCGATATAGCCTTGAAACACCGTGGTAGCTGGGCCTGTCATCATCACCTGGGCTGCACCGCCCGCCCATTCGATGAGCAGCACGCCGCCACGTGTTTGGACCTCAACGCAAGGCGCTAGCAGGCCGATCCGGATGCCAGCTACCACCGCAGCGCAGGCGCCGCTGCCACACGCCAAAGTCTCACCCACACCACGCTCGAACACACGCAACCGAACGCTGTCACGCGCAATCACCTGCATGAACCCAACGTTCACGCGTCTAGGAAAGCTGCTGTGCGATTCGATCACCGGGCCTTGGCTGTGCACCGGCGCGTTGTCGACATCATCGACCAGCATCACGGCATGTGGATTTCCCATGGACACCACGGCCACCATCGCGGGGCTGGGCGCTTGGGCGCCCGCCAGATCAAGCGGCCACATTTGCCAGTTGCCTTGCGTCATCGGCTGGGTGTGCACCGGATTGAATGGTATGTCGTCCAGCTCAAAAATGGGCGCGCCCATGTTGACGGTGACACGGCCGTCGGCCTGTAGCCGTGGTTCGATCACGCCAGCGCGGGTCAGCACACGGATCGCACGCTTGCGACTCAAACCACGGTCATGAACAAAACGCGCAAAGCAACGCGCACCATTGCCGCATTGTTCAACCTCGGCGCCATCGGCGTTGTGAATGATGTATTCAAAATCAATACCCGCAGCGGGTGACGGGCGCACGCTCAGGATCTGGTCGGCACCAACCCCAAAGTGACGGTCGGCCAACCAACGGTACTGGGCGGGGCTTAAGCCAAATCGCGTGGTGGTTTCGTCCAGCACGACAAAGTCATTGCCAGCGCCTTGCATTTTGGTGAAGGGAATGCGCATGGGTTGAATTATCCACGTCACAGACGAACATTGCACAATTTCGTTCAATGTGTCCTACGAGGGCTTCACAACTAGTCGGCGGCTAAAGCGCTGTTCGTCCAACGTGCCAGAATCGCTACATGCCACGTCAAAACCAACAACTTCATCCCCCGCGCGCTGTCGCACCCGCCCGCCCTGCTGCCACCATACTGCTCTTGCGCGACACCCCTGAGGGACTGGAAGTGCTGATGACACGCCGCTCGGAGAAAGCCAGTTTTGTGCCGGGTGCTTATGTGTTTCCAGGCGGGCGTATCGACAAGGAAGACGCACAAAGTCATCAGCTGACACAGCGTCGCCCCAGTCAGAACGATGCGCACTTGACCGAGGCCATCGCAGCCATACGCGAAAGCTTTGAAGAGCTGGGGGTCTTGCTTGCCCGCCGCCCTGACGGCAACTTGGCGCAACAAAGCGATATTGATGAACTGTCGCGCACCGAAGCGTTTGCGCCGCAATGCCAAGCCAAGGGTCTGCGGCTCTTGGCCGATGAGGTTTATGTGCTGGCCCATTGGGTCACCGACCGCGCGCGCGGTCAGCGTTTTGATGTGCCGTTTTTGGTGGCTCGCATGCCAGAAGATCAACACCCAGTGGCCGATGAGTCGGAGCAGTTTGAACCCGTTTGGTTGCGCCCAGCCGATGCATTGGAGCGACACCATGCGGGCAAGTTCTTCATGATTTTCCCAACCATCCGAACGCTCGAGCACCTACAAAGTTATGCGAATGTGCAAGCTGTTCTGCAAGCCTGTGCGCACACCGAAGAGCCGCTGTGGTCCAGCTGTCCCCGTGCAGGTTTAATGGCGGGGCGCGAGGCGCGGTTCATGGAAAACGAGTCCGCGTATGGCGAGTTGGCGTTGGTCTGCCCCGACGGTCACATCGTCCACCCCCTGGACTGGCAAAGTACGCAGCCGGTTGCACTGCTGAAAAACCTGCAACGCCTGACGGCGCCCAATCCAGGCGTGATGACAGGGCCTGGCACCAATAGCTATTTGCTTGGCGACCCCAGCACAGGCTATGTGGTGATCGACCCAGGCCCGGCCGATGACGCCCATTTGGATACGCTATGGCGAGCGGCCGGTGGCGACATCCGCATGATTGTGTGTACGCACTCGCACCCCGACCACTCACCAGGGGCGCGGCCGCTGCAAGAACGCTGTGCCCTGCGCCCGCCGGTTTTAGGCCTGAACAGCGCTGCCACAGCGCGCGCCGCCAGCGCCTTCATCGCAGATCGCCAACTGGCCGATGGCGAGTTGCTGTGCCTGCAAGCACCGGCCTTGGGTGATGCACCTACATGGACTCACACCTTGCAGGTCATCCACACCCCAGGTCACGCAGCCAACCACCTGTGCTTGCTGCTGCAAGAAGACGGCGTGCTGTTCAGTGGTGACCACATCCTCAATGGCAGCACCACGCTGGTAGACCCGCCTGACGGCAACATGAACGACTATCTGGATTCACTCGACAAGCTGCTGCAAATCTGCAGCGCTCAAGGGGCAAATTACATCGCCCCAGCCCACGGCTATGTGCTCGGCGGCCCAGATGACCAAGCGTTACAGGCGATCAGCAAGCTCAAACACCACCGCCTGCAGCGCGAAAGCAAGGTGGTGAAAGCCATGCAAACCCTGCCCAACGGCACGCTAGATGATTGGTTAGCGCAGGTGTATGACGACGTACCCGAGCGCTTGTGGCCTGTGGCGCGGCGCTCGTTGATGGCCCATCTGGCGCGCATCCAGAGTTTGCGTCCATGAAGCCCCGCGACACCCTGACGCGCACCACCAAGCGCGCATCCAACCAAGCGGCGCGCGAGCTGACCCCCAAACCAGACGGCGTGCACGCGGTGTCTGACAGCCTCAGTGAGCGCCTGTCCAAACGCGTGGCGCGCACGCTGGGCTGCTCACGCAGCGACGCTGAGCGCTACATCGAAAGCGGTTGCGTGCGCGTCAATGCCCAGGTGGTGGTCTTGCCCATGACCCGCGTAAGCACCGAGCCCATTGAGATCGCGCCGATGAGCGAGTTGAAGTCGCCCACGAACATTACCTTGCTGTTGCACAAACCCGCGGACTTCGAAACCATGGGCCCTCAAGGCCGCAGCGCATTGACGCTGCTCCAGCCAGAGACGCACATCAGTGACGACTGGCAAACTCAGGTCTTGCCCAAACACCTGCTCAAGTTGGAGCCTGGGGTGGACCTGGAACGTGCGGCCAGTGGGCTTGTGGTTTTCAGTCAAGACTTTCGGGTGATGCGCAAATTACGCGAAGACGGACCTTACATCGAACATGAGCTACTGGTTGAGGTGCACGGCATGATCGAGCCGAATCAATTAAGGGCGCTGAACACACCGGTCATTGATGCCAGCGGCCCATGGCCTGTCATCAAAGCCAGTATCAACAGCACCACGTCGACGCTGACGCGCTTGCGCATCACACTCAAAGGCGAACACCCCGGGCTGATTGCGGTGCTGTGCGAACGCGCGCAACTGGGCATCATAGGTATGAAGCGGCTGCGCATTGGTCGGGTAGCGCTGGGCCATTTACCCCAAGGCAGTTGGCGCTACCTGCATCCCAGCGAACGATTTTAAGACGCGCGCGCCGTTCTAAGCTACTGGGCTCAAGCCCCAAACAAATGACCCCGCGCTGCAGAGCTGATGGCCTGCATGCAGGGGTGGGTGATTTGCCGCTCCACCGACACCGCGTAAAACTCTTCCAACAGTTCAGTACTGCGTCCAATCACTTGCACGCCATACTGTTTGCACGTTTCTTCTTCAATCAGCGTGGGTGAGACAAAAACACCCTGCCCTTCGCGACCGAAAGCTTTCATCAAGGCAGCGTCGTCAAACTCGCCAACCACCACAGGGATGATGCGCGCGCGCGCGAACCAGTCGTCGAGTTGGGTACGTACCGCAGCGCTGTTGCCGGGCAACAGCAGCGGTTGGCCATCCAGGCAGGCTGGGAAATCGCCTTGCATGCACGCAGACAGCCCAGGGGCCGCAAAAAAACTCACGCCGCTGCGACCCAGCAAATGATTGAAGGCCTTGACGCTGAAGCGTTTGGGCATGGGCTCATCGGCAATCACCAAATCCAAGCGGTGCAGCGCCAGCTGCGCCAGCAAGTCCATGAACTTACCTTCGCTGGCCACCAGCTTGATCGGCTCGGCAATCCCAAATGCAGGCTCCAGCAGCTTGTAGGCCAACGACTTGGATACCGAATCGGAAACCCCCACCCGAAAAACCAAGCGTCGCTGTGGCGCGCCGGCGTGACGCAGGCTGGTTTCAAGTTCACTGCCAAGGTTGAAAATCTGATCGGCGTAGCCCAAGGCCAGCCGCCCGTGCTCGGTGAGTTCAAGATGGCGTCCTGCCTTTTGAAACAGTTTTCGCCCCAGCCAGTCCTCAAGCAGCTTGATCTGGCCGGACAAGGTTTGTGGCGTGGTGTGCAGTTGCTCGCCCGCGCGCATGATGCCACCAGCGCGCGCCGTGACCCAAAAGTAGTAAAGGTGCTTGAAATTCATGAAAATGCCCCTAAATGAAAAGCTATGAGGTAGCGACACTTCGTTTAAATCGAAGTGAAAAATTTGTTTATTCGAATTTACACGAAGTAAACTGGGCTTTATAGTCCATGCTAAGTTAGATTAAAGCCGTTTTGAAGGAGTCAACCATGCGCTTAACAACCAAAGGACGTTTTGCCGTCACTGCCATGATTGATGTGGCCCTGCGTGAAAAACTGGGACCCGTACCGCTTTCCGACATTGCCAGCCGACAGCAGATTTCACTGTCTTACTTGGAGCAAATGTTCAGTAAGCTGCGCCAGCAAGGCCTGGTCAGTAGCACCCGCGGGCCTGGCGGCGGCTACACCCTGGGTCGACGCATTGAAGCGATTTCGGTGGCGAACATCATCAGTGCAGTGGAAGAACCCACCGCCGATCTTGAAAAATCAGATGCCCCTGGGGCGGACATGGCGCAAGACCTGTGGAATACGATGAACGCCAAGATGTTGGACTTCATGCAATCGGTCACCTTGCGCAGCCTGGTACTTGAACAACTGGCCAAGGGCGTCCAGATTGAACAAAAAACTGCAACCAACCGTGGCGTATTTAAGAAACCAGCCTCCCAGACTGTGCGCACCAACGCGCCCAACTCGGTGTTTGCCTTGGGTCAGTCGCTGCTGACACGCGGCTGAAAAAGTGTGAAGCCTGCCGATAAGCCGGATTCTGTGCGTCAAAGTTGCCTTTAACGTGACTGCCATTACTCTTGGCGGCTGGTCACCCAGCCGCTCAATGCTACCTACCCGCACACTCCGGGGGCCCCGTCAACGTGTGCCTACTTGGTATTGCTGCGCGTAGAGATTGCCCGTTTCACCCACTGCGGGCATAGCCTGCAGTGACTCGTCTCTGTTGCTCTAATCCTCACCTTATACCCAGCGCTTGCGCGCCGGGCTTTCAGTGGACAGCTGTTAGCTGCTACGTTGCCCTTTGCAGTCCGGACGTTCCTCCAGTGCGCTGTTTCCAGACTTGCACCAGCGGCAGTCTGGCAGGCTTCACACCGCCATTATCGGTGTAATTGAGACTCGGTGGCGCCCGCCTTGGTACAAACGACACCGATAGACCGCGCCATAAGCTTATGCCAAAGCAATCTAAAAATTGGCGCAGAATCGCCTACTTACCCATCAGGAGCTTCGACCATGACTTTTGAAAATGTTTTACAAACCATCGGAAATACACCCCACATCCGCATCAACCGCTTGTTTGGCGCGAAGCACCACGTGTTTATCAAGTCAGAGCGTGCCAATCCTGGCGGCTCCATCAAAGACCGCATTGCCTTGGCTATGGTGGAAGACGCAGAGCGCAGCGGTGCACTCAAACCAGGCTCAACGATCATAGAGCCAACCTCAGGCAACACGGGCGTAGGCTTGGCACTGGTGGCGGCGGTCAAAGGCTACAAGTTGATCTTGGTGATGCCTGACAGCATGAGCATCGAACGCCGTCGTCTGATGCTGGCCTACGGCGCCTCATTTGACCTGACGCCGCGTGAAAAAGGCATGAAGGGCGCCATCGCCCGCGCTACCGAATTGCAGGCCAGCACGCCAAACAGCTGGATTCCACAGCAGTTTGAGAACCCGGCCAACATCGAGGTTCATGTACGCACCACCGCGCAAGAAATTTTGGCCGACTTCCCCGACGGCCTCGATGTGTTGATCACCGGTGTGGGTACCGGCGGCCATCTCAGCGGTGTGGCGCAGGCGCTCAAAGCCAAGTGGCCCGAGCTGCAAGTCTTTGCGGTCGAGCCTTCTGCCTCACCTGTGATTTCCGGCGGCGCACCATCCCCGCACCCGATTCAAGGCATTGGCGCGGGTTTCATCCCCAAGAACCTGAAGACAGAGCTGCTTGACGGGGTGATCCAGGTTGACGCCGAGCCGGCGCGCGAGTACGCCCGACGCAGCGCCCGTGAAGAGGGCTTGTTGGTTGGTATTTCAAGCGGCGCCACCTTGGCCGCCATCGCGCAGAAATTGCCGGATCTGCCCGAGGGCAGCCGCGTACTGGGCTTTAACTACGACACCGGCGAGCGCTACCTCTCGGTCGAGGGTTTCCTGCCCACGGCGTGAGCGGGAGCGCAGGTACGCGCTGGCGGTGAATGCCGTAAGGTCTTTATGATTGGGGCTTGCTTGATCAACACGAGCCCCAATGATTCGCCTAACCGAACTTAAACTGCCCCTCACAGCGCTGCCTGCCGTACGCCGCCGAGCCGCAGATGCACCAGAGGAAACCGCGCAAGATCGCGCCCCGGCGCCTCACCCGATCGATGCCTTGCTGGCGCAGGCAGCCCAGCGCCTGGGTATCGCCCCAAACGACATTGCCAGCCTGCGGGTTTTCAAACGCAGTTTTGATGCACGCAAAGCCGAACTGATGGCCGTCTATATCGTCGACTTGACGCTCACGATGCCAGCAGCAGAGACGGGCTTGTTGGAACGCCATGCTGCCGACCCGCAGACTCTGCTCACCCCTGACATGGATTACCGTTTCTTGCAGGTCCATGTCAACACCCAAAAGCCACGTCCGGTTGTTGTAGGCTTCGGTCCTTGCGGTATTTTTGCAGCGCTGCTCTTGGCGCAAGTGGGACTCAAACCGATTGTGCTAGAACGGGGCAAGGCCGTTCGCGAACGCACCAAAGACACCTGGGGCTTGTGGCGCAAACACACCCTCAACCCCGAGAGCAATGTCCAGTTTGGCGAAGGTGGTGCCGGCACGTTTTCAGATGGCAAGTTGTACAGCCAGATTAAAGACCCGCGTCACCTGGGTCGCAAGGTCATGAACGAGTTTGTACTGGCCGGCGCACCGCCTGAAATTTTGTTTGAGGCACACCCGCACATTGGAACTTTTAAACTGGTCAAAGTAGTGGAGTCCTTGCGCGCACGCATCATCGCCCTCGGTGGTGAAGTGCGCTTTGAGCAGCGCGTGACCGACATCGACGTCACCATTCATAACGACCAGCGCCAGCTGCGCGGACTCACCGTGCTGAACCAAGCCACTGGGCAAACGGATTACTTGCGCGCAGAGCACGTGATCATGGCCTTGGGACACAGCGCGCGTGACACCTTCGCCATGCTGCACCAGCGTGGGGTTGATCTGCAGGCCAAACCGTTCTCTGTGGGCTTTCGCATTGAGCACCCACAGGGCGTGATCGACCGTGCCCGCTGGGGTCGCCACGCGGGTCACCCCAATCTGGGCGCAGCGGACTACAAGCTGGTACACCACGCGAGCAACGGGCGCACCGCCTACAGCTTTTGTATGTGCCCTGGCGGCACCGTGGTAGCCGCCACCAGCGAGCCCGGGCGTGTGGTCACCAATGGCATGAGTCAGTATTCACGCAACGAGCGCAATGCCAATGCCGGCATGGTCGTGGGCATCGAGCCCAGTGACTTCCCGCATGATGGCGACGCCTTTGTGCACGCCTTTGGTTCAACGGACGGTCAGCGCTACGCCGATGAGGCACAGGTCCTGTTAGCCAAAAGACCCGAGGCATCACACCCCTTGGCTGGCATCAGTTTTCAGCGTCAGCTCGAATCACGCGCCTATGTTTTGGGCGGTCGCAATTACGAAGCACCTGGCCAGCTTGTAGGCGACTTCATTGCAGGGCGCGCATCCACTGGATTGGGTTCGGTTCAGCCGTCTTACCAGCCTGGCGTCAAACTTGGAGACTTGCACCCCAGCTTGCCCGGTTACGCCATCACCGCGCTGCGCGAAGCCCTGCCCGCTTTTGGGAAAAAACTGCGTGGCTTTGACATGCCCGACGCGGTACTCACCGGAGTTGAAACCCGCACATCGTCCCCTCTGCGCATTGGGCGTGACGACACGCTGCAAAGCACCAATACCCGGGGCTTGTACCCCGGTGGTGAAGGTGCAGGTTATGCCGGTGGCATTTTGTCGGCGGGCGTGGATGGCATCAAACTGGCAGAGGCTGTCGCGCAGTCTTTAGGCGGCTGCGCGACAGCACCCCACAAGAAGGCATCATGGGCATGAAGGCACACGTGGCACAACTGCTGCACACCAGCCAAATGCCAGGGCTTAGCATGCGGCCACCACCACAGCCTGACCTGGGTGCTAGCTGAACCAAGTAAGCTATTGGCAAACTGCACCTCACTTTTATACAGACCAAGATCATGAACACCAAGCAATGGCTGAGCCAAAAAGTCACCGACTTGTTACCCTCCACAGGGTTGATGAAGAAATTAACCGGCGCCAAGGCCGGCGCGCCTGAAAGCAGCGCAGCCAATGCGCAAGCCATGCGCAGCATGCAGCAACGCCTGGAGGCTAACTGGGCGAGTCAAGGCGAAGATCTGTCGCCGCGACAGTTACGCACCCTGCTGAGCGAGTTAAACGCCGCAGCGGATCCCACCATCAGCGAGGTTGAAGGCGGTCGCCGAGCACGTGACATTGCCCAGTGGTACAACGACGCCTCTGATGGGGAGCGTCACGACTTGTGGCTGCTTATGAGCGAGCAGTTTGCACCCGACCCGGTGGCGGTACAAGCGGCAAGCGAACGCTACCAAGCCGCACAAAAAACACCAGACGACGGGCAGGCCGAGATTGCTTTGCGTCGCGCTTTACAGTCGCCGCGCACACGGCTGCTGCAGCGGTTTGCCGTGTTTCCTGATGGTCTGATTTTCCTGGTAGCGCTGCGTGCGCAGCTGATCAAACACCTCAAATCTGACAAGCGATTGCTGGCGTTGGACGCAGAACTCGAGCAACTCTTCACAACCTGGTTTGATGTGGCTTTCTTATCATTGCAACGCATCAGCTGGGATTCCCCCGCTTCCCTCATAGAAAAACTGATCCGCTACGAGGCCGTGCACGACATCCGAGGATGGGGCGATGTCAAAAACCGATTGGACTCAGACCGACGCTGCTACGGATTCTTCCACCCCCAGATGCCCCATGAGCCCTTGATATTTGTGGAAGTCGCCCTGCTCGACGAGCTCCCCGACTCGATCACACCACTGCTCGATGAGAGCGCCGCAAGCGTCAACATCAGCAAAGCCACCACCGCAATTTTCTACTCCATCAGCAACACCCAAAAGGGCTTGCGCGGCGTGAGCTTTGGTGACTCGCTCATCAAACGTGTGGTGGAAACTTTGAAGGGAGAGTTTCCCCGTCTGCGCACCTATGCCACCTTGTCACCCATACCTGGGTTCCGTGCGTGGCTGAGCCGACAAGCCGACGCCATGTTGGACCGCCTCGATGCCAAATCGCGTAAAGCGCTGAGCACCGAACTCAATTTGACAGCCGTGGATGGCGCCAGCTTTCTGGCAGCTGCTGACAAGGCCATTCAAGTCGAGTCCAAATCAGTCTTAGCCCATGTGTTGATGCAGTGTGCTGCGCATTACCTGAGTCAAGAGCAGTCACAGGACAAACCGCTCGACCCTGTGGCACGTTTTCACCTTGCCAACGGCGCACGCATTGAACGCATTAATTGGGCCGGAGACCCCTCGACCAAGGGGCACAAACAATCCTACGGCTTGATGGTCAATTACCTCTACGATCTCAAGCGCCTGGACAAAAACCGCAGCGAGTTTGCCCACAGCAAATTTGCTGTTTCCAGCGCCGTGGACAAGCTCGACTTTTAAAGGCCCGGCTTCAAATCCCTTGCGCGCTTTGCAAGGCTTGAATGCGCGCCTCAAGCGGGGGATGGGTGGCGAACAACTGACCAATGCTGCCGGCAATCCCAAACGCGGCCACGCTCTTGGGCAACTCACTGCTTTGCATGCCGCCCAATCGCGCCAAAGCATTGATCATGGGTTG
Source organism: uncultured Rhodoferax sp. (assembly GCA_963925275.1). GTDB lineage: Bacteria > Pseudomonadota > Gammaproteobacteria > Burkholderiales > Burkholderiaceae_C > Rhodoferax. The sequence continues at coordinate 65,345 of CAWUSQ010000022.1, forward strand.
TTTGCGGTGCATCAGATGCGCCGCACCTGCATCAGCACGGAACTCACGGTGCCGACTGAACCAGGCAACCACCATCGCAGCCGCAAACCCCAACAAGATGTCCAGCACAATGGTGGTCACAAAGTAAGCGATGCCAGGGCCCGAGTCACGGTCATCGCCCTTTCGTAAAAAACTGTCCACCGCGTAGCCAATGACGCGGCTCAAAAACACCACGAACGTATTCATCACGCCCTGTATCAAGGTCATGGTGACCATGTCGCCATTGGCCACGTGCGCCACTTCATGCGCGATCACGGCTTCGATTTCCTCATGCGTCATGCCTTGCAGCAAGCCGGTACTGACCGCCACCAACGCAGAGTTACGAAACGCACCGGTAGCGAATGCATTGGGCGCACCCTCGAAAATGCCGACCTCTGGCATGCCGATGCCAGCCTGCTCAGACAGCTTGCGCACAGTCTCCACGATCCAGGCCTCATCGGCATTACTGGGCTGGTTGATCACGCGCACACCGGCACTGAACTTGGCCATCGGCTTGCTGATCAGTAGCGAAATGAAGGCGCCTCCAAAACCCATGACCAGCGCAAAGCCCAGCAAGGACCCCAGATCCAATCCATTAGCGGTGATGAATCGGTTCAGTCCGAAAAGGCTGACCACAATACCCAGCACCGTCACGACCAACACGTTGGTCAGCACAAACAAAAGAATGCGTTTCATGATGTCCTTATCAAAACAAGTTGCACCTAACAAGGGGCGCCGGAATGTTAGTGTGCCGGCCTTAAAGCCTGGCTTGGCCTGATCTCAATTCCCCACAATCTTTGCTTATTTATGCCAGCGACCGCGGCTTTCGAAACACGTCAGGGTCGGCATAGAAATCAGCGCACTCATTGGCAGCCCACCAGCCCGGGACGCCCAGTACAGGCAGATGCGCAAATGGTTTTTTCGCCAGGCTATTGGCATCCAAGTTCGTGGCTAACCAGGCGTCCAGGCTCGGCATGCCAGGACAGGCTGGGTGCACCCGGTACACATGGGCGGTCATGGCTTTGCGTGGGTCCATCAGCTTTTCCACTAGCGCATGGCCAAACAGGGTCAGCTCAGACTGCTCCCATAAGGGTCGAAGCACACCAAAGACCTGCACCCAATCTTTGCGCACCAGCGCTTGCCACAAGGCGTCGGGGGCTCGTAACAAGGCAGCGTTTTCATCAAACAGCGTAAGCGCATCCCGCGCCGAGCCACGCACACCTTGGGCTGCAGGTGGCGCGATCTGCACCCCATGAAGAGCATTCAGGCGGGCCTTGGTTCGTGGGAAATGCAGCCAAGCCAAACCATTGAAGAAGTCATGCGGACCCTCGCGTGTAGGGCACAGACATCGTTCCGCGATGAAGCGTTCGTAGCCCCAACCAGCCGGCAGCGCATCTGCAGGCACAAAGCGCACGGGCACTTCGGCGCGCGACTCGGCATTCAAAGCATCGCAAACCGACTGGCCTTGCGCGACCCTCAGAGCCACCAATTCACCGTGCAAGCGCCATGGCCGCAGCCAAGGCGCCGTCCAGTCAATGCGCTCTAGACCATGCGCCACGACAGGGCTTCACCACTGGCCAGCGGCTTGAGCTCAGCTTGGCCGAAAGCAAAGCGCTCAGGCGGCGTCCAGCTTTCACGGCGCAACGTGATGGTGCCAAGGTTACGCGGCAAGCCATAAAAATCGGCGCCATGGAAACTGGCAAAACCCTCCAGTTTGTCCATTGCACCAGCGCCGTCGAAGGCCTGCGCATACAGTTCCATCGCGGCATGGGCGGTGTAGCAACCGGCACACCCACTGGCATGTTCTTTAAGGTGCACGGCGTGGGGTGCGCTGTCGGTGCCCAAAAAGAACTGTGCGCTGCCGCTGGTGGCAGCAGCCACCAACGCCTGACGATGGGTCTCCCGCTTCAATACGGGCAAGCAGTAGTAATGCGGGCGTATGCCACCCATAAAGATGGCATTGCGGTTGTACAGCAGGTGGTGGGCGGTCAGCGTGGCCGCCGTGAATGGGCCCGCAGATGCCACGTACTGCGCCGCTTCTCGTGTGGTGATGTGCTCAAACACGATTTTGAGCTCCGGGAAATCTCGGCGCAGGGGGATCAACTGGGTATCAATGAAGACAGCCTCGCGGTCAAACAAATCGATGTCAGGCGAGGTCACCTCACCGTGCACCAAAAGCAACATGCCCGCGCGCTGCATGGCCTGCAGCGTGGGGTAAATGTTGCGCAAGTTGGTCACACCGGCGTCGCTGTTGGTGGTGGCACCGGCCGGGTACAGTTTGGCCGCCACAAGGCCAGCAGCCCGGGCGCGCATGATTTCTTGCGGCGCCAGGTTGTCCGTCAGGTACAGCGTCATCAAGGGTTCAAACTGAACCCCTTTGGGCACTGCAGCAGCGATGCGCGCTCGGTAAGCCAAGGCCTGTTCGGTTGTGGTCACGGGCGGACGCAAATTTGGCATGATGATGGCGCGGGCAAACTGCGCTGCGGTGTGTGGCACCACGGCCGACAAGGCATCGCCATCGCGCACATGCAGATGCCAGTCATCTGGACGGGTTAGCGTCAGGGATTGGACTTGATTTGAGCCAGGGCTTGAGGTCATAGAGTCAGTTTTGATGGTTTGTTTTTAACAGGTAATCCCACAAAGCCGCCGCATTCGAGCTTGACTCGTGTTGGCGCTTTTTAGGCACTGCACCACCCTTGGCATCCAACTTGATGTCAGCAGGACGTTCACGGTAGACCCGTATCTCCATGGTGAGTTGCAAATCTTTGAGCTCGGGCGGCACGGCGCTGACCAATCTGCCAGTGCGCAGTTCTTCCTTGACAGCGCTGGTGGGTAAAAAAGCAATGCCGTGCCCTTCTACCGCCATGGCTTTCAGGCCCTCAGCCATGTCCGTTTCGTAGACACGCTCAAAATGCACGGGGGCACTGGCGCCCTTGAGAACCAGCTCTACCATTCTGGCCATGTAGGCCCCTGGGGCGTAAGCCAAATAAGGCAAGGGTTGGCCACGCTTACCTGGTAGCAGGTGCAATGGCCTGCCTTGATCATCGGCCCGCACATAGGGCGCCACCACTTCTTCACCCAAACTCACCCAGTCGTACCTGTCAACCGCCAACTGGTAGGGCTGAGAGGGGTGGTGATAAGCGATCAAAAGATCGCAACTGCCTTCCGCCAGGCGCATCACAGCGTCATGGACATTGAGCGCGATGAGCCGGCTTTTGATAGGTCCAAAATGTGCACGCAAGCCGGTCAACCAATGGGGGAAAAAAGTGAAGGCTAAGGTATGAGGAACCGCAAATTCAATCACATCATGCGCGGTTGTGACATGTCCGCGAAGCATCGCGCGGGTGGCCTGAACAGACTGCAGCAGTTCCAGCGCCTGCTTGTACAAGGTTTCACCGGCCGGAGTCATGCGCGTCGGGTAACTGCTGCGGTCGATCAGGTCCACACCTGCCCATGACTCAAGCGCCTGAATACGACGGGAAAATGCTGGCTGAGTCACATGGCGCAATGTCGCCGAACGGCTGAAACTGCGCGTCTCAACCAGGCTGACAAAATCCTCAAGCCAGTTGGTTTCCATGAATGTCGATTGTCTCTGAACTTAAACGCCGACCACGGCACCATACGACTGCCGAGTGCGCGCACCTACCGACGCCAAGACCTGGGCGTAAGACGTTTTGTGTTGCCTCATCAAGCGCGCGGAGGCTGTGATTTTCGAGCGGCAAAACCAGTGACAACTGTGCTGCAGCAACAACATTTCGGCCATGAACACGAAAGCCTTTTCTTTGGCTGGGGCTTGCAGATCACAGGCATTTTGCAGCCCTTTGGCATGAACGCCTAAGACCTTACGCATATCAAACGATGCCGTAGGCGCCCATTGGGTCGCGTAGGGGACCGGCAAGGGCCAGCGACTGGTACGTGCAAGTGCCGCATCGACTTTGGCGAATGCCAGCACAAAGGCATGAAGCTGCTCGCACAAATCGGCTTGCATGGCTTCGAGCATGGCCCAAATAGGCGCTTGGCGCTCGGGATCAGTTTCTGCCAGGGCGCGCAAAGTGCTTTGCTGCACGTCAGCCATCTGTTTTTCAACGCGAAAGCGGCTTAGATGCTCACTTAAAAAACGAATGCGCGCGCTTTGGTCTTGAACGTTGAGCGCGCGCAAGCCCAGCGAAAAAAAGATCAGAACTACAAAAAATTCCATAAAGCAGCCGGGTCGGTGAGACCACAAGTGTAGCGGCGTCATACCCTGCAAGTTGAACTGACGCGTTGGTACCAGGCGCCTCGTGCTTTAGACTGCAACCCTTGCACCAAGGAGAGCCTCTATGAGCACGACAACTGCGCCCTGTGCAGACAACAAGCCCAATGAACTGGTCAGCTACAGCCTGCATGAAGGCGTGGCCACACTGCGCCTGAGCAACGGCAAAGTCAATGCCATTTCGCCAGAAGTGATTGCCGCCTTCAACCACGCTTTGGACCAGGCCGAGGCCGACATGGCCGTGGTCATCATCACCGGACAGACTGGCATTTTCAGCGGCGGCTTTGACCTCAAGGTGATCAAATCTAGCCCGCAAGCAGCACTTGACTTGGTCACCCAAGGCTTTGAACTGACGAGACGCTTGCTCTGTCACCCAAGGCCAGTGGTCATGGCTTGCTCTGGCCACGCCGTCGCCAAGGGCGCCTTTTTATTGCTGGCTGGCGACTACAGGATCGGTGTGCAAGGGTCTTTTGCCATTGCGCTGAACGAAGTCAAGATTGGCATGACGATGCCCCATGCCGCTGTGGCCGTGGCGCGCGATCGGCTCAGCCATGCAGCTTTTCAGCGTGCAGTCTTGCTCGCTGAAACCTTCACCCCTGACAGTGCTGTCAGCGCGGGCTTTCTGGATCAGGTGGTTGATGCAGATGCCTTGATGGACACCGCTCACGCCAAAGCCACTGAGCTGCTAGCGCTGGATGCCAAAGCCCATCACCAAAGCAAACTCAGGGTACGCCAGCCCTTGCTGCACGCGCTGGATGCGGCCGTTCAGTTAGACCGGGCGGGTGCACAGGCTTAAAGCGCCGGCGTAAGCCCGTCTTCGTCTTCGTCTTGGCTTTGCTGCAAAGCCCACATCTGTGCGTAGCGCCCGCCTTTGGCCAACAAAGCGCGGTGCGTGCCGCGTTCAAAAATGCGCCCAGCCTCCATGACCAATATCTCATGCGCATCCACCACGGTGGACAAACGGTGGGCAATGACCAGGGTTGTTTTGTTTCTTGACACGCTTTGCAGTTCGCCTTGAATCGCACGCTCGCTGGCACTGTCCAAGGCCGAGGTGGCCTCGTCAAAAATCAGCACTGGTGGATTTTTCAATAACGTGCGTGCAATCGCCACACGCTGTTTTTCCCCGCCTGAGAGTTTGAGCCCGCGCTCCCCCACCATGGTCTCATAGCCCTTGGGTGTGTGCGCAATGAAGTGGTGGATGTGGGCCGCGCGCGCGGCCTCTTGCACCTCGGCTTCAGTTGAACCTGGCCGGCCATACGCAATGTTGTAGGCCACGGTGTCATTGAAGAGAACCGTGTCTTGCGGCACGATCCCGATCGCCTGGCGCACACTGGCTTGGGTCACACGGCGGATGTCTTGTCCACCAATCAGAATACGGCCCGCGCTGACGTCGTAGAAACGAAAGAGCAAGCGCGCCAAAGTCGATTTCCCCGCGCCCGATGAACCCACCACGGCCACCGTTTTGCCAGAAGGAATCTCAAAACTGATGTCGTGCAAGATGGGGCGCAGCGGGTCATAGGCAAAGCCCACGTTCTCAAAACGAACCGACGTGTCCCTTAGTTGCAGGTCGGTGGCGCCGGGGTCGTCGGCAATTTCTTGCGGCCGCTCCATCAGACTGAACATTTTTTCCAGATCGGTCAGGCCTTGTTTGATCTCGCGGTACAGCACCCCCAAAAACCCCAACGGTATGTACAGCTGGATCATGAAGGCATTGACCATGACAAGGTCGCCCAGGGTCATGCGCCCGTCGACCACACCTTGCGTGGCGCGCCACAGCATGGCAACCAGACCAGCTGCAATGATGACCTGTTGGCCCGTATTGAGCAGGCTCAAGCTACGCTGGCTTTTCAAGGCCACGAGGCGGTATTTCTCAAGGTTGTGGTCGTACCTTTGCGCTTCAAAATCCTCGTTGTTGAAGTACTTGACCGTTTCATAGTTAAGCAGCGCATCAATGGCACGGCTGTGCGCTCTGGAATCGAGATCGTTCATCTCTTTGCGGTAACGTGTGCGCCATTCGGTCACGTTGACGGTGAAGACCACGTACAAAATCAACGCAACGATGGTGATCACCGCAAACCACACATCAAATTGAATCGCCAGGTAAGTCAGCACCAGCACGACTTCGATCACCGTGGGGAAAATACTGTAGAGCGAATAGCTGATCAGAGAATTCACTGCACGCGTGCCGCGCTCAATGTCGCGCGTCATACCCCCTGTCTGACGGTCCAGGTGAAAGCGCAGACTCATGCTGTGCAGGTGGCGAAACACCTGCAACGCGATGCTGCGTGAAGCCCCCTCAGTGGCCTTGGCAAATATCAATTCGCGAAGCTCAGCAAACAAGGTGGTAGATAAACGCAACAAGCCGTAGGCCACCAGCAGCCCCAAAGGCACCACCAAGACGGTTTGCACCGTGAGAGCTCCGCTGGGATTCATGGTGTCAATCAAGCGCTTGAGCAACACCGGCACACTGACATTGGCCAGTTTGGCTCCCACCATGAAGGCCAAGGCCAACATCACCCGAACCTTGTAGGCCCACAGGTAAGGGAACAAGCGGCTCAGGGTAGCCCAATCCGAGCGTTGCGCGTTGGGGTCTGCTGCTGGCGCAGGCTCAGATGACAGTTGGTGGCCGTGACGGCGCATGGGTGACAATCTCAATCAAATTCACAAGAACCGATTGTGACAAGGAATGCAACCATGTCTGACACACAAGTCGCCCACACGCTGGCCTCTGACGGCTCCGCTCACGAGCCGCACGTTCCTTTGCCAACCGATGAAGAGTTGGTGCTCAAGGTGATTCCGATGCCAGCGGACTGCAACCAGAACGGCGATATTTTTGGCGGCTGGGTGATGGCCCAAGTGGACTTGGCCGGTGCCGTGATTCCAGCGCGCCTGGCCGCTGGTCGCATCGCCACCGTGGCTGTCAATGAGTTCATCTTCAAACAACCGGTGCGGGTGGGCGATATTTTGTCGTTCTTTGCCAAAGTGACGCGCATTGGCCGCACCTCGATCACCGTTAAGGTCGAGGTTTACGCAGAACGCCTCAAAGCCCAGAAGCGCTACATCAAGGTGACCGAAGCTTTGTTAACCTATGTGGCCATTGACGACAGCGGCAAATCCCGCACCCTGCCCAGACACGATCATGACCCTGCTTGAATTCATGTCCAAGATGAAGGGCGGTGGCGCCGGCCAACAAACCACCGCGCCCATCGACATGTTGTGGTCTTGGCTGGGCTCGGTGATTGGGATTGCAGCCTGCGGCCTGCTCTCCACGCTGTACTTTGAGTCACGCGACGCCACCTTGCTGATCGGGTCTTTTGGTGCCTCCGCGGTTTTGATCTACGCGGCCATCAAGAGCCCACTGGCACAGCCGCGCAATTTGCTCGGTGGTCACGTTATCTCAGCCGTGGTTGGTGTGGCCGCCTACCAAACCATGGGCCATGTGGTTTGGATCGCAGCGGCCTTGGCTGTTTCATTGGCTATTGTGGCCATGCTCATTACAAAAACCCTGCATCCTCCGGGTGGAGCCACGGCTTTGATTGCCGTGATTGGCGGACCCGACATCCACCAACTTGGCTACCTGTATGCACTGGTACCTTCGGGCGCTGGCGCACTGGTCTTGCTGCTGATCGCACTGGTCTTCAACAACTTGGCCAGCCACAGGAAATACCCCGAATACTGGCTGTAATGCAACCGCCCAGTCCTGCGGTGGCGCCCTTTGCGCAAGGTTTTGAAGCCAAACTCATGAACCACTGCCGCGACTGCGCTTGGTGGTCACATCCGCTCAGGACACGATATAAACCGCCGAACCGGTTGACAACAACTTGCCATCGGCGCCTCGGAACTCCATGCGCGTGGAGGCCACCCGCGAGCCCAGGCGCATGACTTCAGCATGCAGGTCAAAGTACTCACCAATACCTGGACGCAAATAGTCCACGCGCAAATCAATCGTCCCGAGTTTGGTAAAACGGTTCAAGCGCTGCGCTGGGGCCTCATCCATGTGGCGGGCCCCAATCGCTGCCATCACGGCCAAGCTGCCTGTGGCATCAAGCCCCGCACTGATCACGCCACCGTGTACACGGTTGTGGGCGAAGTGACCTACCAAATCGTTGCGCATGGTGATGCGTGTGCGGACTGACTGACTGCCAAGGTCCATGACTTTGAGCCCCAAGACGCTGTTGAAGACAATCAGTTCCTCATAAATCTTGGTCAGAGTTTGAACAAACTCGTCTTCAAACACAACAGGGGTCTGAAGATTGGATTTTGGGGTCATGGTGGTCAATGCTAAGGCAGTCGAGGCCACTGCGCAGGGCAAACTGAGGACTCAGTTACACAATTATCACGTCGAAATTGGCAGACACCCCAAACTGCACAGCTTGTGATTTAGACGCGCTCGAAAATGCCTGCTGCGCCTTGCCCCATGCCGATGCACATGGTGAGCATGCCGTAGCGCAGATTGTCCCGCTGCAATGCGTGCACCAAAGTGGCTGCACGGATGGCGCCCGTTGCACCCAGCGGGTGCCCCAAAGCAATCGCACCGCCCATCGGATTCACTCTTGCAGGGTTCAAACCCAAGGTGTTGATCACGGCCAATGATTGCGCAGCAAAGGCCTCATTGAGTTCAATCCAGTCCAGTTGATCTTGACGCAGACCAGCCAAACGCAAAGCCGCAGGTATGGCCTCAACAGGGCCAATGCCCATGACCGCTGGGGGCACACCGCGCACCGCGCTGGCCACAAAGCGCGCCAAGGGTTTGAGCTTGTGCTGGGCGAGCGCACGTTCACTGACCAAAATCAGCACACCGGCACCATCCGAGGTTTGTGAACTGTTACCAGCCGTCACACTGCCCATAGCGGCAAAGGGCGCCTTGAGCTTGGCCAGGCCCTCCAAGGACGTGTCTGCGCGTGGGCCTTCGTCCAGGCTGACAGTGCGACGTGTCTCAATGACCTCCCCGCTCGCGAGATCAGGCGCGCGGTCCACCACTTCTACAGGCGTCATCTCTGCAGCAAACAAGCCCGCAGCTTGAGCGGCCAAGGCCCGCTGGTGTGACTGCAAGCCAAACGCATCTTGCGCCTCGCGGCTCACCTTCCATTGTTTGGCCACCTTCTCTGCCGTTAGCCCCATGCCGTAGGCAATACCGATGTTCTCGTCGTTGTTGAACATCTCTGGCGAAAATGAGGGCGAATTACCCACCATGGGCACCATGCTCATGCTCTCTGTGCCGGCTGCAATCATCACATCAGCCTCGCCCACACGGATGCGGTCAGCGGCCATTTGAATGGCTGACAAGCCTGAGGCGCAAAATCGGTTCACCGTGATGCCACCCACACTGGTGGGCAAACCTGCCATAACCGCTGCCAAACGCGCAATATTCAGGCCCTGCTGACCCTCGGGAATGGCGCAGCCACACACGATGTCTTCAATGGCTTGCGGGTCCAGTGTTGGCACCTGCGCCAGGGCCGACTGCAGCACCTTGACCAACAAATCATCGGGTCGGGTGTTGCGAAAAAATCCTCGGTGCGAGCGTCCAATAGGTGAACGGGTGGCGGCAACGATATAGGCATCCTGAAGTTGTTTCATGGGCTTATCCTTTGGTGTTCAATGAGGCCGCAAAACGCGCAAGATGACGCGCGGTGCGGCGCACAGTAACTGTGGTGCGGCCAAGGTCTTGGCAAGGCTTGTTTGTTGGATAGAACACATCAGTTCCTCACCGGCTTGCCCGTGGACATCATGCCCATGATGCGCTCTTGGGTTTTTGGATGCATCAGGAGCGCGCAAAACGCCTTGCGCTCGAGCGTCATCAAGTAAGCCTCTGTGACCATGCTGCCCGCATCGACATCGCCACCACAGACCACGTGCGCAATGTGCGCGCCAATGTCATGGTCGTGCGCACTGATGAACCCCCCATCAAGCATGTTGACCAAAGTTCCTTTGATGGTGGCAGCCGCACTGCGCCCTGCCACCATAAAGTTACGTCGATTCGGCGCGCGGTAGCCAGCGTCAAACATGGCGCGTGCTTCGCTCAAAGCCACAAACAAGAGCTCGTCTTTGTGCGCAACCACCACGTCACTGTCCAGTGCATAACCCAATTTTTGTGAATCCAGCGCGCCCGTGCCCACTTTGGCCATGGCCGCAGCGGTAAAGCCATCCGTTAAGAAAGGCAGCAAATCTTTACCCGTGGACAGTGCTGATTTTTCAGCCGCGCGGCGCGCAATGTAGGTCAAACCGCCCCCGCCTGGCACCAAGCCCACACCCACTTCCACCAAGCCCATGTAGCTCTCCATGGCCAGCACCCGCTTGCTGCAGTACAGCGCCATCTCACAGCCGCCACCCAAGGCCAGGCCACGCACCGCAGCCACCACAGGCACATTGGCGTAGCGCAGTTTCAACATGGCCTCTTGCAATTGCAACTCAGCCGATTCAATGGCCTTGGCGCCACCCATCAAGAAGGTCGGCAGCATGGCTTGTAAATCGGCGCCTGCGCTGAAGACCTCGCTGCCAGACCAGATCACCATGCCCTTGAACTGCGCCTGCGCCAACTCCAGAGCCTTGAGCAAACCTGCCACCACATCAGGGTCAATCACATGCATCTTGGTTTTGATGCTGGCGATCAGCACGTCGCCCTGAGGGCCTGGCAGCGTCCACAAGCGAATTGACTCGTCATCGTGCAGCGTGGTTCCAGCCGTGACATGACTGGGCGCGTTGGCGCCGAGCACAGCGTCTGGAAAAATTTGTCGCTGGTACACGGGCAAGCTACGCACCGGCGCAAAGGTCTGACGGCTCACACTCCAAGAACCAGCCTGCGTGTGCACCCCACCGGCCTGCGCCACCGGGCCATTGAAAACCCAGTCCGGCAACGGTGCTGAACACAAGGCGCGCCCGGCGTCAATATCCTCTTGAACCATCTTGGCCACGTCATGCCAACCGGCCTCTTGCCAGAGTTCGAACGGACCTTGTTTCATGCCGAAGCCCCAACGCATGCACAAGTCCACATCGCGCGCGTTGTCTGCGATGGTGCCCAAGTGAACGGCTGCGTAGTGAAAGGCATTGCGCAAAATGGCCCACAGAAATTGACCTTGTGCACCTTCGCTGTTGCGCAACAGTTTCAAGCGCTCGGCCGCGGGCTTTTTCAGCATGCGGGCATAGACATCGTCGGCTTTTTCACCAGCACTCACATAGTCTTGGTGGGCCATGTCGTAACGCAAGATGTCGCGCCCTGACTTCTTGTAAAACCCAGCTTTGGTTTTCTGTCCCAAATGGCCTTTTTCAAGCAGGCTGGACAGCACGGTGGGGGTGGCAAAACTGGCGTAAAAAGGGTCTTCCTCTGGGCTCAAGGTGTCTTGCAGCGTTTTGATCACATGGGCCATCGTGTCCAGGCCGACCACATCGGCGGTGCGAAAGGTGCCCGAGCTCGCGCGCCCTAATTTTTTACCCGTCAGGTCATCGACCACATCAACAGTCAGACCGAAATTTTCGACCTCTTTCATGGTGGAAAGCATGCCAGCAATGCCCACGCGGTTGGCAATGAAATTGGGGGTGTCTTTGGCACGAACCACACTTTTTCCCAGCGTGCTGGTTACAAAAGCTTCAAGCGCGTCCAGATGCTGCGCCTGCGTCTCTGGTGCGGGGATGAGCTCAACGAGCTGCATGTAGCGTGGCGGGTTAAAGAAGTGAATGCCGCAAAAGCGCGGACGAATGGACTCCGGCAAGGCAGCGCTGAGCTGCGCAATCGACAAGCCTGAGGTGTTAGAGGCCACGATGGCATGCGGCGCCACAAAGGGTGCGATTTTTTGGTACAGCTCAAGCTTCCAATCCATGCGCTCGGCAATGGCTTCGATCAGCAAATCGCACTCAGCCAACTGCGCCAGATGTTCTTCATAGTTGGCCACTTCTATGAGCAGCGCATCGGTAGCAACACCCAAAGGCGAGGGTTTGATTTTTTTCAAACCCTCAATGGCACGTGTGACGATGGCGTTTTTAGGCCCCTCTTTGGCAGGCAGGTCGAACAAGACCACGGGCACCTTGACGTTCACAAAATGCGCAGCAATTTGCGCGCCCATTACCCCTGCGCCAAGGACGGCGACTTTTCTGACGTTGAATCGAGTCATGTTTTTTCCAAGATATCGCACGCGGTGGCGACCGTTGTTTTACTTCACCCTGGCCCAGGTCTGGGTACGGCCAATGAACAAAATAGAGCCCCTCACTTCGAGTTTTTTACCCTCTGCAATCGGCGTTAGTTTGAGCGCATATTCTTTTCCGTTTTCTGGATCAAGGATTTTCCCTTCGCTCCAGACAGCCTCATCCTGCTCCTTTTTGGCGCCACGGATGATTTCCATGCCCAGCACGGGTTTGTCTTTTCGCTCATCGCTGCACTCGCTGCACAAGCGCTTTTGGTCGGCGTCTTTACGCAGCAGTTTGCTGATGTAGCCTCTTAAAAAACCGTTGGCTTCTTCAATCACCAGTTCGCTTTTGATCTCGCCTGACTTTTCATCAAAGCTGTGCCATGTGCCAATTGGCGTCATCTGGGCAGATGCGCTAACGCAAACACCCATAGCCAACAACATCAAACTACCGCGGATCAACGATTTAACTGTGCGCATGTGAAGTCTCCTTTGTGTTAGTGAAAATGATCAAGCCAAAGCCGAGTCCGTGTCCATCAAAGCACTGGCGCCAGCGCGGGCCGTTTGCATGAGTGAGGCGGTCTCGGGCAATAGTTTTGCAAAGTAAAAACGAGCGGTTTGTAATTTGCCTTGGTAAAAAGGGTCATCGCTGCCGGCGGCAATTTGGCGCAGCGCCACTTGTGCCATGCGCGCCCAGAAGTACGCCATGACCAAGTGGCCGGCAACGCGCAGGTAGTCCACCGCTGCGGCGCCTACTTCGTCGGCATCACGAAACCCCTTGAAGCCAATTTCAGTGGTGAACTTGGTCATCTTTTCGCCCAGCGCGGCCAGCGGGGTAATGAACGCTGACATTTGTTCATTCACACCCTCTTCCTGAACCAACTGCACAATCAGAAGCCCGAACTTTTTTAAAGTCACGCCGTTGTTGTTCAACACTTTACGACCCAGCAGATCGAGCGACTGGATGGTGTTAGTACCCTCGTAAATCATGTTGATGCGCGCGTCACGCACAAACTGCTCCATGCCCCATTCCTTGATGTAACCGTGACCACCAAACACCTGCAGACACGCTGAGGTGGCTGTCCACGCGTTGTCCGTGATGAAGGCTTTAACAATAGGCGTGAGCATGGCCAACAATTCGCCCGATTCTTGACGCACCACTTCATCAGGGTGTCCGTGCTCTTTCTCAAGCAGCATGCTGCAAAAACACATCAAGGCCCTGCCCCCTTCGGCGTAGGCTTTGGCGGTCAACAACATTTTGCGCACGTCGGGGTGAACCAAAATGGAATCGGCCGCCAGTTCGGGCGACTTGGTACCGCTGAGCGCGCGCATCTGAACCCGGTCTTTGGCGTACGCCAATGCATTTTGAAATGCCACTTCAGTGAGCCCAAGCGACTGGTTGCCAACACCAAGGCGCGCGGCATTCATCATCACGAACATACCCTGCATGCCTTTATTGGGCGCGCCAACCAGCGTGCCGCAGGCGCCGTCCAGCACAATTTGCGCTGTGGCATTGCCACCAATGCCCATTTTGTGCTCCAAGCCACCGCAGTAAATGGTGTTGCGCTCACCCAAAAGGCCCTCGGCATTGACCAAGAATTTAGGCACCAAGAACAGGCTCACGCCTTTGATACCCGGTGGCGCGTCGGGCAAGCGGGCCAACACCAGGTGCACGATGTTCTCAGCCAAATCGTGTTCACCCGCGCTGATGAATATTTTGTTACCGCTTAAGCGGTAGCTGCCGTCAGCCTGTGGCTGCGCGCGCGTGCGCATCAGGCCCAAGTCGGTACCGCAATGGGGCTCGGTCAGGCACATGGTTCCCGTCCATTGGCCACTCGTCAACTTGCCCAAATAGATGGTCTTTTGTTCATCCGTGCCGTGCGCGCGCAATGCAGCGTACGCACCATGGGTGAGCCCTGGGTACATGGTCCAAGCTTGGTTGGCTGAGTTGAGCATCTCGTAAAAGCATTGGTTCACCACGATTGGCAGGCCTTGGCCGCCGTACGCCGGGTCACACGCCAACGCCGCCCAGCCGGCATCGACGTAACGCTTGTAAGCCTCTTTGAAACCGCCAGGCGTGGTGACATTTTTGCTCTCAGGGTCCAGTATGCAACCCTCCGTGTCACCAGAAATATTCAATGGCAGCAATACCTCTGCGGCAAACTTGCCACCTTCTTCAAGCACCGCGTCGATGGTCTGTGCATCGATTTCTTGGTGCGCTGGCATGACTGCCAAATCAGCGCAGACATCGAACACCTCATGCAGCACGAATTGCATGTCACGCAAGGGCGGGGTGTATGTGGTCATGGTGTGAACTCCCTGTTTTTTTAATGATGGAGGGGCCTCTAGGCAGCAGTGCTGCGCTAGGCACCGTAGCGCGATAAGACATGTTCGAACGCCGTACGTGCTCGCTCAAGCGCTCCGGTCTTGTGCAGAAAACGGGCTTCATAGTGCAAGGCCAGAATCAAGCCGTGGATCTCAAAAACCACTTGCGACTCCTCAGCCTCGGCCAATAAATGACCCTCTTCTTTGGCCTGTTGTACCGCGCGACACAACGCGTCCAACCAAGATTGAACCGATCCGGCCAGCGCATCACGCACCAAGCCCGGTCGGTCGTCAAACTCAACCGCACCGCTGATAAAAATACAACCCGATCGGATTTCTACCGCCACGCGCTTCATCCAGTTATCAAACAAAGCGCGTAACCTGGGCAGGCCACGGGGTTCAGACATGGCCGGGGTGAACACTTCTTCAGAAAAACGTTGGTCGTACGCCTGCAACACTGAAATCTGCAACTCTTCGCGCGACCCGAAATGCGCAAATACACCAGACTTGCTCATGTGCGTCAGCTCCGCCAAAACACCTATGCTCAAACCTTCAAGGCCGACTTTTTCAGCCAAAGCGAGGGCCGCTTTCACAATGAGCAACTTGGTTTGCTGGCCTTTGACTGAAGCGCGCTCAGTGGCGGGCGTGATGGTCTTTCCCGCTTTCTCGACAAGCGGCTTGCCCTCAGGGGCCACCAAAGTGCGCTTGGTGCGCCTGGGTCTGGTGGAGGCGATGGTCAAATTCGACATGCTTAATAAAATAGAACGACCGTTCTATTTTATGCCGAACTTCAACTTTATTTCCAGATCAACAACAAACGAGTAAAACGCCGCTGTTAACCCCGCAGGGGGGCGCACCTCAGTGTGAGCGGATCATGGTCCCAAAGGCCTGGTCGTTCAGAATTTCCAACAAGAGCGCATGGGGTACACGACCGTCCACAATGTGCACGGCGTTCACCCCGCTTTTGGCAGCATCAAGCGCACCCGCAATCTTCGGCAACATGCCCCCGCTGATGGTGCCATCAGCAAACAAGGCATCGATTTGCCGCGCAGTCAGTTCCGTCAACAGTTCCCCGTCTTTGTTCAACACGCCTCTGATGTTGGTCAGCATCAACAGTTTTTCGGCCTTCAGTACAGTGGCCAACTTGGCAGCCACCACGTCGGCGTTGATGTTGTAGCTCTCATTGTTCTCACCAAATCCAATGGGGCTGATGACCGGAATGAAGGCGTCGTCTTGCAGGGCCTTGACCACACTGGGGTCGATGCTGAGGATGCTGCCCACTTGACCGACGTCGTACTCCTTACTGGCATCAAAACTATCGAGCATTTTGAGTTTGGTGGCACGAATCATGCCACCATCCCGGCCAGTTAAACCCACGGCCTTGCCGCCTGCGTGGTTGATCAAACCCACAATGTCTTGCTGAACCTCGCCGGCCAAGACCCATTCCACCACCTCCATGGTTTCGGCATCTGTTACCCGCATACCCTGAATGAACTCGCCTTTTTTGCCCAAACGCTTGAGCGCTGTTTCAATTTGAGGACCACCACCATGTACCACCACGGGGTTAATACCCACCAGCTTCAATAAGACCACATCCTCAGCAAATGCCGCCTGCAACGCAGGGTCCGTCATGGCATTACCACCATATTTAATCACCATGGTTTTTCCATGGTATTTGCGAATGTAGGGCAGCGCCTGGGCCAATATGTCTGCTTTGTCCCGGGGTGCAATACGTGTCAGGTCTGAGGGTTGTGTGCTATCAGTCATGAAGAGCGCCTGCTAAGTTGTGAATCTGACCATTTTGCCGCAACTGCGTTGAGCCAAAAAAATCGCCCCGAAGGGCGAGATTCTGCAAATAAGGGAAACCCGCTTATCAGATCGCAAACTCGTCCTTGGTACGGCCTTGCGCCACCAATGCCGCTAACCAACGGGGCATCAAACCGCGGCCGCTCCAGGTCTCACCGCTGGGACCACGGAATTTGGCAGGTGCCGGGTTGCTGGACTTATCCGCCTTTTTACGTGCACCGGCCTTGCTACCCTGCAAATCCGACAGAGTCAGACCATAGGCGGCCATTTTGTCCAAGATTTCCTGAACGTTCTTGGAATACTCTTGGGCTTTAATTTCTTCCGCTTGTTGTTGCAGCGAAGCGATTTGTTTCTGTATTTCTGTCAAAGTAGTCATTTATCAACTCCATTAAAAAATAAATAAAGGTTTTATCCAACGGCCTTATCAAACTAATTCGATTTGTTCGTAATTATATTCTAAGACATTATCTATATGGTTGGCTAAATAATGATTTATTTACAAAACTTTGCCTCTTGGCTGACGGGTACGATCAAGGCAAACTGAAAGCGAAGCCGTGTCCACGGCACACTACAGGCGCTAAGATGCATGTGCGCGCACTCTTGAGTACCCACCCATTTCAACCCATTGTGAGCACCCCCATGACCGACTTACAAACCGCTTTTGAAACCGCCGTTGCTGAATCTAAAGGATTGAGCCAACGCCCCGACAACATGACCTTGTTGCGCCTCTATGCCTTGTACAAACAAGCCAGCCAAGGTGACAACGACACCGACAAACCCGCGTTCAGTGACATGGTTGGACGCGCCAAATGGGACGCATGGAAGGCTTTGAATGGCATAAGCCCGCAAGCCGCTATGCAAAGCTATGTGGATTTAGTCCAGTCGCTGCAATAAGCCGCGCCCATTGCATGGGCAGCCCGCGGGTGCAGCGCAGTCACAGCACCCGATCAGTAAGCTGACGCATTGGGCCATTGCGCGTGGTCTTGCACGGCCTCAAACGCAGGCCTTGAGGCAGCCAAGTCACGCAGCCGTTGTGAACGCTGTGGCTTTGGGAGTTGCGCCAAACGCTTCACAGCAGCATAAAAATCCGGCCAGCTAGCGTTCACTTCCTGAAACAAGGCTTCAAAGCCGGGCACGTGATCGTCGTAAGCCGCTTGCGCAGCAAAAGCGGCGTTGTTGGCCTTTTCAACCCAGCCATCGTAGCCACTGTAGCCACCCCAGGACGCTTTAAGCGCGGCGTAATCCAGCCTGAACTGGGCCATTACTTGCGTTTTTTGTGCAGCCCTTCGCACGGCTTGATCGTCGCTCAGCGCGGGCTGCTCGTACACCTTGCGCAACTTGTCGCTCGCGGCGCGGGTCATTGCCCGAAACGCCACGCGTCGCTGCTCACTCTGGGCAAATACCCGCCTGTCCTCAGGGCTGGCCTGCATGCGCAGCCATTGCCGGGTACCTAGTCGCTCAACAGTGGTTGCAAACGATTCGTCAAATACGGTGTCTGACCCGATATACAGCACTTGGTGCGCCAGCTCATGGAACATCAGCCGCGCTAATTCGCCATCAGGGTAGTTGGCCCAGGTGTTGAGCAAGGGGTCACCACCCACCCAATTCAACCAACCCAGGGTTGAGTAAGCTGGCACGCCGTAGACGCTGACGTCCAGGTCCTGTTCCTGCAAGCCAGCAGCAAATGCCTGGGCCTGCGCCTGATCGTAGTAGCCCCTGTACGCCACGCAGCCCATAACAGGAAAGCACCAGGTCTTGAGCTCAAGCGCATAGGCCGGTGTGGCCACCACATTCCACACCACATAGGGGCGTTTGATGTCAGCAAACTGATGGTAGCTGGCGTTATCAGGCAGGCTCAATTGGGCCACGGCGAAACGGCGCAGTTGTTGGGCACTGTGCAAGCGCGTGCGCAGCTGCGTGCTCAGCTGGGCCGATTGCAACAAGCTGTCAATGGGCCTGGCTGCGCGCATTACCTGCAAATGACCCGAGACCGACTGCAGGTAATAAGGCAACTCAGCGCAAGCGCTCAGGGCGCCCAAAGTCAAGCCAAGCGCCAGCCACCAGGCCAGCGTCGCTGTCGCACAGGCCATGCGCTTCACACTGCGCCAGGGGGCGGGGTGTAGGATGTCCAGATCCTGACTTCTTTTCATCATTTAAAGGGGTAGCACGTGCTCTATAAATTCAAATCCAAGACCAGTGGTGATGTCATCATGTTGCAAGCCAATGGTCAGCATATGCTGGAGATCATGGACAAATTTCGGCCAGATAAGCCCGCACAAGCCGGTATATTGTTGCCCGAACAAATGGCTGGCGCGCTGGCAGCTCTAACCCAGGCCATTCAGATTGAGGAAGCGGCCCGAGTCAAAGCGTTGGCCGACGCCCAAGTCCAACACCTGCCCCTGCCCAAATTTGAAATGGTAGCACTCAAACAACGAGCGCTGCCCTTGATGAACATGATCAAACAGTGCCTACAGGACGAGGTACCCATCACTTGGGGCCTGTGAGTCTGACCTCTATCGACAACGAAGCACCAGCGCCACCATCGAATTAACCAGCGTATCTCAAGTTGCGCCGCATCTTCCAGGAGATGGGTCGAAGCACTGGTTTATTTGTAGCTGCGCGCATCCTCAATCACCTTGCCATCATTGGGCAAGCTACCCGGAGCCAGCACCTCAATTTCCCCGCGTAGTTTGGTCACATCCCGAATGGCTTGGGCCAGTTTTTGCGCCAGTGCCTGCGGATCACTGAACGCACTTTCCACTTTCAGCACCATGCTGTCATTGGCCATCTCACCACTGACAACCAAACGCGCCCGTACCACTTCAGGAAAGCGCCTGGCGATCTGGTCTACCTGTTCAGGATGCACAAACATGCCGCGAACTTTGGTGGTTTGATCAGCCCGCCCCATCCAGCCTTTGATCCGCGTGTTGGTACGCCCCGTCGGGCACGGCCCTGGCAACACCGCGGACAGGTCCCCTGTGCCAAAACGAATCAGTGGGTACAAGGGGTTCAAACTGGTCACCACCACTTCGCCCACCTCGCCATCGGCCACGGGCTCACCGCTGCCAGGGCGAACAATTTCCACAATGACTTCTTCGTCCAACACCAAGCCCTCACGCGCTAGCGTCTCGTAGGCAATTGATCCCACATCTGCCGTGGCGTAACACTGGTAGCCCTGAACGCCATGCGCCAAGAACCAGTCGCGCAGACTTGGTGGAAATGCCTCGCCGCCGAACATGGCTTTGGTCACACTGGGCAAGCTCACGTTCATTTCCAGCGCTTTTTCCAAGATGATTTTCAGGAAACTGGGCGTACCGATGTAGCCCGCTGGCTTGAGTTCAGCCATGGCTTGAACCTGCTGCTCAGTCTGTCCTGTTCCAGCCGCAAACACGCTGCAGCCCAAGGCGTTGGCGCCGGTTTCCATCATCGAGCCCGCGGGAACGAAGTGGTAACTGAAGCTGTTGTGGATCAGTTCGCCGGCACGAAAGCCAGCGGCAAAAATAGGGCGCGCCATGCGCCAATAGTCGGGCACGCTGCCGCCTGGCTCGTAAATAGGGCCGGGGCTGGCAAACACCCGCGGCATCAAGGGGCCAAACGGCGAGGTCGCCACCCCCCCAAACACATTGCCACCGCTGCGCCGGCTGTCTATCTGCAATGCCAACAAAGCATGTTTGCGCATCACGGGCAGGCTGGCCAATGCCTGACGGCTGGTGATTTCCTCAGGCGCAATGCCCTGCAAGATGCTGGTAAATGCGGCGGAGGCGTTTTTTGCATGCGCCACCTGTGCAGGCAGCTGCGCCATCAATTCAGACTCACGCTGTTCGGGAGCGCGTTGCTCAAGCCCATCAAATAATTCAATTTTCATGGTATCAGCGCCTGGCGGCTTTGTTTGTCCTTGGCCATGCACACCGCTTAAGCCAGCCAGCGCTTGCGCCGCTTGTAACTCTTCACGTCTTTGAAACTCTTGCGCTCGCCGCCGCCCATACCCAGGTAAAACTCTTTCACGTCTTCATTATTGGCCAGATCAGCGGCCACACCGTCCATGACCACGCGGCCTGATTCCATGATGTAGCCATAGTCGGCGTATTTCAGCGCCATGTTGGTGTTTTGCTCAGCCAACAAAAAAGTGACCTTCTCTTTTTGGTTCAGGTCTTTGACGATTTCAAACACCTCCTGCACAATCTGCGGCGCCAAGCCCATGGAGGGCTCATCGAGCAACACCATGCTGGGGTTGGTCATGAGTGCGCGACCAATCGCGCACATCTGCTGCTCACCGCCAGAGGTATAAGCCGCTTGGCTGGTACGACGGATTTTCAGGCGCGGAAAATAGGTGTAAACCTTCTCCAGATTATTGGCAATTTCTTGCTTGTCTGTGCGTGTGTAAGCACCCG
Source organism: uncultured Rhodoferax sp. (assembly GCA_963925275.1). Classification (GTDB taxonomy): domain Bacteria; phylum Pseudomonadota; class Gammaproteobacteria; order Burkholderiales; family Burkholderiaceae_C; genus Rhodoferax. The sequence continues at coordinate 86,254 of CAWUSQ010000022.1, forward strand.
TGAGCAGGTTTTCTTCGATGGTCAAGTGGGCAAAGCAGTGCCGCCCTTCCATCACCTGCACCACGCCACGCTGCACCAAGTCTGAAGGCGAGAGGTTTTCAATGCGTTCGCCGCGCAACTCGATAGAGCCCTTGGTGACTTCACCGCGCTCCCCACGCAGCAGGTTAGACACCGCGCGCAAGGTGGTGGTTTTGCCCGCACCGTTGCCGCCCAAAATGGCCACGATCTTGCCTTCTGGAACCGACAAAGACACCCCTTTGAGCACCAGGATCACGTGGTTGTAAATGACTTCAATGCCGTTGACATTGAGCACGATGTTTGCGGATTCACTCATTGCGTATTCCTGCGATAAAACCAATTGAAAGCGTGCACTTGTTACGCTTTCAATTGACGACGCTTGGGCGTCGCCAAACTGCTGTTGCCTGAGGCCCTGCGGCTGCACCGAAGCACAGCCACAGGGTTTGTTATCAGGACTGGCAGTCTTTCGCGTCGCGACGAGCGATCTTCTTCTCGGACGCGTACTTGTCGGCAGCCGCTTTGACCATCGGGTTGATCAGCTGCATGTCAGGGTTGAGCCAGTCTGAAGTCAGGGTGAACTTCGAGCCGTCCCAGGTGTGGACCTTGGCAGACGCACCACCCATGTGGTCTTTGCAGCTGGTGCTGATGGGCAGAAGCACACCGTTAAAGCCCAGCTTGTTCAATTTGTCTTGTGTCAGGTCCAGGTTCTCATAACCCCAGCGCGCCTGCTCACCAGTGATCACTTTGCCTTTAGCAAAACGCTCCTGAGCGGCACGGGCGCCTTCAACAGCCATCAAGCCAGCCGTCAGGCCGCGCATGTACAGGGTTTGACCCACCTCAGCACGTGGACCAGTGCCTTGGCCTTTGTCATGCACTTTGGCCAACACTTCCTTCACCACGGCAGAGCTGGTGCCAGTTGCCGATGTCACCAGTGCGTTGTAGCCTTTGGCGCCAGTGCCAGCGGGCATCACATCGGGCTCAGCAGCCGACCACCAAACACCATACATTTTTTCGCGCGGATAACCAGTGGCCACCGCTTCCTTGATGGCGGTCGAGTTCATCACACCCCAGCCCCACAGGAACACGTAGTCAGGTCGGCTCTGGCGAATCTTGAGCCAGGTTGATTTCTGTTCAACACCCGGGTGCGCTACAGGCAGCAAGTCCACCGAAAAGCCATTTTCTGCCGCGCGAGTCTGGATCATCGGGATGGACTCTTTGCCATAGGGGCTGTCGTGGTAGACCAAGGCAATCTTCTTGCCCTTGAGATTTTTCATGCCACCAGCCTTGGCGCCAACGTGCTGAACCAGCACATCAACCGCAGTCCAGTACGTGCCGGTCAAGGGGAAGTTCCACTTGAACACACCACCGTCAGCCGACTCACTGCGGCCCAGGCCAGCGGTGATCAGCGGGATCTTGTCACCAGGTGCTTTCTCGGTCAGCGCAAAAGTGCCGCCGGTCGACAGGGGCTGAAACACCGTGGCGCCTTTGCCTTTCAGACGCTCGTAGCATTCGACGATGCGGTCGGTCGAGTAGCCGGTTTCGCATTCCTCGAAACTCACTTTGACACCATTGATGCCGCCACGGGCATTGGTGAGTTTGAGGTAATCGACATAGCCGTTGGCAAACGGCACGCCGTTAGGCGCATAGGCGCCAGTTCGGTACACCAGCGCCGGAAAAAACTGCTCTTTGCTTTGGGCAAAAGCAGCCTGACTGGCCAGCAGGCCAGTCAGCGCGGTAGCGGCCAAGGTGGCAGCGATGACAAGTTGACGAAGCTTCATGGTTATCTCCTTAAAGTAGTTAAAGCTAGGGACGGGGAAAATCAATGGGGGAATGGCCACAAACGCATCTTCTGTTTACCAACACTCCACAAACGGGCCAAACCGTGCGGCTCAACAATCAAGAACCAAATGATCAAGGCGCCAAACACCATGAACTCGGTGTGGGAAATCAGCGCTGTTGAGACTGAAAAACCTAACCAGTCACCCAGCACAGGTAGAAACTGGTTCAAAAAGATGGGTAGCGACACAATGAAAGCTGCGCCAAACATGCTGCCCATGATCGAGCCCATACCGCCGATGATGACCATGAACAGCAGCTGAAACGAGCGGTTGATGTCAAAAGCAGCGGGCTCCCAAGAGCCCAGGTGAACAAAACCCCACAAGGCGCCAGCCACACCCACGATGAAGCTGCTCACTGCAAATGCAGTGAGCTTGGCATACATGGGGCGAATGCCAATCACCGAAGCGGCCACGTCCATGTCGCGTATGGCCATCCACTCGCGACCTATGGCACTGCGCACCAGGTTTTTCGCCAGCAAGGCAAACACGATCAAAAAGCCCAGGCAGAACAGGTATTTCTCAACTGGGGAGTTGATCTCCCAGCCCATGACTTTCAAGCCTGCCACCGACACCGAACCAGAGGGGTTGTCGTTGGTAAACCATGGCACGCGCAAGAAGCCCCACTCGCAGAAAAACTGCGCAGCCAGCGTGGCCACCGACAGGTACAGGCCTTTGACGCGCAAACTTGGAATGCCAAAAATCACGCCTGTTAAGGTCGCCGCCGCTCCGCCAATCAAAATCGCAGCAATCAGCGGCATGCCATCCACACGCACCATGGCGTTGTAGGCAACGTAAGCCCCCATGCCCATGAAAGCGCCAGAGCCCAGAGAGATCTGACCGCAATACCCCACCAAAACATTCACGCCAACGGCGGCCAGTGCCAGAATCACAAAGGGCAACAAAATGGCGCGCAGCAGGTATTCATCCACCAGAAAGGGCACAGCGAACACGGCAAACGCGATGATGGCCAAAACCGCCCACCGGTCCTGGGTGATGGAAAAAATCTGTTGGTCCTGTCGGTAGGACGTTTTGAATTGACCGTTCTCTCTGTAAAACATGAATCAGCTTTCTTAAACGCGGTCGATGATTTTTTCGCCAAACAGGCCTTGTGGGCGGAACATCAGCACCACCAAGGCCAGCATGTAGGCAAACCAGATTTCAATACCGCCACCCACAAAGGGTCCAAGGTAAACCTCTGAGAGCTTCTCGCCCACACCGATGATGAGCCCGCCAATGATGGCCCCAGGCACCGAGGTCAAGCCGCCCAGAATGATCACTGGCAGCGCGCGCAAAGCCACCGTTGACAGCGAGAACTGCACGCCCAGCTTGGAGCCCCAGATCATGCCAGCCACCAGCGCCACCACGCCGGCCACACACCAGACGATGACCCAGATGCGGTTGAGTGGAATACCCACCGATTGCGCGGCTTGGTGGTCATCGGCCACGGCGCGCAAAGCACGGCCCGTGCTGGTTTTCTGAAAAAACAGCGCCAAAAAAGTCACCAGCAGTGCCGCGATCACGGCAGCCACCACGTCTTCCAGATTGATCAGCACGCCGCCTTGGAAGGTGGACTCAAACAAAAATACCGGTTCTTTGGGCATGCCGATATTGAGCTGGTAGATATCACTGCCAAAAATTGTCTGACCCATGCCATCCAGGAAATACGTGATGCCCAGGGTTGCCATCAGTAAGGTGGTGCCTTCTTGGTTAACCAAGTGGCGCAGTACCAAGCGCTCGATCAGCCAAGCGAGCACAAACATGATGGCACCGGCAATCAAGAAGGCCAGTGTATTGACCACCAGCATATTGCTCACACCCAGCCACAAGGGCAGCCACTCGGCAAAGCGCGCCATGGCCAAAGCAGCAAACAAGACCATCGCGCCTTGTGCAAAATTGAACACGCCAGAGGCCTTGAAGATCAGCACAAAGCCCAGCGCCACCAGGGAATACAGCATGCCGGCCATCAGGCCGCCAAACAGAGTCTCAATGAAAAATCCCATCTCAATCTTCCTTTAGTGGCTGGTGCCCAGATAGGCCGTGATCACTTCTTCGTTGGTGCGCACTTCATCAGGCGTGCCATCACCAATCTTCTTGCCGTAGTCGAGCACCACCACGCGGTCACTGATGTCCATCACCACGCCCATGTCGTGTTCGATCAACACGATGGTGGTTCCAAACTCCTCATTGATGTCGAGCACAAAACGGCTCATGTCCTGCTTTTCCTCAACGTTCATGCCGGCCATGGGCTCATCGAGCAAAAGCAACTCCGGCTCCATCGCCAGTGCACGGCCCAAATCTACCCGCTTTTGCAGACCATAGGGCAACTGCCCCACAGGCGTTTTGCGAAAGGCCTGGATTTCCAAAAAATCAATGATGTTTTCCACAAACGCGCGGTGCTGCTCTTCTTCACGTTGGGCTGGGCCGATGCGCAAGGCCTGCAAAAACAAATTGCTTTTGATGCGCAGGTTGCGCCCCGTCATGATGTTGTCAACCACGCTCATGCCCTTAAACAAGGCCAGGCTCTGAAAGGTACGCCCAATGCCCATGGTGGCCACCTGGTGGCTGTCCATGTGGCTGAAGGTTTGCCCTCGGAAGGTGATGGTGCCTTGCTGCGGCGTGTACACCCCGTTGATACAGTTGAGCATTGAACTCTTGCCTGCACCGTTTGGGCCAATGATGGCGCGCACCTCGTGCTCGCGCACATCAAAAGAAATATCGCTTAGCGCATTCACGCCGCCGAAGCTCAATGAAATATTTTTGACGTCTAAAACGACGTCGCCAATGGCTTTTGTACTCATGTAGTTTTCCGCATAGAAGACAGGTTGTACCCAGACATCAGCAGCCAGGCTTTCAAACTTAAGGGCTGCCATGCAAACGCCATCATGCAGCCGCCTTGACAGGCGAGAAGGTCTTGACGTCATCAATGCGTAAGGTGGCGCTCACACTGCCCGTACGACCGTCTTCAAACTTCACCTGCGTCTGCACATACTGCTCATGCTGGCCGCCATAGAGCGCGTCCACCAGCACCTGGTACTTCTCGGCGATGAAGCCACGGCGCACCTTGTTGGTTCGGGTCAACTCCCCATCGTCAGCATCGAGTTCTTTGTGCAGCACCAAAAAGCGACTCACCTGCGAGCCCGCCAGCATGGTGTCAGCACTGAGATCGGCATTAACTTGTTCAACGCAAGACTTGATCAACTCATAGACCTCAGGCTTTTGCGCCAGGTCGGTGTAGCCCGCATACGGCAAATTGTGCCGCTCGGCCCAGTTAGCCACGGCATCAAAGTCAATGTTGACCATCACACAGACCTGATCACGCCCATCACCGTAAGCCACAGCTTCCTTGATGTGTTGAAAGAACTTCAGCTTGTTCTCAACGTACTTAGGCGCAAACATGGCGCCATCAAATGCGCCGCCTTTGACGCGACCCACATCTTTCACGCGGTCAATGATCTTGAGGTGACCATGCGCATCCAAAAAGCCCGCATCGCTGGTGTGGTACCAGCCATCAGCCGTGAGCACTTCGGCCGTGGCCTCTGGGTTTTTAAAATAACCCTTGAGCAGACCGGGCGAGCGCACCAAGATCTCGCCGTTGTCAGCCACCTTGATCTCCACACCAGCGCAAGGCACACCCACCGTGTCCGCGCGCGCCTCATGATCGGGCTGCAGGCAAACAAAAACGGCGGTCTCGGTAGAGCCATACAACTGCTTCAAGTTCACCCCGATAGAGCGGTAAAAGGTAAACAAGTCTGGGCCAATGGCTTCGCCTGCGGTGTAGGCCACACGCACCCGGCTCATGCCCAAATTGTTGCGCAAAGGGCCGTAAAGCAACACGTTACCCAAGGCATAGGCCAAACGATCCCACAGGCCAATGGATTTGCCATCCATCAGGCTCGGGCCGACGCGCTTGGCCAAGCTCATGAAAGCCTTGAACATCTGGCGTTTGATGGCGCTGGCATCCTCCATGCGAATCATCACGCTGGTGAGCAAGCCCTCAAAAACGCGCGGCGGCGCAAAGTAATAGGTCGGCCCGATTTCTTTCAGATCAATGCTTACCGTGGCTGCCGACTCAGGGCAATTGACCACATAGCCACAAGACAACCACTGCGCATAGGAAAAGATGTTTTGCCCAATCCACGCAGGCGGCAAATAGGCCAGCACTTCTTCGGCATGGGTGAGCTTGTCAAAGTCTGCGCCGGCACGCGCACGGTTGAGCAAGGTATCGTGGGTGTGCACCACGCCTTTGGGGTTGCCCGTGGTGCCCGACGTGAAAAACAAAGCTGCCACATCGTCGGGCTTGATTTTGGCGACTGCGGCCTTGAAAAAATCCGGCTGCGCTTGCGCAAAAGCCTTTCCTTGTTCAATCAAGGCATCCAGCGACCACAGGCCTGGTTCGTCGTAAGCGCGCAGTCCACGCAGGTCGTCAAAATACAAGTGGCTCAGCTGCGGGCACTGTTCTCGCACATCCAAGAGCTTATCCACCTGCTCCTGATCTTCGGCAAACGCAAAGCGCACTTCGGCATTGTTGATAGGAAACACGCACTCAGCGGCGGCCGCGTCCTGGTACAAAGGAATCGGTACCGCGCCGAGCGCTTGCGCCGCCAACATGGTGGCATACAGACGCGGACGGTTGGCGCCAATCACCACCATGTGTTCATGTTGGCGCAAGCCCGCTTGGTGCAAACCACAGGCCAAATGTTCAACCAGCACAGCCAAGTCTGACCAACTGGTGGCCTGCCAAATACCAAATTCTTTTTCACGCATCGCTGCATCAGCCGGCCGTTTGGCCGCGTGGTCCAACAACAGCTGGGGGAACGTCGTTTGCATTGAAAAACCTTGTCTCATTGGGTTGCGCTTTGACCTGCCCTCACGACAAATCAAACTGCTCATACAGATAATAGAACTCAATTTGACGCCATGTTGTCATTTGGACGACAATTGAGCATGTATTCACTAAGTGTTTTCCCTAAAATAGTGTATAGAGCGCCCTTAGCAGGGGTGTCTCGGCAGCCCCAAGGGCCCGTTCTGTGAGCACCGAACCCGCTTTGCTGCAACGCCGCCGGTCCCTGAAAGCCAGCGAATTCAGCCGCATCCGCTGGCTTTCGCTGCTCACAGAGGCTGAGCAACAGCGCGCCGTTGCCGACATCAAAGTGGCCGAGGTACGCACCGGCGACCTGATCTGTCGCACGGGTCGGCCTGTGACCTATTGGTTCGGCGTGATCGATGGCCTGCTCAAAATGAGCGCTGACAACTTTGAAGGCCAAAGCGTGACATTCACCGGCATTCCGCCAGGCGGCTGGTTTGGCGAAGGCACCGCACTCAAGCGTGAGGCCTATCGCTACAACATCCAGGCCTTACGCGACGGGCTGGTTGCAGGGTTGCACGTGGACACCTTCCATTGGTTGCTAGACCAGTCCGTGGGCTTTAACCGTTTTGTGCTCAACCAGCTCAACGAGCGTCTGGGCCAGTTCATTGCGGCGCGCGCCATTGACCGCATGAGCAACCCTGAGGTACGCGTGGCGCGCAGCCTCGCCGCCTTGTTCAACCCGGTGCTGTACCCGGGCTTGGACGCGGTGCTGCGCATCACCCAACAAGAGCTGGCCTACTTGGTTGGCCTGTCACGCCAGCGCGTCAACGAGGCGCTCACGGCGCTGACGGCGCGCGGCTTGATTGCAGTGGAATACGGGGGCCTGCGCGTGATTGACCTGCCCGGCTTACGCACCCTGAACGCGCCGCGCAGTGAGCCAAGGCCATCAAGCCTTAAAATCGAGACTCCCCAGCTAGAAAAACCATAGCAACATGTCCGATCCCCTTCCGCCCGGCGGCTTTCGTCGCGCACCAGCGCCGCCTCCGTCCAAGCATGCACCCCTGCCCGCTGGCCAAACCAATACAGCCGCTTTTGGCGCCAATGGCACCCTGCGCCTGAACAAGCGCATGGCAGAGCTGGGTCTGGCCTCGCGCCGCGAATCGGACGACTGGATCGCCAAGGGTTGGGTCAAGGTCAACGGCGTGGTGGCCACCATGGGCATGCAGGTCCTGCCCAACGTACGCATTGAGATCGACCGCCAAGCCCAAGGCATGCAAGCCAAACAAGTCACCGTGCTGATCAACAAACCCCTGGGCTTGGTCAGTGGGCAGGCTGAAGACGGTCATGAACCCGCCATCACGCTGGTTCAGCCGGACAACCGTTGGACCGAGGACAACGCGCGGTACTTCTTTCACCCCAGCCAACTCAAAAGCCTGGTTCCAGCTGGCCGGCTTGACATCGACTCCACGGGCTTGTTGGTGCTGACACAGGACGGCCGGGTTGCGCGCCAGCTCATTGGCGAAGACGCGCAGGTAGAAAAAGAATATCTGGTCCGGGTGATGTACACCGGCGTGAGCAATGCCGCGGCGGCCATCTCGGCGGCTGCCACCCATGCCGCTGCCCCGCGCCAGCTCAGTCGCATTGACGATGACGACGCCATCGAGCAAGACGTGGCCTCACTGTTCCCTGCGGAGAAGCTCGCCTTGCTGCGCCATGGCCTGAAACTCGACGGCCAGACCTTGAAGCCAGCCAAAGTCGACTGGCAAAACCCACAGCAACTGCGCTTTGTGCTCACCCAGGGCAAAAAACGCCAGATCCGTCGCATGTGTGAGCTGGTAGGCCTGAAAGTGACCGGCCTCAAGCGCGTGCGCGTCGGTCGGGTCATGTTGGGCAATCTGCCGCTCGGGCAATGGCGCTACTTGCAGCCGCACGAGCAGTTTTAAATTTCTTTCTTGAAATTTTTGCAACCGCGCCCATATCCATTGGGTTCCGTTTTTACTTTTTCGTTTTAATCGCTTAGATAGACCATGACCAAACAAACCATGTCCTTTCAGGCCGAAGTCGCACAACTGCTTCACCTGGTCACCCATTCGCTGTATTCCAACAAAGAAATTTTCCTGCGCGAGCTGGTCTCCAACGCCTCGGACGCCTGCGACAAGCTGCGTTTTGAAGCCATCAATGACAGCGGCTTGTACGAAGATGCGCCCGAGTTGCAGGTGCGCATCAGCTTTGACAAAGACGCCAAAACGCTGACGATTGCCGACAACGGCATTGGCATGAACACCCAAGAAGCCATTGACCACCTAGGGACGATCGCCAAGAGCGGCACCAAAGACTTCGTCTCCAAACTCAGCGGCGACCAGAAAAGCGACTCTCAACTCATAGGCCAGTTTGGCGTTGGGTTTTACTCTGGTTTCATCGCGGCCGACACCATCACCGTAGAGTCTCGACGCGCGGGCATGAAAACCAGCGAGGGCGTGCGCTGGACGAGCGGCGGCACGGGCGACTTCGAAGTGGAAACCATTGAGCGCGCCCAGCGCGGCACCAGCGTCATCTTGCACCTGCGCGATGACTGCCTGGACTATGCCTCGGCCTGGAAGCTCAAAGGCTTGATCACCAAATACTCTGACCACATCAGCTTACCCATCCTGATGGAGAAAGAAGAGTGGAAAGACGGCGAACTGATCGACCCAAAAGACGAAAACGGGGGTCGCCAGCCTGGCGCCATGGTCAAAACTGGCGATTGGGAAACCGTTAACAAGGCCAACGCCATTTGGGCACGTGCCAAGAAAGACATCACACCCGAGCAGTACCTTGATTTTTACAAACACGTCAGCCACGACTTTGAAGCGCCACTGGCCTATACCCACAACCGGGTCGAGGGCAGCACCGAGTACACCCAACTGCTCTACATCCCGTCCAAAGCGCCCATGGACCTGTACAACCGTGACAAAGCCGCTGGCGTCAAACTCTACGTCAAACGCGTCTTCATCATGGACGACGCCGAGGCCCTGCTGCCAAGCTATCTGCGCTTTGTCAAAGGCGTGGTGGACTCGTCTGACCTGCCCTTGAATGTTTCACGCGAACTGCTGCAAGAAAGCCGCGATGTCAAAGCCATCCGCGAAGGCAGCACCCGCCGCGTTCTGAGCATGCTTGAAGACCTGGCCAAACACGACAAGCCGGCGCCAGAAAGTGCCGATGGCGTGACCGATGTGCTCACGGGCGAAGAGCAAGCGCAAGCCACCGAGAATGCGGGCAAGTTCACCACGTTCTACAACGAGTTTGGCGCAGTCCTGAAAGAGGGCCTGGGTGAAGACTTCAGCAACAAAGAGCGCATTGGCAAGTTGCTGCGCTTTGCCTCAAGCAGCAGCGACACGCTCAGTGTGAGTTTTGCCGACTACACAGCGCGCATGAAAGAGGGACAGGAAGCCATTTACTACATCACCGCGGACACCCTGGCTGCGGCCAAAAACAGCCCACAGCTCGAAGTCTTCAAGAAAAAAGGCATTGAAGTGCTGTTGATGACCGACCGCGTGGACGAATGGGCGCTGAACTTTCTCAACGAGTTTGAGGGCACCCCGCTGCAAAGCGTTGCCAAGGGCGCAGTGGATCTGGGCAAGCTACAAGACGACGCAGAAAAGAAAGCCGCAGAAGAAGTTGCCGAGACCTTCAAGCCCATCTTGGCCAAGCTCAAAGAAGCCCTCAAAGACAAGGCTGAGGATGTGCGTGTGACCACCCGCTTGGTCGACTCGCCCGCTTGTTTGGTGGTGCAGGACGACGGCATGAGCACGCAACTGGCGCGCATGCTCAAGCAAGCCGGCCAAAAAGCCCCAGAAGTCAAGCCGGTGCTCGAAGTCAACGCCGAGCACGCGCTGGTCAAAAAGCTCGACGGCTCGGTGCATTTTCATGACCTGGCCCACATCCTGTTTGACCAAGCCTTGCTGGCCGAAGGCGGTATGCCCGATGACCCTGCCGCTTACGTGCGGCGGGTGAACGCGCTGCTGGCTTAAACGCAGGGGCCAGCCTCACCCAAACCCCGCGGCCGCCCAGGCTGGCGGGTTTTTTCATGATCTGCACAACAACACCCAAAGACACCATCCATGCACACCACATTCAAACTGAGCCTTGTCGCCGCCCTGTTGAGCCTGGGCACTGCCTGGGCTGCTGACAAAACCCTGGAGGCTGCGGCCAAAGAACCCGGCGCGGTGGTCACGGCCAGTGGCGTGGTTTACCGTGCCCTGAAAGAAGGCTCTGGCATCAGCCCCAAAGCCAGTGACACCGTCAAGGTCAACTACCGCGGCATGTTCCCCGATGGCCAAGAGTTTGACAGCAGCTACAAACGCAATCAGGCCATCGAATTCCCACTGAACCGCGTGATTGCCTGTTGGACCGAAGGCGTGCAACGCATGAAGGTTGGCGGCTCGGCCAAGCTCAGCTGCCCATCAGCAACAGCCTATGGCGAGCGTGGCGCGGGGGGCGTGATACCGCCCAACGCCACCTTGGTCTTTGAAGTCGAGTTGCTCGGCATCAAGGGGCAGTAGGCCTGGGCGCTGCGGCGCTCACACCACCAGCGGGTCGTCCTGCATGGCCTCAATTTGGTCTTGCAGCATTTGCACCTGGCCGTGCCAGTAGTCGCTGGAGCCAAACCAGGGGAAGTTGATCGGAAAGATCGGGTCGTCCCAGCGGCGCGCCAGCCAGGTGCTGTAGTGCAGCAAGCGCAGCGTGCGCAGTGGCTCAATCAAGGCGAGCTCGCGCCGGTCAAAGTCACGAAACTGCTCATAACCGTCCACCAACGCGCCCAGTTGCCCGATTTGCTGGGCCCGCTCGCCACTGAGCAGCATCCAAAGGTCCTGCACCGCAGGACCTGTTCGGGCGTCATCCATGTCCACAAAATGCGGGCCCGGCGCCGCGCTGGTAGGCGCGTCAAGCGGCGTCCACAAAATATTGCCAGGGTGGCAGTCGCCATGCAAGCGCAGGCACGCAATGGTCGGCCCGTGCGGCTCACTCTGGCCGCTCAGACAGGGGTGCGTTGCCACCAGATCCAAAGCCCGCCGCGAGGCTTTTTCCCAAACCGACTGCACGTCCAGCGGCACTTTGTCGTGGGCGAGCAGCCACTCGCGCGATTGCTCACCAAAGGTCTGCAGATTGAGCGCGGGGCGGTGCGCGAAGGGCCGACCCGCGCCCACGGTGTGAATACGCGCCAAAAAACGCCCAATCCACTCCAGCACCTCGTGGTCATCGAGCTCGGGTCTGCGCCCACCTCTGCGCGGGCTGACACTGAAAGCAAAGTCCTCAAACGCATGCAGGCTGCGCCCCTCGATTAGCAAAGGCCCAACCACCGGAATGTCCGCAGCCATGAGCTCGTGCGAGAAGGCGTGCTCCTCCAGAATCTGCGCCTCGCTCCAGCGCGCGGGCCGGTAAAACTTGGCCACCACCACCTCGCCGTCCTCCAGGTGCGCTTGATAGACCCGGTTTTCGTAAGAGCTCAGCGCTGTCAGGCGCCCGTCTCCGCGCAAACCCACACTGGCCAGGGCATCGAGCACACGGTCTGGCGTCAGGTTAGCGTAGGGGTGTTCTACTGAGGCCGAGGCACCCTCAGCCATTGCTGTTGGCCCGCACTTCCTCAATGCTGATGTGACCCTCCAGCACTTTGCCAATGCCGTCTTGGCGCAGCGTTCTGAACCAGCCGCTGGCGAAAGCCTCGGCCAAAATTTGCTCAGAGGGCGCACTGGTTTGAATCAGGCGACGCAGACCTGGCGTGACTTGCAGCAACTCGTGCAAGCCCACGCGCCCGGACATGCCCGTGCCTTGGCAATGCGCACACCCGTTGGCATGGAAATGCTTCAACTCACCATCAAGCCCGTATTTGGTGAGCCACTGCGCACGCAGTGTTTCTTCACTGGGTCGCAAGTCTTCAGGAAAGGCTTGGCGGTAGTCATCCAACAACTCTTGCACGTACGCATCAGAAGCCGTTTTAGACGCCACGCACGCCTTGCACCAGCGGCGTACCAAACGCTGCGCCAGCACGGCCAACAGCGAATCGGCAAAATTAAACGGGTCCATGCCCATGTCGATCAAACGCGTCACCGTCTCAGCCGCGCTGTTGGTGTGCAGCGTTGACAGCAGCATGTGGCCAGTCAGCGAGGCCTCCACCGCAATCTGTGCGGTCTCGGTGTCGCGAATTTCACCGACCATGATGACATCAGGGTCAGCGCGCAAAAATGCGCGCAGCGCCTTGGCAAACGTCCATTCAATGCGCGGGTTCACTTGTACCTGGCGCAAATCGGGCTGGGTGATTTCGACCGGGTCCTCAGCGGTCCAGATCTTGCGCTCGGGCGTGTTCAGGTGGCCCAAAATAGAGTGCAGCGTGGTGGTCTTACCCGAGCCCGTGGGCCCCACACACAGCACCATGCCATAGGGTCGGTTGATGGACTCCAGCAAGTGGTCATAGTTGTCTGGTGTCAGGCCGATCTTGTCCATCTGAATCGGCTTGGCCGAGGACAGCAAGCGCATCACGATGTCTTCCAAACCATTCATTGTGGGTATGGTGGCCATGCGCAGCTCAAGACGGTGGCGCTTGGAAAACCGGCTGAAGTCGATCTTGCCATCTTGCGGTTTGCGCCGCTCTGAGATGTCCAGCGAGGCCATGATTTTCAGGCGTGCAACCAGGGCTGCGCGGTAGGTATGGGGTAGCTCTAGGTAGGGTGACATCACGCCATCACGCCGAAAGCGGATCCGAACCTTGGCGCGGCGTGGTTGGGTCTCGACGTGGATGTCAGAAACGCCGCGCGAGTGGGCCTCAATGATCATGGTGTTGATCAAGCGCACCAAGGTGTTGTCTGACTGGGCAATGGGCTCATCGGCTGGCTCGTCCTCATCACCGTCTTGCAAGGTCATGGACTCCAGCAACTCGGTGCTGCTACTGCCTTCTTGGGCAATTTTGGCCAGGTCCTCCAGGGTTTCATAGCCTTGGTTGTCTGTGCTTCCCAGCTTGGCGTAGGCCGCCTCCATCACCTCTTTGACGTCATCTTCATCCGCCAGAACCGCCACGACACGGCCCTGCACAATGAAACCGAGCTCATCGAGCACATTGTTGCGCGTAGGGTCTGCACTGGCCACCACCAACAGGCCTGGGTGCAGCAGCAAAGGCAGCACACTCAAGCGCCGCGCGGTCTGCTTAGACACCTTGAGCAAGGCTTCGTTCTGTAAGGGGAAATGCACCACATCCACCACGGGGTAGCCCATTTTTCGGGCCAGCGCGTTGGTGAGTTGCTCACGCGTGAGAAACCCCATGTTGATCAACAACCGGCCCAAGGGCTGGCTGCGGTCGGCCTTCTGGCGCTCCAAGGCCTCTTCCAGCTGCTCGGGTTCGACATAGCCCAGTCGCAACAAAGCCTCGCCCAAGCGGATCATGGGCATGTTGGACTGCTGCTCAATGGCCAGTATCAACTGCTCTTCGCTCACCACCTCGGTGTCCACCAAGTAGTCACCCAGTTTGCGTTTGCGTTTTTCAGCCTGATGCGCCATCGCCTGGTTCACGGCGCTTTCGTCCAGCACTTTTTGTTCAACCAAGACCTCACCAATGTGCGCACCGATGGCCAGGCTCGTGAACGCCTGGCGCGGCACAAACACCCGGCGCACACCACCCTGCTGGTCCACAGGCATGAACAAAAACAAGCCGTAAGGCATCTCGACATAACCCACTGTGGCACCGGCCATGTCCTGGCCTTTGTCCAAGCTCATGCGAAAGTCCACCGCACTGCGGTAAGCCAGAATATCCTCGTGCGCGTCCGACTTGCGTGCCAAATGCGGTGCAATCACATCGCTCAGAATCAAGCGCCGGAACTTCGAAAAGGCCAAAGGCACGGCGGGCTTGTCCGCGCCGGTTTTAAACCAAGCCGTCTGCTCCCCTGGTACCAAAGCCAACAGCGTGCCACTGCGCACCACACCGTTGAGACCTTCAATTTCGCAGCGCTGCGGCTGC